>JAOHKZ010000093.1 GCA_028101545.1 Opitutales bacterium | reverse complement strand
ACGACCCCAAAAGTGGGCGATTCATGCATTCTTTTCCCTATCAATGGCTGCAATTGAATAAACTTGGCGAGTTTCCGCCCGACCCTAAATTATATCCAGAGTACGACATCTGGCTCGAAAAAAGTATGGCTTTGGAAACCACACAATTCTTCCGGACAGTTTTTCGGGAGAATTTATCGGTCAGAGAATTTGTTGATTCAACCTGGTCAATACTCAACCCAAGGCTTGCTTTGCATTATGGAATTCCGGATCTTCCAAAGGCAGGATTCCAGAAAGTAACTCTAAAACCCGAATGGAACCGTGGAGGGTTAATGACACAGGCAGCCTCCCTTGCATTAAGTTCGGACGGAACCCGTCATCGTCCGGTTCACCGTGGTGTATGGGTATCCGAGGCTATTTTCGGCAAGACTCCAAATCCACCGCCTCCTAATGTCGATCCCATCGAGCCCAACCCTCCTGAAAGCCCAAGAGCCACGATTCGCATGAAACTGGAAGCCCACACCACTCATGCGAGTTGTGCATCCTGTCACAAGCATATCGATCCATTAGGATTCGCCTTTGACAACTACAATGCAGTGGGACAATGGCGTCTAATAGAAGAAGTGCAGCATGGACAAGGCAAACACCCCGATGTCGATGCCAGCGGAAAACTACCTGATGGTCGGTCCTTTTCCGGTCCTGCAGAATTCAAAAAGATACTTTGCGAAAACCTTGAACCGATTGCCCATGCTGTGGTTGAAAAACTGGCAACTTATGCTCTACGCCGGGCAATGACCGTAGATGATCGAGAGGCGATCGAAAATATTGTCAGGTCATGCTCAGACAAAGACTTTTGCATGAGGGATTTATTTGAATCATTCGTTACTTCCCCACTATTTCTAAAAAGATGACTCAGATACCATGAACATTAGAAAACAAAACTGGCTGATCAATCGCAGGCATGCGCTCAAAGGTTTAGGGGTGAGCCTTGCCTTGCCCATGTTTGACTGCATGCGTCCCCTCCATGCCAAGTCATCTGCAAAAAAAATAGGGCCAATCAGGAGTGTGTTCATTTATCTTCCCAACGGAGTAAATACCCTGGATTATCAAATCCTTCAGCAAGGAAATGATTATCAATTCAGTAAGTGTCTAAAACCATTGGAGCGCCATCGTGATTTAATCACGCCGATCAGTGGTCTGCATCACCCACGGGCCATCGGTCATCATCATGGATGTCAGCCTGTGTGGTTAACAGGTGCTCAGGCGGGGCCAACCGCACGAAACTCCGTTTCCATCGATCAGCTCATTACCCAACAGCATGCACCTCACACCCGTTTTCCTGGCATTGCACTGGGAAATACCGGCAGAACCCTTTCATACAATGAAGATGGCATCGCCATTCCAGCGGAGAAAAAACCTTCAGAAGTATTTAAACGGCTTTTCACATCTCCTGAAGGTGGGGTTGAACAGCAAAGAAAAGAACTGAAGAAAACGGGTAGTATCCTTGATCTTGTGCTGGGAGAAGCCCGTAAACTCAATCGGGAAATGGGTAACGAGGACAAGTCCCGCCTCGATCAATATCTCACATCCGTTCGGGAAGTGGAAGTAAGGACCGAACGAGCAGAGGATTGGCTTGATATTCCCCGCCCAAGGATTTCAGAATCACAAACAAGGAAACTAAATCGTGAAGTACCCCAGCAAGAAGTGGGAGATTATTTCCGCACCATGTATGATCTCATGGTGCTCGCCTTCGAGACGGACATCACCCGTGTAATCACTTTCAGTACTGGTGACGAAGGCAAAGGATTACCCATCCCGGAAATCAACCTTAATCAGACCAGGCATTCCCTTTCACATCACAATGGAGATCCCGAACAACTCCGTCGACTTACCGAGAGTGATATCTTCAACTATGAACAGTTTGCCTACTTCATTGACCGGCTTTCACAAGTGGAGGATGAACACGGCAAGTTGATTGATTCCACGCAGTGTCTATACGGGAGCGGAATGGCCTATGGACACAGTCATGGGAACGCGAATGTCCCGACTGTTTTGGCAGGAGGAACTGCCTTGGGTTACCGGCATGGCCAGCACCTAG
>JAOHKZ010000092.1 GCA_028101545.1 Opitutales bacterium | reverse complement strand
TTTATATTCAGTTTGTAATCTTTCTTTTGCTTCCAAAGTTGAGTATTTGTTATGTCGGTTAAACCAAAAAGTCCAACCTTTGGAAAAAGCATAATGTAGGTAAGGTTCTTTAATATATTCAAGCTTTCCTTGAACATCTGATTCTTTCATGGCATGTCCCGCATCTCGGTACCTAGCTTTTCCTTTTTTTAAAATTCGAAACTGCCATCTTGGGAAAGAATCAGAAAATTTGAGCCATTTGCCATATAACATTAGTTTCCAGCAACAATAAAAGCCCGCAGTGTCATCCTTTGAGTTCCGAATGGCATCTAATACAGCACTTGCAAACTTCGGGGTACATACTTCATCCGCATCGATGAACAATATCCAATCTGATTTAACAGGAATGTTATCAATTGCCCAACATCTTTGTTGGCCAAACCCCTTAAACTTATTTTTGTAAACAATCGCTCCCATGCATGAAGCTATTTCGCATGTGTGGTCCGTACTGCCAGAATCAAGAACAAAGTTTTGATTCGTCCAATCTAAGGAGTCTAAGCACTTTGGTAGATCATCTGCTTCATTAAGAGTAAGAATGATTGCTGAGATCAATTGGAAAAATAGTTAGAGATTTTATTAGAGACCGTAAAGCAATGGTCAACTTTACCAGAAAAGACGGTTAGGTAGTTTTTAATTGGTACATTAAGAATAGAGGGTCTGGCATCAGTTTCTTCCTTATTAGCAAGAACCATTCTGGGCGATTCCAATAATTTAACAAATGTCGCCTTTTTTAAAATAGGAAGAAAATAGGAAGAATCTTCAATAGTTTTGGCAAATATTTGATTTATCTCCGTATAGGATGTGGGGGAAGTTTTTAAGGTTTCCCATTCTTTCGGGGGCCTGGCACTGATAAAAGTTTTAAGGACAGAATGTTTAACATGGTATAATATGAATCGACCGGGTTTCCCGAAAGGCAGCAGGGTCACGAATGGGCCATCCATTACTGTTATGCCAATATGTTGAATAGGTAAGTCGATTACGAAATTGATAGTATACTCGTATTGGGTTGATTCGCTCTGAATCCCAAGGCTTTTGTTAAACTGATTAATATTATAATAACTGCAGTTTACTACGGCATCAAAAACCTCATCCTTATCATTATCATAGGAGAGACGATAATCGGTACTCTTTTTAATGGATTTAACCTTTGTTGAGAGCATTAAACTTATATCACTTTTATTGATCTCTTTATAAATTAACTTCCTCAACTGATCGCAGTCATAAACATATTCTGGACATTTGATTCCACCCTCACAGTTTTTAGTCATTGCAGGTAATTCTTTTGTAATTACTTTAAATGGTGCACCAAGTCGCGAACAGAAATCAAAATATTCTGGAAGACTTATCTTAGAATTTTCTTTTGCGATGAAGTAGTAATTAAGAAAATTTGTTTTGATACACTCCTTATATTTTTTGTAAAAACTCTTAAAGCCAGCAAAACTTTGTTTTGCGGTATATAAATCGCGCGGATAATGAAATCCTAAATGAACTCTTCTTGTGTTATTGAATGAGGTTCCTTTGAGGATGTCATTGTGGCTTTCTATTAGCTTAACGCGATGACCATCCTCATGTAACCGAATTGCTATAGAAGTACCAAAAATTCCGGCACCAATTACCGCTATATATTTAGACATATGATCCACCATTGATGGGAATGATAGCTCCATTTAAATGATTCCATTTTTTAGTGGTTAACTCATATATTATCTCTGCAAGTGCTTCTTTTTTAAGTAAACAATTCAAGGGATTGTTTTTTTCGTGATATTCTTTGCATTCAGGTTTCATCTCATTGAACATAGAAGATTGATCAACTAACCCTGGTGCAATAATGTTCGTTCTTGTTACCGGAGTCAGAGTTTGGGATAGAGACTTGCCTAGACCGATAATTGCTGATTTTGAAGCAGCATAAATGGGGTCGTAGCTACCGCGTTGCCCCGAAATTGAAGACATTATAAGAATTTGACTATTATTAGAAAAGTGATTCAAAAGTGAGCTAATTATTTTTGCAACAGAGTTAAAGTTAATATTCATTACCCTGTTTATCTCTTCACAAGTATAATCTTGGA
>JAOHKZ010000091.1 GCA_028101545.1 Opitutales bacterium | reverse complement strand
TTGTGTTCACCAATAGATGGAGTGTCTATTCCATTTAGATTGGTTAAGCCAGTGTTATATCTTTCTCCAATTTCCTGACGTTTCATAACTTCGTTTGGAAAAACTTCAAGGATTTCCAATAAAATAGCCGCCTGCAAGGTATCCATACGACCATTCAGACCAAGGATTGGATGGTGATGCTTGCGTTCCTGTCCATGCACACGAATCCAACGGAATTTCTCGGCTAGCTCATCATCATTGGTAAAGAGTGCTCCTCCATCACCATAACAACCGAGTGGCTTTGATGGAAAGAAGGATGTGCTACCTATGGTTGATAAATTACAAGATTTTTTACCTTTGTAAGAAGCCCCAAAACTTTGGGCCGCATCCTCTATAACGGAAAGATTATACTTTTCTGCAATCGCATTAATGGCATCCATATCAGGGCATTGCCCGTAGATGGAAACAGGCATGATGGCTTTGGTCTTTTCGGTAATGGCAGATTCAACTTGGGATTCATCCATATTCCAAGTATCCGGGCGAATATCCACGAAAACAGGCTTTGCACTGAGTAAGGCAATCACCTCGGCCGTTGATATCCAGGTGTAAGGCACTGTGATCACCTCATCCCCTGCCCCAACGCCCAGTGCCATGAGTGCGACAAGTAAAGAATCTGTGCCACTAGAAACAGTAATACAATGTTTTGAACCCGTGTATTCGGAAAGTTTTTGTTCAAGCTCTCTAACTTCCGGACCGAGGATAAATTGGCCGTGATCCATGACTTTTTGGATACGGGTATTGATCCTATCAGCTATTAATTGGTGACGAGTTTTTAAATCAATAAATTGCATATGCTAAAGTTGTCCGAGAATTCTTTTAAGATAAAGACGATCAATTTCATCTTTTTCTCGCAGGGTCTGCTTTGTCTTAAGCATTAGTTCAGCTGAAGCAAAGGGAATTTTTACCCCATCAATCTCATGCACTTCAATTTGGCTTTCAGCTGTTTTAAAATCGATTCCACATGCACTCCCCATAAGATCGACCACCACTTCATCCGCAACCCGAACAACCTCATATTCTGCAATATCAGTATCGAGAACTTCTCTTACAGCATTGTCAGGCAGAATGGATAGTGCCTTTTTCAGTAAGGCAATATTGGACGCTAATTTATCAACCAACAAATCGATATCTTCCGTTCCGCGATTGAATCCATGAAGTACCATCGCCATTCCACCAATAACAATATATTTTGCTCCCTGCTCGTTCAGAGACTTGCAGATTTTTATGAGATCGCTTGGTTCAGGATCTCTCGATGCTAGTTCCTCGGATACGATAAACTCCCCTTTTGATTTGCTTACCTTTTCTTAATGGAGCAAGACTGCTTTGCAACTTTCGGAAACGATCCCAAATGGATTCTGTTTTCTCTCTCTCGATTTGCTTAGGTCCTTTAAGAACCTTCATTGAAAGTGCGTTTGTTTGATTGGTATTAGGACGATCTTTCATTAACATTGATTATTTTTAATATTACAACCTATTTTCAAGAATAATTTCTTCATTTTACCGATTTGCACATCTCGTGAATAAGTTCGTTAAAACTTAAAGATGGTTTCCAATTAAGAATATTTTTTGCTTTTGAGGAATCTCCACAGAGTCTTTTGGGTTCATTGGGGCGGATGAATTTTTTGTTTATCCGGACATATTTTTGATAGTCCAAATCAAAGTATTGAAAGGCAGTTTCGAGAAACTCAGATAATTTATGGGTAGTGCCCGTCGCTAATATGTAATCGGAGGGAGTTTCCTGCTGGAGCATTAACCACATACCCAGAACATAATCGGGTGCATATCCCCAATCTCGTTCGATTTCGAGGTTACCAAGTTCCAGAGTATCTAATTTACCTTGGGCGATAGATGCTGCCCCACGAACAATTTTTTGGGTAACAAAGTTTTCTCCACGACGTGGAGACTCATGATTATAAAGGATGCCATTACAGACAAATAATTGATACGACCCCCGATAAATATGTCCTGTGTGCAAGCAAAAGGCTTTTGCAACCCCATAGGGAGAAGTGGGATTGAGAGGAGAATTTTCATTTTGGGCACAGTCCGAAGAATTCCCAAAAATCTCGGAGGAACAGGCCAAATACACCTTGGGCGGGTTGTCCTGCCCCCTGCATATCTCAAGTAATTTAAGAGTGCAGTTGGCTATTTCCTGAGTAGTAACCTCTGGTATTTCAAAACTGATGCCCACATGACTCTGCCCGGC
>JAOHKZ010000090.1 GCA_028101545.1 Opitutales bacterium | reverse complement strand
CTGGAGCTTGATTTGAAAGCACAAAAAAACGATTCATTCCAGAATGGATAGTACAAAAATAAAACAATTGACCAGCAAATTCAGATGGTATGACAAGGGTAATTTTTTGCCCATGACTCGAAGAAGTCAAAGGTCCACCATTGACTAGACTGGAGGAAAGATTTCCGATTGATTCGCCAATCATAAATGGATGGGAAGAAGAAATATTTGAGGCTACAAAAAAATAGGTGGCACCTCGCTGAAGAGCATAAGTTGAAAAATCAACAACGGCTCCAGTAGGGTCAGTTATTGTGAAGAACGGACTGAAAGACTGCCCCCCACTCACAGTAAAAGTTTCCAGAGCATCAACCGAATCGGAAACGGAGACCACAATTTCCTGTGTCACGGTATCAACAGAATCGGATACGGATACGATTACTCGATACTCACCATTTCCGTCGCTATCCGTAGGATTTTCATAATCCGGTGCGGTCAAAAATGTGAGAACCCCGGTCTGTGAGTCAATTTGAAATTTAGATGGATCATTTCCTCCAGTAATTGAAAATGTCAAAGAGTTTCCATCTGAATCAAACGCATTAACATCGATCACAGACATTTGATTTTCAGGAACACTGAGTGTCGAGATAGAAGTAAAAGAAGGAGCGGTGTTTCCAGAATATTCATAGGCTCCAAGATCAGGACTTCCATCACGAGTTCGACCGTTCAGATCAGTATTTACATAATTTGAAACACTATTTGAGCCAACATCAATTGCCGGACTAGTCGATTGTAAGACTAGGTTATCATCTAAAGTTCCCAAAATATTATCTAAACCATTAAAATCAGTAAAGAGCGGATTACTATTGATATTGTTTGATCCGGAAATCGTTCCATCTGAATGACTTGGGTTGAAGAGACTATTATTTACTGTAGCGGATCCACCATTCACATAAATATCGTTCACTGTACCACCAGAATTGTCCCATAATATGCAGTTGCTAATATCTATTGAATCGCCACTAAACATTAGAGTAATTCCCCCTTCTGCAAGAGCTTGATTGCCAGAAAATGTACAGTTTACGAACCGACTCATACCATTGGGGCGGTAAACCCCGTTACGTCCATGCGATTTGTTACCCGAAAATACACAATTTACAAAAAGAGAACTAGTCACGCCACTATTCAAATAAATAAACCCGGCACTTGAAGAACCACTTGAGTTCGCCTCATTTCCTAAAACCCTAGTATTTGCAAATGAAACAGCTACATTACCCTGAGTTGCCACACAACCACCGAGATCAGCATAATTCCCAATAAATAATGAATTATTCAATTCGAGATTTACACCTTCGGTAAAAATCGCTCCTCCGAAAGATTCAGCAGAATTAAATTGAAATTCATTGCTGGAAAAAGTCGGAATAGAAGTAGAATCTATATAAATAGCACCACCCGAATTAATCTTACTTTTATTTTGGACGAAAGAACAATTTGTAAAAGAAGGAGACGAGCCCACTAGCTTTACCGCTCCACCATGATTATTCGCATAGGTTAGATTAAATGAAAAATTACAGTTCGTTACGGAAGGGGAAGAATTTTTCATGTATATCCCTCCCCCACCATTTGAAGCAACATTCACATTGGATGTAAAATTCGAATCAGTCATGGAACCATTTGAATCAGTCCAATAAATTGCTCCTCCCTCAAATTTGGATGAATTATTTGTAAATTCACACGAAATGAAAGTGATTCGAGAATTATTGATATCAATTGCCCCCCCTGTGTTTGAAAGATGATTAGAAAAAGTACAATTCTGAAAAGTTGCATTTACATCCTCGATAAATACTCCTCCACCTCGTTGATAAGATTGATTATTAGTAAAGACACAGTTCGAGATAACAAAAGAAGAAGATTTTGCATATAAACCTGCTCCAACACCCCGGTCGTCATTTGAAAAATTATAGGTGGCGTTCCCATCCTTAATCGTAAATCCATCTAGCACAGAATTTTGAGAGGGAACAACAACATGAAAACTATTATCCGCTCCATTATTTGTAACACCAATATCACCAGATAAAACAGTTAAGTTAGCAGAAGCATTTCTTTCTGCGAGAAAGTTCTCCCCACTAGCAAAACCGCCATAAACAGATGTATTGAACGGGAGCGTAAAACTTGCCGCTCTGGTTGAACCTGGTAGATAGACTCCTTCTGCGACCCACACTTGCGTAAAAGAATGTTTACTTAACAATGCAACTGATAAGTCCGTATAGGCATTTTGCCAACTACTCCCATCTCCTCTTCCCACTGCATCCTTATCAAC
>JAOHKZ010000009.1 GCA_028101545.1 Opitutales bacterium | reverse complement strand
TCAGGAAGTGAAATTAAATCCTGAAGTGATTCCTGATGACGATTTCGGTTATCCATTCAGGCATTACCATCTAGCTGAAAAAAAAGGCTATTCCGGAACCGCAATTTTTTCCAAAACGGAACCACTTTCTATTCGGGAGGATTTACCCGATGACAAGCACGGGGGCGAAGGTCGAGTTATTACATATGAATTTGACAGCTTTTATTTGGTTAATGTTTATGTACCCAACTCGAAGGGGGACCTTTCCCGTTTGCCCTATCGTTATGATTCCTGGGATCCTGACCTAAAAAATTATCTGATTGAATTACGCCATTCCAAACCCGTTGTACTTTGCGGGGATTTGAATGTAGCTCATCAGGAAATCGATTTAGCCAACCCCAAAACAAACCGTAAGAATGCCGGATTTACAGACGAGGAAAGAGAGGGATTTTCGAACCTGTTGGCTGAGGGCTTTATTGATACCTTTCGTCATGTTCACCCGGAGGAGGAACACGCTTATTCATGGTGGTCTTATCGTGCTGGTGCACGAGCCCGGAATGTGGGATGGCGGATCGACTACTTTGTGGTATCCGATGATCTTGCCACCTCGATACGAGATGCTTACATATTACCTGAAATAGAAGGTTCAGATCACTGTCCGGTTGGACTTTCTCTTGCTCGTGCCTGATTTTCCCCAAATAGATGTTTTATATGCGAGGTTATTCGAACTTGCTCTTAAAGGGTGGGGGAATACTCACCCTAATCCCATGGTGGGTGCATTGATTGTGGAAGGCGGGGAAGTTATTGCTGAAGGATATCATGAGCGTGCCGGTTCTCCTCACGCTGAAGTTGTCGCTTTTTCGAATTTGGAGCGAAAGCCTGAGGAGGGAGCTTCTATTTTTATCTCTCTTGAGCCTTGCTCGACACATGGTCAGACACCTCCCTGTACTAACGCGATTATTCAATCGGGAATCAAGAGAGTGATTGTTTGCTGTCTTGACCCCAACCCGGAACATTCCGGGCACGGTTTGGAAATCCTGAAGAACCACGGAATTGAAGTAACCCTAGCTCCCGAAAGTATTCAGACCCGTTTTACCCGGTTGAATTTTATATTTAACCATCAAATTAAATCTGGTAACCCTCTAATCGCCCTGAAGATTGCAGAAACCTCTAATGGAATGGTCGCGGAGAGAGCCGGTTATCCAAGTCGGATAACTGAAGTCGAGGCGCGGGTTGATATGATGAATTGGCGTCGTCTTTTTCCGGCAATTTGTGTGGGGTCCGGAACGGTACTTGCGGACAATCCATCCCTTACTGCTCGAATTGGCCGGGAGATCTGGTGTCCAGTTCGATTGGTTATTGATTCTAAGCTTTCCACTCTTTCCCGTGATGTCACTCCTCGGAAACTTTATTCTGATCAATTTACAGATCACACATTAATTTTGACCACTACTTCGCTGAAAAACAGTCAACGCGTTCAACGGGCTGAGGAATTAGGAGTGCAATTAGTTGAGGTGGCAGCCGATAAGAATGGAAGAATGCTACCGACTTCACTGCGTGCCGTATTGAATAAACTTAAACTAAATTCAGTTTTTTGTGAGGGGGGGCCATCTTTGGCACAATCACTTTTGGAGGCCAATGAAATTAACTACCTTTTTCGCTATCGTTCTCCCAAGTTTTTTGATTCACCAGATGCATTAGCCGCTCCTGAATTAGATCATTATAAGCTCAGTGACCCGGTTCAAGCCATGTTGGGGAAAGATCGGTTAACCCACGGATTTCTATGAAAACAATTTATCTTGCTTCGGGCAATGCCCATAAACTAAACGAGTTGCAAACCGCTTTGGACTTGGCCGGACTTTCGGTTCGTGTCTGTGGTCCCAACGAGGCCGGTGGCATGCCGGAAGTCGAGGAAACGGGTTCGACATTTGAGGCCAATTCCCTGCTAAAAGCCTATGGACTTAGGGAAGTGGGGCCGTTAGACGCCTGGTATCTTGCTGATGATAGTGGGATTGAAATCGACGCCCTTGACGGTCGTCCTGGGGTGATCTCCGCACGCTATGCCGGTCTGGAGTGTGATGACGAGGCAAATAATGACAAGGTTTTGAGAGAAATGGACGGGATTCCTGAAGACGAGCGTAACTGCCGTTTTCGTTGCGTTCTTGCCTTGGTCGGGGATAGGGTGGAGAAGACATTTTCCGGTGCCTGTGAAGGGATCCTCTTAAGGGAACGAAAAGGTGCCGGTGGATTCGGGTATGATCCGTTATTTCAACCTTTGGAAAGTCAGTCTACCTTTGCAGAAATTTCACTTGATGAAAAAGCCAAAATTAGCCACCGTGCTCGGGCATTAACCAAATTGATCAGTTGGCTAAAGCAACAAGATGTTTAGCTACAAATACAATGCTTGCTTTTAATTATTGATTTAAAATAAGAGCAGCGATTTGTTTGGCATTTCACCCTTTTCCTCGCGAGGGCGTAAGCCCGTGGCGACCCACTGTGAACCACTAAACGAAGCGGCAAGTCGTGCATGTCCATCGGGACACGATGGATTGCCGCGTCGGTCATTTACATTTTCTCCTCGCAATGAAAAAGTGTGTATTGTTATCAAATCGCACACTTCCTTACCCCCTTGTCATCGCGAGGGCAAAGCCCATGGCGGTCCACTGTGAGTCAGTAAGCGTAAAAACTCTGCTAAAGCGTTGATTTTATGCAGTAGATTACGGCGTCCTTCCCTCCGTTCTCACCTCTCAATGACAAAAAGTGCGCTTATAAAAAAAAATGATTTTATGCTTAATCGAGCATACTTCCCCACCAATCCTTGTTTGGTTTGTAGGTAGGTTCGAGAAATGAGGCGTGCTGTTTCTCCAATTTTTGTTTTCCTTGAGCTTTTATGTTTTCCCAACGGGCTTTTCTTTTGGCGGAATCAAATCGAGGATCGAGTTGAGGGAATTTGGCCTTGGTTTGCTTAAGCCATGTATCTAATTTTCTTCTCATCTGCCGGGCTCGATTAATTTGCTTTATGATGAGATCATTTTGTTCCCCAATATCACTGGCAAGGTTATAAAGCTCGTCTCTTTCATCCTCATGGTAATGAATGAGTTTCCAGTCACCTTCCATAATGATGGAACTGGGTTCGCCTCCCTGGTTTCCATAATGTGGATAATGCCAATAGAGTGGGCGTTCCTTGATCGTTTTACCTTTTAATAAAGGAACAAAGCTGACGCCGTCCACTTTTTGCTTTTGGGGAACTTCGATTTCGCAGAGTTCGAGAAGAGTTGGGTACCAGTCGATTCCATTTACTGGAGTTGCTTCCCTTGAGCCTGCCTTTGTGATGCCGGGAGCCTTGATGTAAAAAGGCTCACGGATTCCCCCTTCCCATTGGCGACCTTTGCCCCCGCGAAGAGGTAAGTTCGAGGTGGCATAGGCATCGCCGGAGGAAACGCCACCATTATCGGAGGTAAAGCAAATGATGGTATTTTCATCCAATCCGTGCTCATCGAGTTTGGCCAACACAATACCGATGGACTGATCGAGCTGCTCGATCATCCCGGCATAGATCGGGCAGTCCTGCACTTGGCGGACATTAAGACGGCGGTCGAAGAGAAATCTTTCTTTGTTCCTGATCAGGCCCATTTTTTCGGCTTTGTCTCGATATTTTTTCCAAAGATCCTTCGTGGTTTGAATAGGTGCATGAACGGTGTAAAAGGACAAGTAGGCAAGGAAGGGTTGATCTTTGTGCTTTTCTATAAAATCCGCAGTTTCCTGACCAAGACGTTGAGTGAGGGATTGTCCCATCGGTCCGGATTCAAGATTTGGGTTTACATAGGGAGAAAAGAATCCACCCCGTGGACCGCCCACATCCCAGCCACCTTTGTTTATATCAAAACCATGGTCGGTCGGCCACGAGCCTTCGCTGCCGAGGTGCCATTTTCCGGCAAAGAAGGTGGTATAACCGGCGTTTTTCATTACTTCGGGAAGGGTGATCTCGGAGTCCCGGAGACTGCGTTCATATTCGGGTGGTAGGTGACTGTCATTTCTACCCCTTTTACTCCATGCTTCACTCGAGGAATCTCCTATCCAGGTGGTGATACCATGATTGACCGGATATTTCCCGGTGAGAATACTGGCTCGAGATGGACTGCATACCTGACAGGTGGCATAGCCCCGGGTGAACTTCATTCCCTCGCGGGCAATCCGGTCGATGTTTGGACTTTCATAAAAAGTGGACCCTTCATTTGATAAGTCTTTTGCACCCATGTCGTCTACGAGAATGAATAGAACATTAGGTTTCTTCGCGATCATGCATTGGGTTCCAAAGATCAAAATGATAATGGTGAGAACGGAAAATGGATTGTATTTCATGAGAAGGATTCCTGAAAGCTTTGCAGGTAAATGCAATTGGAAAATGAAAGATCGCAACTTAAGGGAGGCCTCGAAAAAGGGTCCAGGAACTGGAATTAAAAACCGGTTAAGTGAATTGAATATTGCTTAGTCGGCTAGTTATTATTTTTTCTTTCAGGCGATTGTCGCCAGTGCCTGATTGAAAGTTTCGCTTGGTCGCATCGCAGAAGATGCTTTTTTTTCGTCGGGGAGGAAGTACCCACCAATATCAACTGGGGAGCCCTGAGCCTCATTTAATTCGCAGAGGATTTTATCTTCATTCGTGCGGAGGTTCTGGGCGAGTGGAGAAAAGATTGCTTGAAGTTCGTGGTCATCGTTCTGAGTGGCCAATGCTTCGGCCCAGAATAGGGCGAGGTAGAAGTGACTGCCTCGATTATCCAGTTCGTTGACTTTACGGGATGGCGATTTGTTCTCATCAAGAAATTGGCCAATTCCTTGGTTAAGACAGTCGGCAAGAATCTTTGCTTTTCTATTATCCTTCTTTTCGGCAATATCTTCAAGGGATACACCAATGGCAAGAAATTCTCCGAGTGAATCCCAGCGCAAATGTCCTTCCTGTAAAAATTGTTGCACATGCTTGGGGGCGGAGCCACCAGCACCGGTTTCAAACAACCCACCCCCGGCAAGAAGAGGGACGATTGAGAGCATCTTGGCACTGGTGCCAAGTTCGAGGATGGGAAAGAGATCGGTTAGATAGTCGCGCAAAACATTGCCAGTTGCGGAGATGGTATCGAGGCCATCCTTGCAGCGTTGGCAGGTGACTCGTGTGGCTTCAATAGGGGCGAGAATCTGAATGTCCAGTCCTTCGGTATCGAGGGTGGTGAGCTTGGCATTCACATACCGAATTAAGTTGGCATCGTGAGGACGGTTTTCATCGAGCCAAAAAATAACCGGTGTGCCGCTCAAGCGGGAGCGGTTTACGGCAAGTTTGACCCAGTCGATAATTGATACTCGTTTGGTCTGGCACATCCGCCAGATATCACCGGTTTCTACTGAGTGGGAAAGTAACTCATTTCCGGTTTCCCCAAGCACGCGGACAGTGCCAGGTTTTTCGATTTCAAAGGTTTTATCATGGGATCCGTATTCCTCTGCTTTTTTGGCCATGAGTCCAACATTGGCGACATTACCCATGGTCGTGACATCGAAGGCTCCGTTTTCTTTACAGAAATCGATCGTTGCCTGATAGACTCCGGCGTAGTTCCGGTCAGGGATGACCGCTTTGGTGTCCTTGGGTTTACCATCGGGACCCCACATTTGTCCGGATGTTCGTATCATGGCGGGCATGGAGGCATCAATGATAACATCGCTTGGGACATGCAGGTTGGTGATTCCCTTATCGGAATTGACCATGGCAAGCGGGGGGCGTTTTTCGATTAGTTCAGTAAGTCCGTCTCGTATGGTGGATTGGGTATTGGGGGCGAGGGTATCGAGTACGCGGTAAAAATCGGAGAGTCCATTATTGGGATTAAACCCGGCATTTTTAAGGGTATTTTTATGCTCATCCATTAAGTCGCCAAGGTAAGCCTCCACGCAATGACCAAAAATAATCGGATCAGAGACCTTCATCATAGTAGCTTTCATATGTAATGAAAAGAGCACTTTTTGTTTGTTTGCATCATCAAATTGTTCTTCAATGAATGAACGCAGAGATGAACGATTCAAGACAGAGGCATCAATAACTTCGCCTTGCAGTAACGATAAGTTATTTTTGAGTATTTCTTTATTTCCTTCTGTATCAGTAAACTCGATGGTAACAAAACGGTCATTGTCTATGATCGTGGATTTCTCGCTGCCATAAAAATCGCCAGTTTTCATGTGGGCTACATGGGTCTTTGATTCGGCTTTCCACTCACCCATAGAGTGAGGATTCTTTTTGGCGTACTCTTTCACTGGTTTCGCCACCCTTCGATCGGAGTTTCCTTCACGTAATACTGGATTAACCGCAGATCCAAGTACTTTGGCATATGTTGCCCGAATGGATTTCTCTTCTTCAGTCTTAGGCTCGTCGGGGAAAAGTGGAATAGAAAAACCTTTTTCTTGGAGTTCTTTTATTGCCTGTTTAAGTTGAGGGATGGATGCACTAATGTTTGGAAGTTTGATAATGTTAGCTTCCGGTTGTGTCGCGAGTTGCCCGAGGTCGGAAAGAGAGTCCGGAATGCGTTGGTTTTCTAAAAGAAAATCGGGAAAGCGAGCTAAGATTCGACCAGCTAGTGAAATATCCTTGGATTCAAAATTAACACCGCAAGTCGATGTGAATGCACGAATGATTGGCAGGAGTGAATAAGTCGCGAGTGCAGGAGCCTCGTCTGTTTTGGTGTATATAATATTAGATGCAGAGGACATGTGTTGGAGTGTAATTAAGTAAAACACAATAGAGATTCGTTTGTTTGACTGCAAACTTCTTCCGAACGAAAGTAATAAAAAAGCCTTGTTTTTTTAAACGAAAAAAATTTATTATGATCGAATTTAAAGATGGTTACACGATTAATTATTCTATTTTGTTTTACATTACAATTTTCCATTGCCCAGGAAATACTAACTTTGACAAGTACCCGGGGAGATAAAATTCAAGCAACCATTCTGAAAGTAGAAGAAGAAAAAGTCTACATGAGGAGATCAGATGGAGTATCCTTTCAGGTGTCTATTAACATTTTTGACGAGGCTAGTCGTGGTATGATTTTGAAATACATTAATTCTGGGAAAGATGATGATTTGGGGTCAAGTAGTATTGATTCTCTTAGCATTTCATTTGAAGAAATTAATACAATTTTAGGAAATGCTTTGTTTGTTGATAATTCCTTATGGGATGACGACCCAAGTGAAGTTGCTTCTCGCCTAAAATGGCCTAGCGAGTCATCTACTGAAAATTCGCAAAGCTTTCGTTTCTATTCACCTGCAACTTACAAGTTTGCTTCGGTTCGTCCGTATTCAGCGGCATTATATGGTGGGCGATCAACAACACTTGGTATTTCTCTTGTATTTGCGAACAAGGGAGATTGTTTTGCCTCAGCAGGAGTCGGCGAGGAGCATTTTAAGGAGGGGGATGTGACCAAAGATCCCAAAATACTCAATGAATGGATTGAGAGAGATGAGGAAAAAATAATCCAGAAGATGGAATCTTTACTTGGTAAAGCAAGAAGACAAAATTATGGACAAGGCTCAGCCAAGCGGAAGGTTTCAAGGTGGGACTGGTTAGGGCATAGCTTTTTATTATCTATTGCAGAAGGAGATTTTGTTAGTTTGGCAGTTGATACTATTGAGCGAGCAAATGCGAGAGGCAAGGTACGAAAGGTGGCTGATATGCACATTCGAAGGATTCATCGAGCAAATGTAGAAAAACGTGGAAATGGTGATGTGGTGATTCGGAATATTCCCATGGTAGACCAAGGACCCAAAGGGTACTGTGTTCCAGCCACATTTGAGCGTTGTATGAGGTATATGGAAGTCCCCGCAGATATGTATTTACTTGCAATGGCCGGTAGTACTGGGCTTGGAGGGGGGACCCATACGCCTACATTGGTAGAGTCCGTACAAAAAGAGGTTTGGTCTGCAGGTCGAACATTTAAGTCTTTGAGGGGACATCCATCATTCAAGGAATTAATGAAGTTTATAGATTCTGGTATTCCGATTCTATGGGGTTTGCATTCAACAGATAGGTTTAACCAAATTGCCAATGCCAGAACCAAAGATCGAATAGGAGCGAGTTTAGATTCTTGGAAAGACACAATAAAAAAAGCCACCAAGGAAATACAAAACTTTCCAAGACCTCATATTTCGGAGGCTCGGCACATCTGCATTATTCATGGTTACAACAAGGAAACAGGGGAGATTGCATTCACGGATTCTTGGGGCGATCGTTACAAGGAGAGGTGGATCGGTGTAGAGGAGGCATCTCATTTCTCCCAAAATAATTGCTGGGTTATTGAATATTAATTTTTTAGAATAATCCCTGTTCGCAGGCATGAACAAAGGATTCACCCACTCCCTTAAGTTCTTCCCATTCCTTCCGGATTTTTTTACTGTCCTCTTCACAAATTTTACTATCGTTCCGATTGCTTTCGGAAATGATCTGAAGCAGGTCGGAAAATTCTCGTACCAATTTTTGAGTATGAGCAAATAAATCTTTGGTTGGATTTTCTTCCGTTGTGGGATTGGGGCAGTAAAAGCCGTCGGCTTTTTGACATAGCCAGGAAATAATTTGTTCATCCCCGGTAGCTTCGAAGATTCTAGCTAAACGGTCTAGTGGGTTTGTGGCTCCACTATCGGTCGGTTCATCCCCTGGTTGGCACCACTTGTAAAGAAGGGAAGGGGAAACCCCCAAGTCAGATGCTATGGTTTTTACCCCCACATCTTCAACGGATTGTTTTAAAACTTCGTGAGATTTCATATATTGAGCATTGTACTCATTTTTAGGGTTAAGAAACTATTATAAAATTTAAGACTAATTATAACACAAAAAGATTAGAGGTCTGTGTTTAAAAAAAATCGCTCAGGTATTTCTAAATTCGGTTTAAGTAATCTCGTGATCCTTCACTGAATGGATGATTTCTTACTAGGACAAGTATTGTAAAGTTAAATTCTCTATGTGTTAGAACCAAATGCGAAAACTTGTTCCTGCAGTCCACCCTCGATACTGAGTGGTGCCATTTGAATTTAGGTTTTGGTGTTGTATGCCGCTAATGAGTTTAAGGTTTTCTCCACAAAGGTAGTAATTAAGTCCTAGGTATAAAGCATGGTGCTCGTCACCCCTTCCACTATTTAGATCAATCGCACTATCCCTTGTCTCTGCCAAAGGAGCATAGCGACTGTTAAGTTTGAGCCCCTCCATCCGTTCGGACTCTTGGTAAAGATACCTGCCCACCAATTTAATTTTATCCTCTTTTAACCAGTACATTGGCATGAGTACAATCCCACCAAAATTTCCTTCCCTGTTGGTATTTGTCTGCTCGCCATTATTACCAAAAGCAATGGTTGAATGAAGTGACCATAGACCATCTCCAAGACGATTTACGAAAGATATAGCCCAATCGTTTCCTCCTGCCAACTGGTCCTCTTCCAGTGATCCGTCCTGTTTGTAGTAGGAGAGCCAATATTCGTGTAATTTGTAAGAACTCGTTTCAGAGAAATCGCCGAGCCATGACGCATAGTAGACTTTACTGTCACTCCATCCACCAATGTAGTCATCATAAGTTCCGGAAAAAACCGCTGCGTCAAAGGTATTTTTGCCTGATTTCCATTTTACCCAAGTCGCCATGGGGTTTCCTTTTTCCTTATCGTAAAGCCAAAGTTTATTGGAGAATGAGGATCTTTCCAGGCAGTTGATCATAGTTGAAGATCTTTGCCATTCATCAGCCATTCTGCCCGTTCTTCTTCCATAACCTATTTCCATACTGTCGACACTGGAAATGTTCCAAAATTGACCGGCGTCGAAAGTTATATTTGCAGCACGAAAAGTTTCGTGACCCCATTGTCGATATGAACCGCTCGAACTTTCAGGATAGTTGTGTCGATCGTTAGATAGTTGACTGACCACTTTGAATTTCCAATAGGTGCTAAATTTCCCGCTTAATCCCATCCAAAATCTGCGTACTTCTTCAAAGTCGTCATTAAAGTTTTTACCATTTGAATCTGTTCCATCAATTAAGCCAACTTGATGCTGATAGGAAAGAAAAAGTTTTGTACTTTGTAATCCTGCTGAATCTTGGTTTTCGTAGAACTTTCCAAAATTTTTAAATTTGGCACAGTTTTGTTCGATCAATTGAGCAGTGGAAGGAAATGGAAGCGAAATAATGAACCAAGTGCTTAAAGTAAGCGTCGCCCATAGATTTGTATAGAAAAAGTGCATATTCAGAAAGAAAGGGTATGTTATTATCGAGTCAACTTCCTTTGAGGTATGCCCTTTACTTAAATTTATAATCCATTTAGGAAGATTAATGATGAAACTTCAAGAATTCCTTTTTCATGGCTTATTTAGTCCACATTCTGGCGATAAAGAAATTTTACAAACCCAGTTGCATTGGACATTAAGAATAACGGCAGCTCTTTGTTTTATTGGTCATGGAACCTGGGGTTTAATAACCAAGTCGGGGTGGCTTCCTTTTTTTGCCTCCCAAGGAATTGAGCCTGAAATTGCTTGGAAGTTACAGCCTTTGATTGGTGCCTTCGATATTTTGATGGCGGTCATTCTACTAAGAAAACCTAACCGTTCGATTATTATTTGGATGTTTCTTTGGGCACTATGGACTGCCATTTTACGTCCACTTGCCGGAAACCTTGAAAAAATTCAAGTGGATGGAGAATGGATAGTACAATTGGCTACTGAATCGATGAGAGTCGCTAAAATGCAGACATGGGAATTTTGGGAAAGGGCTGGCAACTGGGGACCTCCTTTTATTCTATTGGTAATGGGAGGAGCCTTCGCTATGACTCGCAAGGACTTGTTGGAACCCTACAAAGAACCCAAGATTAAGGATTCCACAATTGATACCGTTTTCTTTCTTTGCAAGGCTTGCTTGGCTCTTCTATTGATTGGGCATTCCGGGTTTGGTTTTGCAGTCGAGAAGAAGATGCTTATCGATCATTGGCAATCGATTGGCGTCAATGCAAATATAGCTTTTATAACTCAAGTTGGTTATACTGAATTTGCTTTGGGTGTTTTGATTTTTTTCTTACCCGTTAGACCTTTAATCTTTTTAGCCTTATTTTGGAAGTTATTTACCGAGTTTTTATATGTTCCCGCAGATACTGTTACGGGAATGGGAATAGTAAATATTTTTGAATGGATCGAACGCTGGGGGGACTATGGTGTACCTGTAGTCATGCTTTATATTTTATCTTACCGAAAAGCAAACGCCGCCCAGCATTAGACTGAATTTAACTAAGCTATACGGGTTATTTTTGCTCGTGAATTTTTTCTTTTTCTGAGTCGGCTTTATTTTCCAAGGAGACAATTTCTTCAGCAACTTGTTTTCGGAGAAGATCTACTTCTTCGATATTCTCTTTTTGTAATGCGTCCGATATAGCCTTTTCAAGAAAGATTTTTCTTTCTGCGATCTTCGCCTTGTATTTAGAATCAATTTCAGCAATCTGGTTTTTTTGTTCTTTGGAAAGGGGTGAGTCATTACCACCCATTTTTTCCATAGCTAATTCGTAGGAACTTTTCATAGTCCAATTCTAATGCTTTTGCAATGATTTGAAAGGATGAAAAACATAAAGATTGTTTATACCTTTTTCCTTCATTATTTTAATTTCGCTTTCTCCTTCATTGAGGTGAAGTATAATGGAATTTTCTTGATAGTCCTTTTCATTAAAGCGAAGTTGAACTTTTCCGCTTACTTTAAACTGACCTACTTTTGTGAATTTTAAGCTGTTAGCAATAATTGAAACCGAATTTTTAAAATTGGAATGGAATAAAATAGAGACTCTTCTTCCGCTTATAAATCGAATTGCTTCTCTTTGCTGAAAGGTTTTCAAATCTGCAAATAATCTTTCAGAATCAATTTGTTCTAAGTTTATAACAACATTTAAATCTTCAATGAAAAAGAAGGGGATGGCGAGTTTAAGAAAACCAATTTTGGGAGACTCTCTTTTAATCTCTGAAAAAGAAAAGTTTATTGATGGTTTTCCGCTCTCTGGATTGTAATAAACTGAATTAAAGCTTTTAAATTCCGTAAATTTATAAAGTTTGGGGTTTGCCCAAATTGTTGGAAATCCCAAAAGAAATAATGTAGCTAAAATTAGATTTCTTGGCATGCAACCACACTGATTAGGATTATAAATCTACGTCAATCCAAGAAAAAGAAGTCTTATTCCACTTTTTAAAACCCTGACCATTTGGCATCAGGTAAAACCATGCATTGTCAGTCTGCCTGAATAGATTCGGGAAGATTGATTTTTTTGTCCAAAACCAGGCTCCTTTTGGTGTGCCATCAGAATTGTTGCTAGTTTGTCGAAAGAACCAAATGTCGGCAGGTGAACTTGCCGAAAAATATATCCAATTAAGATGCATGTGATACATCCAAAATTTAGTCGGGTCAGTTCGATTAGGAATATAAAAATAACCTAACCACCCCGTTTGTTTCCATTTCGATGCTCCTTGAACATCAACTGCACCATCCATTGAATCAGAAGAGACCAAGTTTTCATCCGCCATTTTTGCTTTTAAGATCGCAGGAGTCCAATTTGGCATTAAATTACTAAATGTAGCATCATTTACCACATCCGATTCAAATTTATTTCCAACTGCTGCTGGAATCTGATTAGCCAAGTCGACTTTTCCTGAAAAGAGTGCATCAAGGTTAATCATATCTACTTCTGTTCCGTCATCACTGAGATTATGGTGATGATCAAGAGCTGAAAGAAATTGATTAATATCAGCAATAAACTGGTCATCTTCGTTAATATCTGAACTTTCCATTTTGAATAGTCTCTCATCTCCTATTCTGGAGCGCATTTTATCCGAAGCTTGTTTGTAGTAGTTGATAGCATTCTTGAAAGATTCTTTTGATTGGCTTAATAAATTCCCTGTCTTTAATTTCATGAAATCTTTAGATGAATCCAAGATGGTTTCCATGTTTATAAGATCTTGTTTTTCTTTTTCATCAAGATTTTTTAGATTAGAATCCCATTCATAACTGGTTAGGAACTGAAAAAATCCTTTTTTCGCTTCAATAATTGACATCAAGGCCAACGCATCACCATTATCTGCTGTGATTACATTCTCGCTGCCAGTGAGCTCTTGAGTTAGGGAAATAGTCGCGGTCGAGTCGGCTAGTTTTTTAAAGTGAAAATTAATTTCCGTAAGTTTGGGAAGGAGGGTTTCTGTTATGTAGTCCTCAAGCTGATCCAAATCTGCGAATGAATTTAAACCTGATTTATCATCATAGCCTAGATCGTTTCTCCACAGGTCAGGAAGTGTAAAGTTTTTAAGCTCGTTAGTGGCTCCTCCATTGATGGCAACTGATTTTAAGGACCCTCCGCTTTCATCTTCTAGTAAGTCTAGAAAAAGTTCAAATCCGTGAATAAAGTTTGTTTTTGGATCGTTAATATTTTCCTCAAGTTGAATAGTACGAGCTGTTTTTTGAGCACTCAGATTTTGAATTGAAATTGGTATTTGATATTCTATATCAACAATTACCCCTTTGCTTCTGATAGATTGTAATTGTGATTGAATGTTAGAGTCAGCTAAATTGATAAAGTTTTCCTTGAGATCAACATAGGTTAAATTGCTTAGGCTGACTAATTCTGAAATGCTTGAAATCTTCTGTCCTTCGATGCGCAAGGATTTTAGGTTAATAAGGTTTTGAATTCCACTAAGGGAGTTCACTTTGCCCCCTCTACTGATATCGAGATCTTCTAATCCTGTAAGTGATGTAAGGGGTGAAATGTCCGAAAAAGAATTTTCTTTAAGAGCGGCTAAAGTAAGTCCAGTTAATTGTTCGATTCCAGCTAAATCTGATATTGAGCGGTCGGTTGCATCAATAGTTGTTATTAAAGTAAGATTATCCTGGTTGTAAGCCATAATCACCTTTTCTAAATTTGAATCTAATGCCGTGGTATAGTGGTGGCCGGTAAAACATAAAAAAAATAAAACTCTCAACAGATATTTGTTCATAGTGTGCTTGATGTGATTAAAATATTACTTTAAAAATCTTCGTTAAAAAATATATTTCGAATATTATAAACTTAATCATTTGTAAAATTAATTCAACCAATTATGTTTCTTTGATATTTACATTATTTTGATAAATATTTCGATTGTCCAGTGCTTGCTAAACTATTTTGATGTCTGACCAATGGTCATTAAATAAAAAAAATCTTTTATATCCTTACAGGTTTTTCTTTTAGAAAATGAAAGAGGTAATGATAGATGACTGAAGACTTGATCATCTGTTTTTATTTTCACATTACCCCAAAAGTACTAAGTGCGATTTTCTTTCAATTCACGAAGAAGACATTAAGTTCAAAAAGTGAGAACAATTCATTCTTCTCCATCTGTTGAGGGATATTGCATGAATCTTTTGTTAATAAGCATTAAAAAAGGGGCGATTGACGCCCCTTTTTCTTTTAATGTAAGTTTTTTATATTAGCCTTTTTTTCCTAGGACCGCCATAACGATCAATAGGGCAACAAGGCTGGCTAAGCTCGCTCCCGTTCCTATAAAGGAATCAACCACACCGGTAATGTTTCCTATTATATCAATTCCACCATTTTCTCCATCGGAACCGAATACTACTTGAACTACGACTAGTAAACCAATCGCAACAATTAGAATTTCAGTTAAACCACCGATGGTGTCTTTTAGTTTTTTTGCTACATTTTCCATTTTTATTCCCTCCATTTTTTGTTTTTTATTTCAGTAGTTTTGAGAAGTTTAAAACTATCTATTGATTCCTCTGGAAAATCGCTAGAATCAAGAGGATCGCGACCAAACCAACAAATCCATTCTCCCCACCAATTTCCGCCACAATTAGAGACAGGTTTTCAATTACGCTTGCTCCAAAGAGTGCGCCTTTACCAAACACAATTTCTACAACTATCCCTAATGCTATTAGTCCAATGCCGAGTTGGGAAACGAGCTTTATCCATTCTTGTACCTGTGAAATTACATCTTTCATAGTATCCTCTGTTTAGAATTAAGTGCCAAAGGAGCCTTGAACCGGATAAACCGGAAAAATTCAAAAACTACCACCATCCTTGACATCACCTTAACTATTACAGGGTATTAATTATTCTTTTGTCAATAATTATTTATAAAATTCATGTTAATGATTAATTTAATTAATCAATTACCCTCGTTATTGTTTAGTGATGTAAGAAATATGCTTGGAATGAATGAGCGGTTCAGTTTGAGTGACCGAATGAATTCTTTGCGAATTACTAAAATGGAACTCGGACCGATTGGTACTAATGCATACTTAATATGGGAGGATGGGGGAACGGATGCTGTACTGATTGATGCGCCACCTAATTCTAGAGAAACTGTTGAGTCTTATCTTGCAGAAAAGTCCTTGGAACTAAAAGAGCTTTGGTTGACTCATGGTCATTGGGATCATATGGCGGGAGCTTTTGAATTATTGAAAGGTGATATTTCTGTTATTGGACATCGGGCTGATAAAATGCTCTTTGAGGAACCTGGTGTTATGTCAACCTTCGCAATGCCAGGAATGGATTTTGAGCCAGTTTCAATTACAAAATGGGTTGAGGAAGGAGATACCTTAAACTTATTTGGTCGAAAGGTTGATGTCTTCCATTGTCCAGGGCATTGCCCGGGGAATATTATTTTCTGGGTTAAAGAAGAAAAAGTTTGTTTCGTCGGCGACGTGATTTTTGAAGGCAGTGTAGGACGTGCAGACCTTCCCGGTGGAGATTTTGAAACCCTAAAACATTCGATTCAGACCAAGGTATACAAATTACCAGAAAACACGGAGATTTGCCCGGGGCATGGAGGAAACACTACGGTTGGGCGGGAGCGTCGAAATAATCCATTTGTTCGCCCACTTTAAAGCCATAAATGATTCGTTTTGCTGAAGATGAGGCTGCAGAAGCAGATTTCGATTTGCTTTCAACTGTAAATTCTATTTTCAAGGATGGTGGAATCCTCGAGCAAGTTCTCGGATTTGAACACAGACCGGAGCAGTATGAGATGGCCAAGTCAATTGCTACTTCCCTTTTGAAAGAGAGTCATTTGTTATTTGAGGCAGGAACCGGAGTGGGTAAAAGTTTGGCCTATTTAATCCCTTCAATTTTATTTTCTAAAATTAATAAGCGACCCTGTGTCGTGGCAACCAATACGATCAGCTTACAGGAACAACTACTGGATAAGGATATACCTGCCGTACGTACATTAATGGAGGAGACGCCTTCTTTAAAAGACTTTATTGATTTTCGTTGTGCTCTCTTGGTTGGGCGAGCTAATTATTTGTGCACTACCCGTTTACATCGTGCCTTAAGCGGGCAGGGTGAATTATTCGAGGGAAGGCAACGCCAAGAGTTGGAAAGAATTGCAAAATGGGCCACATCTGGAAGTGCAATCGAGGGAATCCGCCAAGAATTATCTCCTCAACCCATGGGCGCAGTATGGGATGCGGTCAGTGCCGATTCTTCCCTTTGTTCTTCAAAGAGATGTAAGCCAGAAAATTGTTTTTATCGAAAGGCGAGAGCTGAGGTGGAAGAATCCGATTTGGTGATCGTTAATCATAGCCTCTTATTTTCCTTAATGGGTGCTGGTTTTGGACCGCCTGATGATAAGGGTGGGGTCATGTTCGCAAATGACTTTGTTGTTTTTGACGAAGCTCATGAAATGCCTGATGTTGCAGGAGATCATCTTGGTTTATCAATAAGTTCATGGGCGTTGGAGATGAGTATCCGAAGGATTTATAATTCCAAGAAAAGAAAAGGTTTAATTTCTCGAGTGGGCCGGACTAAAGATTTTGAATCGGTAGAGAATGCAGAACATGCCGTTTCTGATTTTTTTCAATACTTGCACATGAATACCCTTGGTAAAAAAGATCGGATACGCCTAATGGAAAAAGGAATTTTGCCGATGGAGGTTTTTCCACCCCTAAGTAGATTATGCCGCAGTCTTATTGAACTAGGTGAATTGACAGAGGATGAGTCTTTGAAATTGGAGTTAAAAGATCAGGCACGCCGCATGCAAGGATACTTAAATGGCTTAGCTGAAGTACTTGATTTAAAGGATTCAAATGCAGTGTATTGGATAGAACGAACTGGGAAGCAAAACCAGATTATTCATTTGAGGAGTGCACCCTTAGAGATTGCAAAGGCTTTAAGAGAGCAACTTTTCGCCAGGGATGTTTCGGTCTTGATGACAAGTGCAACTTTGACCCGTAAAGGAAGTGCTCAAGCTTTTAGGAGCACAATTGGAGTCGAATTAGTCGATGAAGGTATTGTTGACTCTCCGTTTGATTATGACTCAAACCTTCAAATCAGAATATTAAGTGATTGCCCAGATCCTATGTCTAGTAATCGACTTCCTTATCTTGATTATATGGTCGAAGTTTTAAATGCCTGTGCAACCAGCATTGAGGGGGGGACATTGGTTCTGTTCACAAATTATTCCGATCTTAAGCACTGTTATTATAACTTACTTCCCCGGTGGAAAAAGCTCGGTAGGTCCGTTTATGCACAAGGTGAAGGATTGTCACGGTCTGAGTTACGTGAAAAAATGATTGAAGAACAGGATGTTCTTTTATTAGGGGCGGAAAGTTTTTGGAAGGGTTTTGATGCCAAAGGTCCTTGTCTTTCGCAAGTCATAATTACACGTTTACCTTTTGAGAACCCTGGGCATCCAGTTTTGGAGGCTAAGTCTGAGTTGTTGAGCAAGGCTGGGAAAAGTTCTTTTATGGAAATTACTTTACCTACTGCAGTAATACGATTTCGTCAGGGAATGGGACGATTAATAAGGTCTAGGAACGATCTAGGAGAATTAATTATTTTAGATTCAAGAATCTTAAAAAAAGGGTATGGTAAGGATTTTATAAGAGAATTCCCCAAAAAAGAGTATGAAATCATTAATTCTGGTGACCTTTTGCCAAATCTTTGTTTTGATGAATAAAACACTCTTGAACTTTCCGAATAATTATTAAAATATAGAATTTTATTGATAATTGTTTTCAGTATTCTTAAACCCAACTCTATTATTAAAGCATGATTATTGCCTCTCATGGTCACAGTGATGTCGGTTTCGTTCGTGAAAAAAACGAGGACTCTTTTTTGTTTGATGACCATAAAGGTATCTACGCCGTGGCGGATGGAGTAGGTGGACTTCCCTTTGGTGCTCTAGCAAGTAAACTAGCGGTTCAATTTTATAACACATCAGTTCATGACCTTGATGATTGTACCACTGAACATGAACTTCGGGTTCTTGCACACAGCATACATCATAACATTGTTGAGTGTGGAACGATAGTGGGAGGAGAGAATGGAATAGGATGTACTTTTTCTGGGTTGCGACAAGTTGGAGATAAAATGGTCTTCGTGCATGTGGGAGATTCTTCAATTTATCTCCAAGATGAGTCTGGTATCAAAAAAGTCTCGAAATGCCATACTTTAGGTGATGAGTTAATTGACAAGCATGGCCCCGAAGCAGCCATCGATATGCCCGAGCACTACATGCATACCCTTACTCGTTGTATGGGCCAAGATATTGATTTTGAGGTTGATATTGGTGAAATTTCTTTGATTCCAGGAAGATCAATTTTAATCTGTTCGGATGGGATCACGAATATGGTGGAATTACCTGAAATCGAGAGAATGTTAAACGAGATGGACCCTAAGTCTTTTGTTCACTCAGTTATTGATTTGGCTAATCAAAATGGTGGAACTGATAATTCGACCGCAGTTTGTATTAAAATCTCCTAAATTTTCGGTTTAATATGTCCGAACGAATTGCCCTCTTTTTTGATAAATTGGAGGGGAATCCTGACAATCTTCTTAATCGTTTTAGCCTTGCACAGGCTTATTTTGAAAGTGGTAATTATGAACAAGCAATTATTCACCTGACAATATGTATTGAAAAAAGAACTGATTGGATGTTGGCTTCTTTATTATTAGGTAAAGCACTTCTTGAATCAGGGAAAAAAGATGAGGCTGGTGTTATATTGAAGCAAACTATTATTCTTGCCCGTAAGCAAGGGCATGAAGACCCGGAACAGGAAGCAAAACTCCTATTAGCTGAATGTGTGTAGATTCTGCCTTGCTTTATTTCTTACAACTAAAAGGTTTCAATAATTGCATGGAGGGTATCTTTTAACGATGCGCAGTTTAATCGGAAATGTTTCGCTCGTAAGCGGGCTAACGATTACATCAAGATTACTTGGGCTTCTGCGAGATGTTCTTTTTTTCACTTGTTTCGGGGTCTCTCTTATCGGAGATGCTTTCATTCTGGCATTTACTATACCTAATTTATTTAGAAGGATGCTTGGAGAAGGTACATTAAGCTCAGCTTTTATTCCTGTATATTCTGAAAACATCAAAGCAGGGCAGATAGAAATGGCTCAACAAATTCTAAACCAAGTTCTATCTCGCTTGATGGTTTTTCTTTTTGGTTTGACCATGGTTATTTGTTTATTTTCTTGGGCAACATCTCATTTCGGTTGGGTAGACGAACCAAAGTGGATAAACGGGTTAAGTTTAAATTCAATAGTTTTCCCATATGTTTTTTTAATTTGTGTCTCTGCGATTATGGTTGGAGCGTTAAATGCACATGGAAAGTTTTTTGCGGGTGCTTTTTCTCCTATTATATTAAATCTCTCCATGATTGGGATTTTGGCATTCTGTTATTTTGTAATGTCATGGAGAGAAGTTAGATTGGTCACTGCTCTTTGTTTTGCTGTTTTGGTTGGCGGGTTCTTTCAAATGCTTTGGCCTTGGTTGCAGTTAAAATGGAGTTCCGATTGGGAGTGGCGGATTAATTTTTCATCTTCACCAGGAATGGAAAAAATTAGAAGCCTCTTTGTTGTGGGTGTTTTTGGAGCTGCTGTGGGACAAGTTAATATTATGGTGTCTCGTTTTTTGGCTTATTCTTTGGAACATGAAGGAGCACTTTCTTACCTTTTTCTTTCAGCTCGTTTAATTGAACTCCCCTTAGGTGTATTTGCCCTTTCGATTTCAACTGTTTTTTTTCCTGAACTTTCCCGTACTTTTTCTTCAGGACAAACGATTGAATACAAAAGATATTTTGCTCGGGGCTACAGGTTGACTCTCGCAATCACACTTCCTGCAGCGATTGGTTTGGCTTTGCTCGCTAATTTGATTTTAAGTGTTCTTTTTCAATGGGGAGAGTTTGGGCAGGGTGATGTGAGTATTGCCGCTGAAGTTCTTCTAGTTTCTTGCTTTGCTCTGCCTTTTTACGCCCTTTCCGCTTTTTTGGTGAAGGCATTTCATTCACAGAAAGAGATGAAGGTTCCTCTAAATGCGGCAATCTTTAGTTTTATTATTAATTTATCTCTAAGTCTAATTCTAATGGAGTATTTTGGAATGTTCGGTCTTGCATGGGCAAATGTAATTTCCGCTTTTGCTCAATTCTTTTATTTAGCTACAAGGTTAAAACTTTTTGGATTGAAGGCATTATTTTTTCATTCAGATTTTTCTTTTCTAGGAATAGTAATTTCTGCGTTAGTTATGTTTTTTACATTGTGGATATTTAATCAAATGGGTTATTTTTATTTCGGAAAATGGAATAATATTATCGGGTTGCTCATAACAATACCATTGGGCATTATAGTATATACAATTTCCCTGACTTTAATTGGTTTTCCAGAACTTAAAAACTTTCGTAAGAGAATACTGCTGGCAGGTTTTAACAATTAATAACCCAATGATTGGAAAAAACGATAGGTTGACAAAATTAATAAGATAATGACAAATAATGTAATCCTGACCTTATGAATTATAGAAGATTAACCACATCTGGTTTTACTTTGGTTGAATTATTAGTTGTCATTGTTATAATAGGAATTTTGGCAGGGATTACGTTCACCGGAGCTGATTATTTATTGGGTGCCCAAGATGAAAAACAAGCTAAAAGTCAGATTGAGGCTCTTTCTTTGGCGTTAAATCAATTCAAAAGCGAAACAGGAGAATACCCGAGAACGACTTCTATCGCTAATCAAGAAGATGTTATCAAGTGTGGAGAGTTTCTTATCCTCTCTCTTTATGGTGTATTAGATCGAGATGGTGAAATGTTAGATGTTGAGGTGCGAAAGAAGAGTTTTCTACCAGGTGATGCCCTTATTTTTGGAAAGAACAGTGGAAATAGAAATGAGGTTTTCGTTCCTGAGGAAGGAGATTGGTGGGGCAATTCTGGGGATTCTTTTTTTGCAATGGACCCTTGGGATGAACCGTATATTTATCAATTTCCCCGAAAAGACGGGCACCATGGTTTTTTGTTGTTTTCGAAGGGGCCTGACGGACAAGCATCCGTTTTTGATCAAGAATTGTCTTCTACGCCTATGATGGATGTAATTGATCAAGATAATATTCCTAGTTCTGAACCGGGGAAGTGGTAATTAAATTTATGAAAAATAAAATATCTAAAAAAAGTGGATTTACGCTTATTGAGCTGTTGGTTGTTATTGCTGTAATTGGTATTCTGATGGGAATGGTTGGGCCTAAAGTATTTGATTTACTTACCAGTTCTAAAGTCAAAAAATCCCAATCTGTTTTTCGTAGCTGGGTAACTCAACTTCATCAGTACAAAGAATTTTATAAATATTTCCCTCCCTTTTTATTAGAGGAGGATGAGGGGAAACCTTTATTGCTTTCTGAAGAGATTAATCACGAAGCATTCATAATTGCATTAAAGGGGATGAAGTGGGAACCCGAATTATCCGAGTGGCAACCTCTTGAGCAAGGAAGCGAACAAAGGGATCAAAATCGAAAAGGTAGAGAATTTCACTCTTTTTCAGAAGATGAATTTGGACCAGATGGGTATTTAGCTGACGCTTGGGGTGGAACCAAGATAAGAGTATTGGTTGACCAAGATGGGGATGGAATAATTAAGTTAGATAGTGCGTCAGTTGATGAAATTGTTGACGCACTTAAGCAGGATAATGATTCAGAAATTGTTGATGCTGCAAAGGATAAGATATCAGTAATTAGAGAAAAAGTGGGAATTTATGTTCTTTATGATGACACTGGAGATACCGAGTCCGAAAATGTTTTTTCGTGGGATATAGGTAAGTACTTAGAAGAGAATTAAAATTTAATGCTTTGATAATCTATCCTCAGGTGAAGACAGCAAATTCAAATGGTTTTACCCTTTTGGAATTGCTAATTGTTTTGGCCGTGATGGGTTTGATGATGGGTCTAATTGGATTTTCCTTGCTAGGTGGAGGGGGAGCTGAATTGGGATCCGCACAGCGCGAACTTCTTGGCTATGTTCAACAGGCACGGACAAGAGCAGCTTTGTCTGGTAGTGAGACTCGGATTATAGTTAATGATATGGAAGAGGATCTTGATAAATATCATCGTTATATGGAGATTATTGTTCAGGATACTTGTTCCACAAACGGTGAAGTAAAATGGTTGGTTATGGGAGAAGGTAAATATCTGACGGATGGGGTATACTTTGTACCGGAAGAAGAAGGTAAATCTGAAATTGGAACTGATTGGAGGAGTGATGCATTTACTGTATGGAGTGAAGCAGGTGAAGCTTTCTCCCTTGCAGACTCTTTTAAGGGAGAGAGAAAAGTAAATGGTGAAAGTAAATTTCGTTACCTTGCTTTTGATCAGATGGGGAATGTTGTTTTTCCTGAATCATCGGGCGGAGGGATTCAGAAAGCACCAAGACTGGTTTTGTCAGTAGGAGCGCCTAACCCCACTGGAGAGGGGAAGCCTTTGCGTTTTGACAATCCTAATGCAATAGCAGGAATTTTATTACGTAGATACGGAGGTTTTGCCGTTTTGGAGCTGGAAGATTTTGAATAAGTTTTAGAAGAATGGATCATTTAATAAAAAAGAAATCTTCGAATAAGGGTTTCACCTTATTGGAGGTTGTCATTGCCTTGGCGGTGTTCGGTTTTTTAATTGGTGGATTGTTGGGTTTTTTGCCATGGGGAGTGGAGGGTGTTGGCAAAGTAAGAGAGCAAAACATAGCTTACGGGCTTGTTGATGCTGTTCAGGTGGAGCTTGAAAGGATGGGTTTCAGTCTTGTTGAAAGGGGGACCAAAAGAATTTTGAATATTTCTTCTCCAGTCCCCCAAGATTTGGCCGACAAGAGATGGAGTATTCTTTTGGTTGCCCCAAAAGAAGGACATCGAGTTGAATTTGAACAGGTTGTGCAATTCAATAAAACAATGATGAATGACCCCGATAGCCAAGTAGAGGGGTTTATGCAGGATAGGTGGGAAAATGAATCAGATAGTAGTATAGTTGTCTTTTTTAATAATTATATAAATAGATCTGATATACCCTTATCGTTAGTAGGAATGAAAGGCAGTGAGACTCAACCTTGGTCTACGCGATGGATTCCTGAAGGGGAGAGATATTTTCTGATTAAATGTACTCAATATCCCTTAGAGCATAGGCATCGTCATCATCCGAGTAATGGCTTTCTTGCCCTGCAGGTCGATATTCAATGGCCATATAAAGTTCCTGACCCCTCAAAGGGAGATGATGGTTTTCGTCGAATATCTCACCGGTACCGAACCCACTTTAGGTTTCCATTGGCTATTACTAGATAATAGCTTCTTGTAGGAGTGAATAGCAAAATAGGCCTTTGGTTGCTTGCAGCTCGACCCAAAACTTTGGTTGCTTCCATTATTCCAGTTTCATTAGGGATTTGTTTGGCCTTTAAGCAGGTGGACAATCTGTCAATTGCAATTATTGCGATGTGTTTAATTTTCTCGATTTTAGTTCAAATTGCTACAAATTTTGCGAACGATTATTTTGATTCTTTAACGGGAGCAGACGATTCACGAGAGTTAGCTCCCAAAAGATTTTCAGATTCTGAACTTATTAAAGGAATCCATTTGCGAAATGCATCTTACATAATTCTAGTACTTGCCTTTGTAATAGGTGTATTAATTATGGAATTCTCAGGTGCCAGTCGTTTTCTGCTTTTAATTGGAATATGCAGTGTGATATGTGCTTTAGCTTATACAGGAGGACCATTCCCATTTGCCTACAATGGGTTAGGAGATATTTTTGTAGTGGTTTTCTTTGGCTTTGTCGCAGTATGTACAACTCATTATGTTTTAGTTACAAGCAGAGCAGAAATATGGAATCCCAATTGGATTGTCCCCCTTGGAGTTGGGTTTGTTATAAATAATCTTTTAGTAGTTAATAATTACCGAGATAGAGAAACTGATAAGATGGTAGGAAAAAAAACAATTGTAGTTGTTCTTGGAAGAAAGTTTGGAATATTCCTGTACTTCTTAGGATACTTAATCTCGTGTGTAATTTGCCCTTTGGCAGATAACCAATTGATGATACTTTTAACTTTTTTTCCTCTTAGTTTGTGTCTTGTTTATAAATTAAACAAAGCAAGGGAAAAAAAAGATTTTGACTTTCTTCTAACAACAACTGCTGTTTCAGTTCTTTTTTACGGAGTTGTCGTAGGGTGGGCTACCATAGCCTGAAAAATATTCGTGATCTAAGAATTGACGATTTCTACAAGTTCATCTTTTGTTTTAAGCCCTACTAATGTTTCAGACAATGCACCATTTTTAAAGACCAATAAGGTAGGTATTGATTGAACGCCATGCTCCTGAGCAAGTTCTGTATTGTCGTCTACATTAACTTTATATACTTCAACTGAATCACTCATCTCGGAGGATAATTCTTCAAGTACTGGCGTGAGTGCTTTACAGGGACCACACCATGGGGCCCAAAAGTCGATGATCAGCGTTTTGTCCTTTGAAGAGGTTACTTTTTCAAAACTCTCTTTGTTTAAGTTAATGAGTTCGCTCATTATGTTATAAATTATGTTGTAGCTTAGTTAGTGATATTTAATTGGAGATAAAGAGCAAAATGATTGCGGCAACAGCACCTCCAAAGACAAGAAAATCTAAAATCATAAAAGTAATACTTGGTCTTTTTTTCTTTTCAGGACCTGCATTTGCAGCATTTGCCATCCCTGGGGCGCCAGGGGGGGGACCCATCGGGCTAGGCATCGGAGCACCACCAGGTGCTGGTGCACCCATAGCTGGTACACCCGGCAGGGGGGCTGGGCCACCTGGAGATGGAATCGCTGCTCCTGGTGCAGGTAGTGTGGGGCCTCCTTTGGGAGCCGTTAACGCCGGCTTGGGTCCGCCAGCAGGCGGGAGCGGAGCAGGAGCTCCAGGAGAAGGTAGAGCAGGAGAGGGAGATAAGGAAGGAGAAGCAAGAGAAGGAACAGGACCGGGCGCAGGGGGAGCCGGTACTGAAGACACAGTCGGTAGCGCAGGAGCGGGAGCGGGAGCTGGAGCATTGGGAGGGCTTGGGCTCGGGGTCACAGGGGAAGGAATCGCTGCTGTTGGCGGCAAACTTGGAGCACTCGGTGCAGGGACTTGAACACCAGGGTTTGGGGCTACTGGGGCTGCGGCAGACGGTATCGGAGCAGGAGTTCCATCGGTCGGTTTAATTTTGGGTGCGAAGGGAGAGCGGGTAACGCGAAATTTGGGTCCACCTTCTCCAGGTCTAACCGGAGCACCTTCTTTTGGAGTCAGTTTAAGAGTGGGTTTGGGTGGGCTAGGCAATCCTTCTTCAGACATAAGATTTAAAATTCAAAAAGAGTTGATAGGGCAGGGTGAGCGAAATAATGTCACTTTGGAGTGTTTTTTTGGATTAAATCAGAGATCTCCTCCATGGATACATTTTCAATGGACTTACCTTTCATGGAGAGATCCTCAAAAGTTTTAAAGAGAGTTTCTGTCATTTTATCATGGGTATTTTCTGAACCTCCGAGAATAGAAAATTTATCCGCTTGAGTAATTCTTTTATGACCATCGGTACAATCCAATCCAAGTCCAAATAAATGAGCCATAACTTTCGGGTCTTTAATGGGTAGATTGGGATTTTGGATTCGATTATTCATGGATTCATTTTATTTAATAATTATTCATCAAGTCAACAATCACTTAATATATTTTTAAAACGATTAAAAAGCAAAAAGTCTAGTACTCAGAGAGAATTCGGTTTCATTCTCTTTGGACGTTCCTTTTCGCCCGCCAAGCGAAAAAATCCATGTCCACATTGGTGAGCTTTTATACTCAATCGCACTTTGCCAAAAAGGGATTTCACCAGAGCTTGCTTCGTAAGAAATTGAAGCTCTTAACCTAATATCCTCTCTCCATTGGTGTGAGCCAGCAAATCTCCATTGGTCGGCAAAATTTAAATATTTAAAATAACCCATTTCAAAATCGTTAATGGTACCGTCCGTTATCCAGATCGAAAAACTATTTCGAATGACTTCTCCTTGAGTGGTGTCGAATTTAGATTGCCCGTTGAGAGAAACCCAATAAGCGGGTCTAAATGAGATGTTGGTGAAAAACTCTTTGTTTTGGTTCGTCGCATTATCTCTGTTTCGATATATGTCTTGGTAAAAATCAAGAGAAGCTAAACTTTTGGAATTATCTATTTTTTTTGTCAGGAATTCATTCTCCCATCCTACTCGGACTACTTCATGAGGTTCCAATCCATCCGCTTCAATTTGGTCCATTAAGTCGATCGGACCAAGATTTAAATCAGCAAATGGTTCGTCAATCTTGGGGATTAGGATTTCTTTGCTTTGAGATAAGCGTCGTGTTTTTCGATGAGAAATAGAGAAGCCCATTATATGCCTAATTTGATCAATCTTCCATGTTGAGTTTTTCCAGTCATAATCTCCTGAGAGTTCATACCTGATTTCATTTCCCCATTCTCCAAAACTACGGCTGGCATTTGGCCCGTTTAAAGCGTAATCCTGTCTTCGGTAAGTTAAGTGAGGAGAGTAAATGAGTCCATTTTTTATTTTTATCGGACGAATTAATTTATACCCCAAGTCAAACTTGTTAGATTTTTGTATGAGATCTCCCCAATGATCTTTTTGTCTGAAGGCTGAAAATTCAAAAGCTAGAGAATTATAAATTTTAGTGTCGAGCCAAGGGGTTGGGAATAAGTCAAAGCGGACGCTGGGCATTTGCTCAATGGTTGATTCGAACTTATTTGCCTGCCAGCGAGTGAAGTTGGAAAGCGACCAATTTTTACCATCGTATGCAATTTCTCCAAAAGAATCATTCCATTGATAATCAGCAAATCGTGCTCGTTGAAAATCTCGAAAAACATCCGAATCCTCTTCTTTTTCAAGTTGAGCTGCAATTCGCCAATTTTCGTTATGTCTGATAATTGTGTGAGATTTTAAATAGTATCGTCGTTTATCAATTGCGGAACCCCTAAGGTCATCTCCCAAATTATCACCCTGATCATTAATCCATGCACTTTCAACTTTACCCAGATAATTAAATTGAGAATTTTCACCATTCCATTCCAGTCCGGGTGAAAGAAGCAACCCTCTTTTGGAGTAGGCTTTTACATCGGTGTTTAGATCAATATCTTGGTTTAATTCCCATTGCCCTCCTGTTCCGAGATACCATCCTAAATTATTTTTTTTCCCGGCAGTTAAATTATATTCCCACGAATTTTTTTGGGCTTTACCGGAAAAAGATGGAAGGCGTCCAACCACCTGATCTCCAATTTTAATTTTTATCCCTTTTGCCTGTAACGAACTTTTTTCTTGATTGATTGATAGTTTTTCAATGTCAACATTGGGCTCGTTATTTTCTTTTCCTAAAATATAGAGCGACGAATCAATAGCCTGTATCACAGAATTCCGCCTGGTTATTTCGTGAGAATTCAATGCCCAGGGATATATTCCTGCTTTCACTTCCGAGGCATTAAAATCTCCAGACTGAAGATTTATCCTTATTTTGCCTGCTAAGAGTCTTATGATTCCGTCACTTAGAATTACCTTGCCGAGTGCAAGAGCTTCACTTTGATTGCGGTCATATTCAATCCGATCCGCAGTTAATAGAACATCTCCACTTTGTAAGCGTGCATTTGGTTCGGCCACCAATCGTTTTAATTTTTCGTCATAAAAAACCTCCCTGTCCGCTTCCAAAATGGTTTTAGTAGTAGCATTATTCTCGGATTGTTCAGATTGTGCATTGGAATAATGGGCAATCATGGCAATTAAAGTTGTAAAAAAAAAGGTTTTCACTTGGCCTATAAGATGCGATGATAAACCCTTTAAACAAGAAAGAAATTTCTAATGGACTCATTTCTTTTTTTCTCCCGTTTCTTTTTCATTAGAGGATGCGTACTTTTATTTGATGATTTTAAGCCAAGATGAATTAAATTCCTGTGTATCAGGGAAATTGGGAAACCCTCATGCTTTTTTGGGTTTGCACTCACTCGGAAATAAAAAAGGTCTGGTCGCCCGTGCGATTGATCCATTGGCGGAAAAAGTTTTTCTTATAAATAAGGAAACGAAGGATATTTTTCCGCTTTTAAAAATTCATCCTGAGGGTTTATTCGAGGGAGAGATTTCATCAATATTAAGTTCTTTTTCTTATGGTTTTCGATCAGTAAGAAGCGGGGTAGAAGTGGACTGGGATGACCCGTATGGTTTTTTACCGCATATTCAAAATCATGATCTTGCTAGTTTTAACCAGGGTACGGATCGACGACCTTTTGATAAACTTGGTTCATTTCCAACCCAAAAAAAAGGTTTGGACGGTGTAGCCTTTGTTTTGTGGGCTCCTTCCGCATTAAGCGTTCATGTGACCGGGGATTTTAATCAATGGAATCCAATTTCCCTGCCAATGCGTTCTCTTGGTTCTTCGGGTTGTCGTGAAATTTTTGTCCCCAATGCTAAGGTTGGAGAAAAATATAAATTTAGAGTGTTAGGTGCTGATGGTGTGATGAGGGAAAAGACAGACCCTTTTGGATTAAAGTTTGAAGCTCCTCCGGGCAATGCATCGATTATTCATTCTCGAGATTTTGGCCATCGGGATAGGGACGAACATTTGATCCCCGATATGCGTTCCAAAGCATTTTCGATTTACGAGATGCATCTGGGTTCGTGGAAATTTTCGGACGATGAAAACCGTCCGTTAAGCTATCTTGAACTGGCTGAGCAACTACCGGTTTATTTGTCGGATATGGGGTTTTCTCATGTCGAGTTTTTACCTGTTAGTGAATATCCTTTTGGGGCATCATGGGGATACCAAGTGACTGGTTTTTATGCACCGACGAATCGATATGGAACACCTGAAGAATTTAAGGTTTTGGTCGATTCTTGTAAAAATGCCGGAATCGGTGTGATTCTTGATTGGGTTCCTGCCCATTTTCCGAGTGATGAGTTTTCTCTAGCCAATTTTGACGGCACTTGCCTTTTTGAGCATCAAGACCCTCGGCAAGGAAAGCATGCAGAATGGGATACTTTGATTTTTAATTATGGCCGTGCTGAGGTAAGAAGTTTTCTGATAGGCAGTGCTATTTGTTGGCTTGATCGATTTGGGGTTGATGGATTCAGAGTCGATGCGGTTGCATCCATGCTCTATCTTGATTACGGTCGTAAAGATGGAGAGTGGATTCCCAACCAATACGGGGGGAATGAGAATTTGGAGGCAATTGAATTTATTCGTCAATTTAATGAAGCCATTCATCAGGAGTATCTAGGGGTGGTCAGCATAGCGGAAGAATCAACTGCATTTCCCCAGATTACCCAGCCACCTCATGTGGGTGGATTAGGATTTGATTTCAAATGGAATATGGGATGGATGCATGATGTCTTATCTTATTTTCAAACCAACCCGAGTGACCGTTCCCATTTTCACGATAAGTTGACATTTGGAGCGACCTATCAATTTTCAGAAAATTTTGTTCAGGCCTTCTCTCATGATGAAGTGGTTCATGGTAAGGGTTCCCTTGTCAATAAAATGGGACTCACTTTAGAGGCGGATCGTTTGGCAAACTTACGCGCCTTGCTTTCCCTTCAATGGACTTGGCCTGGAAAAAAGACCCTTTTTATGGGTTGTGAATTCGGTCAATGGAAAGAATGGGATTGCGATGCCCAATTGGATTGGGAATTACTTAATTATTCCTTGCATGAGGGAGTAAGAAAATTAGTCAGGGATTTAAATAAACTATACTTAAATCATTCCTCATGGAGTAATAATGATCATAAAGAGGATAAATTTAGATGGATAGACTGTAATGACAAAAGCAACCAAACTCTTTCTTTTTTGAAATATGGTGATACTCCCCATGACACATTGTTAGTAGCCTGTAATTTTTCTGAACGATTACTTCACCGAAATTGGGGATGTCCGCATTCAGGAAAATGGAGAGTTCTTTTTGATTCAGATTCTCCCGACTATGGCGGGGATGGTGCTGCTGGGGCGACAGAATTTTATTCCCAGCCACACGAATGTAATTCTTTTCCTCAATCCCTTTCCTTTTCCGTTGGTAGATGGAGCGTTCGAATATTGGGATTAAATTGAATTGAGCATAATTTTTCCTTTCATTCGGAAAATTTTTTAAATTTGGGAATTGGATTATTTGACTAACAAGTAGTTTCCATTATCAAGACAATCGTGAATTTTATTATTTTGATCATTTTCTGTGCCTTTTTTTTAGGATGCTCGAATGAGGCAGAATTTGATGTTGTTCCCAATGTTGTGGAGATCGAATCTATTGGGGCAAAACAAGATTTTAATGTCTCGGAGGAAAACCTGAATAATCCATTTTCTACTTCTGGGAGCGAAGAAATAGCTGAGAATTTTCAAGCAAGTGAAATCGACCTGTTGGATGTAACAGAGGTTAAGGATGGATTAATCGTTGAGTATTATGAAGACGGAACCAAAAAAAGTGAAATAATTTTCGAAAATGGAATTAAGAATGGTCCTTATTCTCGATGGCATTTAAACGGCGAATTAAAAGAGCGAGGGGTGTTTCTCCATGATCGTTTGCACGGGGTTTATCAAAAATGGAATCAAAATGGTATACTAGGCATTCGTGGTTATTACTTGGAGGGCAAACAGGATGGAGAATGGGTATTTTATGATGAAAATGGAAATCCCATGCCATCCATTTATTATAAAACTGGGGTAGAGGTAACCAGGGAGTTAGATCGAGTTCGTCGTTGAATTTTTAATTTCCCTGCCATTTTTAAAGATTCTTTTGAGCGAACTACTTTCGGTTTCATTATATTCAAAATAAAATCCATTACCATTTTTGACTTCTGATTGAACGCATTTCTGTCCATTTGGAAGCCAGACTTTTTTCCAAATTAATTTTCCCATATTGTGATCAGAGTGAGCTTCTAGTCTTCCTGTTGTGTAATATTCCTTCCATTCGCCATTCATTTCACCGTCCATAGTTTGTCCGGATACATGCAAGTTTGAGTTTTCGTGCCAAAGATCGTATGTTCCTGAAAGTCTGTCGTTATGCCATTCAACCTCACCCGCCTTTTGTCCATTTTCGTGCCAACTTAACCATAATCCCTGTTTTTGTCCATTTTTGAGGTAACCCAATTCGCTCAACTTTTTATCTGAATAGGATTTTTTAACCCATCCAGAGAAAGAATCGTTATTATCGTCAACATATATCCAGACCATACCATACTTAAATTCTTTTTTTAACTTTGAAATTTCAATAGCTTCTTCTTTTGCATTCTCAAGGGCATGGCTATCTCGTATGTCTTGGACTCCGCAACCGTTTATTGAGTATAAAATAACATAAATAAAAGCGTATTTAAAAATTGTCATGGATTAATGGGTTCAGATGATTCTGATTTTTAACTATTAAACAACAAAGATAAATCGCATTTGACAGAATTTATTTCTTTTTTGGTTTGTATGTAATATTTAATTCATGAAATTCCTCTCCTTTGACTTTTTTAGTTTTAAAACTATTTTCCTTTTAGTTGGATGTAATGGAGGAGGGACTAATTCCAAAACTAACCCGTCCTAATAGGAACCCCTTCTGCTTCGGATATTCTAGGTTCAGAAATTGCTTTCAATCCAACAATCAAATTCACAACTTCTAGCGAATGCATTTATGACAACACCATTGCTCCAGAACAGACTTTTCCTAAACCCGAATCCGGTGCAATCCAAGCAAGTTATACTGTAGAAAAAAGTCTCAGTTCGTTACTTATTACAATTTCTTCAACTGACCCGTCATTCGGGAAAGATTTGGTTTTAGAACTTAGCGAGTGGACTGATACTAACAGCGATAATTTAATAGACCAATTCTCAATTATATCGACCTTAGGTGATGATTTACCCCTAAATTCAATGATCGGTCAATTCACAGAAAACCCTCCTAGCGTTCCAAGTTCAAATGTTGATCATTCGCAATTGCCTGAGTTTTTGGGTGGGGATTCAAATACATCGCCTACCTTAGACCAATGGCAAAGTTATGTGGTTGGTAATGATATGGTTTTTTCTTTTACTGACGGGAATATTTCATACATAAAATTGATTTCAGCAAATACTTTCAGTTCCTACGATAGCCATGGTAATTTAGAATCTGGTATTTATGATTATGACAAAATGGATGATGCAACCGGTAGATTATCTCTGTACCAAGAAAAGTCATATCAATATGGTTCATCTCAAACGGCAGGATCTTATGTGATTTCCTCTAAATGTACCGCTATTTTTACTTTGAATTTTTTCAATACTGATTCCTTGTCTGATGCGACACATGGAAAAGTCGGTGCTTTGGGAGTACATTTTATAAGAGATGAAGACATAGAAGAATTCTCAAATGGGTCAACCACGGAAAAAAGTTCCGCCTATGGGAGTCTGCGTGTTTATCAAGATGCCTCTTTGCTGTATAATTAAATTCTTCTTTTATAACTGGATCCGTAATTTATATTTGACATGAGGTCGCTTTCATGAACTTAAATTACTCTTTATTTAAACTTCTATAACAATGCTCAGTAGAACAATATCAATTTTTTTTATGCTTTCGATAATAGGTTGCAATGATTCTTCCAAAATCGAAAATACCTACTCCAATTCTCAACAAATTCCGGTTTCTAATTCAACTGCAACACCGAGTTCATTGCCCGTGGGTACTGAATTAGTTTTTAATCCTAAAATTATTGTTACTGGAGTTGCGACTTGTAGTTATGATAACTCTTCATTTATTTCTAGCGAACTTCCTGTAACAACAGGTTCAGTGGAATGTAATATGACATTTTCGCAAAGCGGTGATGAACTCAATGTAATATTGATCAATTCGACTTTATTTGGTCTGAACAATTTAAAATTGTCACTTGCTGGTTTCGTTGACAAAGGAAATGATGGTTATATAGACCAGTTCTCCGTAGCAGCAGTTCATGGTTCTGTTTCTGTTATTGAAACGGGACAATTCATTGGTTCCTACAAACCAAGAAACACAAGTATTTCCGATAATCAAGTGACTGATGTATCGGGGGCTCCAACGGTAGCCGAATGGAATAGTTATATTGTGAAAAATATGATTTTCCTAGAAGACAATGGTAGTTCCTTTGCACTGATTCAATTTTTGAATGATAACGGAGGGAGTGCCCAATTTAGTAAGGATGGTGATTCAGAGACAGTACCATATACTTACGAAAAATTAACTTCTGCAAATACGGGTAGTCTAAAATTCTCTTCATGGTCAAATACTAAGGATGGCATTACAGTAGAAGTTACTTTTGATACATTTTACCATGGAACTTGGAAAGCGACTTGGACAGACAATGATCATGGTGGCACAGAATCTGATGAAGGAGAGTTCAATATGTATACTGATAATTCCCTAAACTTCTAGTTTTTCGTCAATATTCATTTTAAATTAAAGCCGGTTGTTGAGTCGAAATTTAATATATTTTACTTAGGCGATTACAAAGAGATCAGTGATTTCGAAAAGAATCTCACCACAGGTGTTAGACGCGAAACCAACCTGATTCTTGGAAGCTTCGAAGTAATTACCGAAGCTTTTATCTAATTGATTCTCCAAGGATTGTTCTTTCAAACTAGGCAACTTTAATATCTTTCAAAATTTAGACCTGTTCGATATTATCGATCAGGTTTTTTTAATGAAAAAAGTAAGAAATCATTTTATTTGTATATCAATATTTTTTATTCACTTCGGTTGTAAAAGTGTCCAGGAAAATTTAGATAAGCAGTACGAGCGTGTAGAGCAGATTTATTATGAAACTTATTTGCAAAGCAAAAGCAAAGAAATCCGTGAGTTAAGTTGGGATACCGCCAAAGAAATGATGTTGGTAAATAATCTTGAGCTTCAACGAGCAAAGGATTCTCTTGAGAGAGCGAAGGAAAGTCGGTCCCAAATTTATTGGGATTTAGTTCCTACATTAAGACTATCCAGTAATTTATCTAGGGCTTTATCAAAAGTTGGTTCAATTGATTCAGAGGATATACGATTGAATATTTTTTCAACGATTAATTTTCCTGGTTTAATTAATTTATATTCCAGGAAATACACTGCTTTACTTGGACAAATCAAGTCGGAGTGGGATTTGAAGCTGAAACGAAGACAATTGATTATCCGACTAAGAGAGTTATTTCTTGAATATTCCGATTTTGAAACCCGTAAGGGAAATGTAGAAAAGACTCAATTGTGGAGTGCGAGTGAGAATAAAAAACCTGCCGAATTATTAGCCAGTACGCCGGAAGAAATTTTGATTGAACAACAGGCTTTCAACTTACGAATTTCTGAAAATCAATTATCTCAGACGATTTCAAAAATTTTGGGAAATTTCAAATATAATTGGAGATTATTAGAGGATGGAATTCCTAAACTTTCATATGTTGAAAATCCATTGGATTTAAATCGTACGAATAAAATCGGAGTTCTTCTCAGGCAAAAACAAGCTGCTGATTTGGAGGCTTTACGATTAACTGAATTTTCCACTAAGTTGCGATATTTTCCGGATCTGAATCTGGGGGTGAGCAGCCCCCCCCTTTATCGGCTGGGAAATGGAGTGGAGACGGGTTTTTCTGCGGACGATTTAGTTTTTCAGGCAAGTAGTGGATTTTCGTTGGATACAAGTTTACGGGTAACCAGACAGTTAAAAAATGTGAGAAGACAGATTGAATTTCAGAACAGGTTTATGCGTGAGCAAATTCGAGAACAAATTCAACGGGCATTTTTAGCACAGGAAGAATTAGCCCTGGTACAAAGAGAATCACAGTTGGCAAAGTTACGATTGGAAACTTTGGACGCACAACCAAGAAGTACGGAGTTGAATGAAATTCGGGTCTACTTGGAAAAAAGGTTTGTTTTAATTGGCCGTGTTTCAAGTTTACAATTAAGAAAAGCGAGACTTGAAGGTGGCTTTTGGCTTCTTGATGAGGAAGAATGGAAAGAAGAGGAAATCGATTTTGAAAATTAAACTAGTACAACATGTACCAAGGAATATATTAGCTATGAAACTAAGCTGCATAGTCTTTCCATTTCTTTTTTTATTTTCAATGGGTTTTTCCCAATCAGAAAAAAAGCCCATCCAAACTTTGAATCCCACAGGATTTAAAGAAAGTGATCGAATACTTATTGGAAAAGTTTCTCTCAAGGTTACTCCGTTAAGGGAATATAAAATGAAAGCCGGTTCGACTGGACTCTTTGAATTAGATGTTCCTTATAAATCGGCATCTTTTAAACTGGGAGATCGATTAGGTGGAATTGATACAGCAAGATTAGAGCTCGATCAGGAGTTAATGGTAATGAGCGAATCATTGTTGAAGGAAAAAGATATTCCTCAATGGCATTTGCAGAGAAGGTCGCAGATTGAACAGTTTCAAAATCAACTGGCCAAAATTGAGGGAGAGCGCTCGCTCACCGAGCAAATGTTGGCAAATCCAGAAAAATACAGGGAGCTTTTTCAGTCGGCAAAAAGAGATGATGTTAACCAAACAGATGATTTAAAAGCCTATTTAGAAACCTTGGCATCTCATGAAAATCAAGTAAAGGGGATGCTTTCTTTTGTGGAATCAGAAAGAAAGGAAGAGCTTGAGCTGGGTGAAATTAAAAAGAAATTTGAACTTAGAAAAATGCAATTTGAAATGCGAATGCAGGAGGCATATTTAACGGTGCCATTTGATGGGGAACTTGATTTTCTATTCCCATATGTTGAAGGTGAGAAAAATTATATTCAGGCAGGAATGGATGTCGCTTTACTCCGTGATTTAAGAGAATTGCACGGACAGGTTCCAATCATGGACCCCGATTGGAGATTGTATGCCAAAAATATGTTAGAATTAGAAGTGAAATCATCTCGTGGGAATATCATTGGGAAATATTTGAAGAGTTCGAGTAAGGAAGTGTCGGGAGGCGAGGAATTGATTTACTCTTTTAAATTTGATCCGAAGGATAACTTGGCACTTAGGAATCAACTGGGTGGTCGGACAGATGGAATGCTCTATTTAAAACTTTCTAGATCTGCTCGTATGGTGCCAAAATTTCTTCTTGTTAGTTTGAACCCAAAAGTGTTTAGGTTAGGAGGTTGGGCAGAGCTTGTCACAAGTGTATGTCCGGGGTATGAGCTTTTAGATGTGGGACTTTATTCAATCGCAATCGCAAAGATTGCAGAAGAATAGAATGATGCCATGACAGATGGAGGAAAAATTAAATGTACGAATATTTCCTTTAGGTATGGTAAGGAATTTATTTTTGATTCGTTTTCTCATTCTTTTAAACCGGGTATATCCTTAATTAAGGGATACTCAGGTTGCGGGAAATCAACATTACTCAAACTAATTGCAGGATATCTTGCTCCGCAGAAGGGGACAATTCGTTTGCCTGCTCCATGGCATAAGCCGAGTAAGAGGTTTCAGAGAGAAGGACTGGGCTTTGTCTTCCAACAGTTAAACCTTTTGCCTCTGGCAAATCTATCTGGAAATTTGAATTTGGTTTGCAGTCTGGCTGGAATCTCGAAAAAAGTCGCCAAAGAGCGTAGTGATTTGTTATTTGGAAAGCTTGGGCTCTCTGATTTGAGAAAGAAAAAACCGGGTGCACTTTCCGGTGGGCAACAGCAAAGGGCTGCCATTGCTCGAGCACTTGTGAAGAGCCCCAAGGTTTTACTTTTGGATGAGCCCACATCCGGATTGGATGATGATAATACAAAAGTAATCAAGAAACTTTTAGATTCCTCTTTACCTAGGAACTGCTTTTGTATTCTTTCCAGTCACGATCATCGCCTTGAAGAAATTGCGAATGAGATCATTGATTTTAATCTTCGTTTACCTGTCGAAAGACATCTTAAAGAGGTGGCTTGAAACACCGGGTGCTGTTTTTGCCCGGGTTTTAATTGCTATTTCTTTATGCCTGTTTTTTCTCTTGATGCAGGCAAGTTTTGTTCTGACGGAAAAAGCAGTTGAAAAAAAGATCGAGAGTTTTGGTTTAAATACAATGATTTTAAGATCTACCGGATTTAGCAAAACTGAGGTTCGCCCTTCATTGGATCAATTATTATCATCCCTTAGCGAGGTGGGTACTTATCTCCCGTTTTCCTCACTTTATGTGAATGCTGAGTTATCGAATAAAAAAAGAGCGAAAGTTATCATCTATAATGATCATTCGATTCCAGGGCTTAATTCCTTGATGGGATGGGATGGATCACAGGGCCCAGTTTTTCTTGCAGCTTATGGTTATCCCGAGGCAATGGTAGAACGGGTAAAAGTATGGAAGTTGTTCTTTGATGCGGAGGTCGTTAAGCCTCCAAGTATTTTACGTTTTATAAGCTTAAATGATCCGTTGCTCTTTATTCCCGAATCAATGGCTGCGGTTTTTGATCAATTTTCAGTGCAGGAATCTATATTATTTCTTTCCGATGATTCTGTAGATCTGATTGATATAATAGAGGTAACCGAAGCTTTATTGAAGAAAGAGGGGTTTGACCGATATGAATTATCCAGCCCAATAAAATGGGTCGGTGAACTTGATGGAATAAGAGATATCCGTAATAAGGCACAAGTAATTGGAGGTGGGTTTGTTGGCTTGTTAATCGTACTTATTTTTGGCTCAATTGCAGTTTTTGAGTACCGGCAAAATATTTTCGCGACAGCGTTGTTTAAAAGTTTTGGTTTACATTCGATCCATTTAATCATCAGGTATTTGGTTGAAGGGTTGTTATTGCTTTTTATTTCATTTCTTGGTGCGGTTCAATTGGCTCAGGTCTTTCATGGTGTTGTCTTCAGGAAAGCGGGTTTTGATTCTGAGTTTTTGGACTTGGCAATTTTTAATCCCTATGAAATCTCCGGAAATTTTTACCTCCTCGTTCTATTAGGGTTTGCTTCTTTGGTTGCTATTATACCCATTTGTATTGCCCTAAGAAAACCAGTTGGAAAGGTTCTTGGGTAAAAGAAAATCGAGTTTTCAATTATGTAAGAGTTTATTAATGATGTTGCCGTTTTGAGTGGAAGCGATTTGATGTTGGGGCTATGTTTTTAATCAAGGAGGTAAATCTATCTTACGGAGCAAAAGTCTTATTCAAGGAAATTTCAGAGACGATTGGACCACGCGACCGGATTGCATTGGTTGGCTCGAATGGTTCTGGTAAAACAACTCTTTTACGTTTGTTAATGGAGGAAGAAACTCCTGATTCAGGAAGCATTGAAAAACCGGATTATGCCACTGTTGGGTATTTGCCTCAGGATGGAATATCTGTTTCTGGGTGCACATTAAAAGAAGAAGCAGGAAAGGCTTTTACTGATGCCAATGCCATAAAAGCAAAATTGGATGAAGCCGAGGCAGAACTTGGAGAAATGGAGCCGGATACAGATCAATTTTATGATTTAATTGATATGATGGGAGCTTGGGAGGAACAACTTTCTGCTTTTGAACCAGAGAAAATGAATGCGCGTATTGACCGGGTGTTTTCCGGGATGGGTTTTTCCAAAGAAGATATGAATCGATCTTTGGATGAGTTTTCCGGCGGGTGGCAGATGAGGATTGCATTGGGCAAATTACTTTTACAGGAGCCTTCTTTGTTAATTCTTGATGAACCGACTAACCATTTGGATGTGGTCGCACAAAATTGGCTGGAACATTATCTGAAACATTACCAAGGTGCAATTTTAGTTATCTCTCATGATCGAGCTTTCCTTGAATCCGTTACTGAAAGAACGATGGAATTGAAGATGGGCAGATTAATAAATTATAAGGGAAACTATACATTTTATCTCAAGGAAAGTGCCGCCCGTAAGGAAAGACAAAGGAAGGCTTATGTAAGCCAAAAGAAGGAAATTGAAAAAGAAAAAGAATTTATCAACCGCTTTCGTTCAAATATCAAAAAAGCGGCGATGGTGCAGAGTCGAATAAAGGCTTTGGAAAAAATGGAGATAGTAAAACCCGAAGCGGATGAGAAAAAAATTTATTTTCGCTTTCCTCCTTCTCCCCCTGCAAGTCACAAGGTTGTTGAAATTGAGGGCTTAAGAAAAGCTTATGATGACTTGGAGGTATTTAACGGATTGGATCTTCGTATTGAGAAAGGAGATCGAATCGCGGTAGTGGGGGTGAATGGGGCAGGTAAGTCTACCTTGGCTCGTATTCTTGCCGGTGTGGAGCCTTTTCAGGATGGTGTCAGAGATGTGGGAGTTAATACGGTAATTGGATATTTTGCACAGCATCAGGCTGAGGAATTGAATCCTGATAATGAAGTGCTTGCAGAAGTAGAGGAAGTTTTGCATGACAATCCAGATGCTAATCCAAGGGCTGCTTTGGGTGCTCTTCTTTTTAGTGGTAATGATGTGTTCAAAAAAACTTCAGTTCTTTCAGGTGGTGAGCGAAATAGGGTAGCATTGGCTAAACTTTTGATGATGCCATGTAATTTTTTAATTATGGATGAACCTACCAATCACTTGGATATTCGTAGTAAAGAAGTTCTGCAGGAGGCGTTAAATATTTTTGATGGAACGGCCTTAATCGTGAGTCATGATAGATCTTTTCTTGATAGCGTGGTTACCAAAGTATTGGAAGTATCTCCCAACAAAACTCGTATGCTCACCTGCAATGTATCCGAATATATGGAGAGATTGAAGACAGAAGAAGTTTGATCTTTCTATAATCTTAAGTGTAGTTTTGCTTAAGTTTCAAATGGCAAAACTTTATTTTCACTATTCTTCCATGAATGCAGGCAAGTCGACTGCTCTTCTACAGGCCGACCATAATTATATAGAGCGGGGGATGAAGGCTCTTTTATTTACTGCTAAATTGGATGATCGAGAGGGTAGTGGAGTCATTAGCTCCAGAATTGGCATTAAAAAGAATGCCATTCCATTTTCTGCAGATGATGATCTTTATGAAATTATTCACGATCAACATCTCATCAACCAACTTGGTTGTATACTTGTGGATGAAGCCCAATTTTTAAAAAGAAAACAAGTGGAAGAGTTAACCAAAACGGTGGATCATTTGGGCATTCCCGTTTTAACTTATGGCATCCGGACTGATTTTAAAGGTGAGGTTTTTGAAGGAAGTAAATTTTTGATGGCGTGGGCAGATGAAATTAGGGAGATAAAAACCATTTGTCATTGTGGAAAGAAGGCTACAATGAATGCCCGAATTACTTCATTTGGTGTCAAGGAAACCGCTGGCGAACAGATTGAGATTGGTGGAAATGAACGCTATATTTCCTTGTGTCGAAGGTGTTTCAGTAACGGGGTTACTGGGGTTAACTTATAGTCTCTCGAAAAATGATTCAGTGCTTGATTAGCACTTTTAAAATTAAGAAACCACCAACCAAAAGAAGGCCGAAAGCTAAAGCCATTTTGTTAAAGTGTTTGTCAATTAGCCCCTTCATTGGTTCCCCGAACTTGGCAATTAGAATGGCAACGAGAAAAAAACGTGCCGAACGGCTTATTGCTGAGGCTAAGATAAAAGGTAGAATGGCCATGCCCATAACCCCACTTGCAATTGTGAAAATTTTATATGGAATGGGAGAAAATCCAGCGAGGAATACTAAGGGCCATCCCCATTCCTCATACCAGTTTGAAATTTGGATAAATTTTTCTTCGGTGAAACCTGGAACATACTCGTAAAAGTATACCTGCAATCCATCCCAAGAAAAATGACCAAGGGCGTAGCCTGCAAGTCCACCAAGAACCGAGGCAATGGAGCAGACGGATGCAAAAAATAATGCTTTTCGAATGGCGCCTAGGCATAGAGGAATGAGCAGTACATCGGGCGGGATGGGAAAAAAACTGGCTTCAGCAAATGAAATACAGGCAAGCCAAATACTGGATGTCTTTTTTTTTGCTAATGAGAGAGTCCAATCGTAAGTTTGTCTAAGTGGGTTTTTCAATTTTTTTAGTTCAAGAATCTTTGTTGTAAACGGAAGGTTTTAATGTCCCAACATAAGGGAGTTGTCTGTATTTGCCGGCATAATCAAGTCCATATCCGACAACAAATTCATCTGGTATTGAAAATCCTGACCAATCGGCCTTAAATCCATTTTCCCTTCTGTCCGGTTTATCAAGAAATACACAGCTATGTACCGATGCAGGTAATTTTGAGGAGACTTCATCGTGCACGCTTTGCAGGGTGTTGCCTGTATCCAGTATATCATCAACTAATAGCACATGCTTTCCTTTAACATCTGACTTAAGTGAACTTAAAATTCTGGGAGCGGTTTCAGGGGCAGTTGAATTTCCATAGCTAGATACGCGAAGGCAGTCCAAGTGTAAAGGAATTGCCAGATTGCGAATCAGATCAGCCGTGAAAACTATGGCACCATCAAGTAGGGTTATGATTACAATTTCTTTATCACGATAATGTAAGTCGATTGCCGAGCCAAGTTCCTGCACTCGTTTATCAATGATTTCCTGTGTTAGTAGAATTTTATCTAAATCTTCTTTCAAGGTAGTTTTTGGATCAATTGATTAATACTTGATTGTGCAGAGTCGGCGTATCCTCCTCCAAATAAATTAAAGTGGTTTAATTCGTGGTATAGGTTGTAGAGAATTTTGCGAATGGAAAATCCTTTGTGAAGCGGAAAGGTTTCTTCGTATCCCTGGTAAAAGGAAGAATTAAATCCTCCAAACATGTAAGTAAATGCAAGGTCACTTTCCCTGTCACCATAGTACGAAGCAGGGTCAAAAATAAAAGGGCCTCCTTCACTTGTGTACCCAGTATTTCCTCCCCATAAATCTCCATGTAAAAGAGAGGGGTGGGGAGAATAGTCATGAAAGAAAAATTCCAAATTGTTGATAAGAGTGTCTTCTCCGTCAAAAACAACACTTTTTTGGTGAGCTAAATTAAATTGATGAACCAGTCGTGAATTCCGGTAAAATGAAATCCAATCTTGAGTCAATGGATTTGGTTGCGGGGTCGCACCAATACAATTATCACACTGCCATCCGAAATAGGGTTTTTGTATTTTGTGCAGCGTGGCGAGTTGTATTCCGAGTTTCCTTTGCCCCTCGTTATTGGATAAACCTTCAGGGATAAATTCCAAAACCAGGAAGGATGAATCATCCGTTGTTCCAAAAGTAATTACTTCGGGCACTCGAACGCTATCCGTTTTTTTGATCTCATCCAAGGCAAGGGCTTCAGCTTCGAAGAATGTAAGGAAAGACTTTCTATTTTGTTTGAGAAAAAAAGATGAATCATTTCCTTCTAATTGAAAGCACTGATTAATACATCCGCCAGAAAGAGAATTTTTTTTTCTAAGCCTAAATGGTCGTCCCGTTTTTTGGGAAATGGCATCGCATATGAATGACAGGTTTTCCACAAGGTAGAAACTTCTTTAATTACTTTTTGGAAGTTAGTTTTTCTTCCAGTTCGTTGAGTAGATTGAAGCATCCTTCTTCGAGTAAATTGAGGACATTTTCAAAGCCAGATTCTCCACCATAGTATGGATCAGGGACTTCATTTACATCGGGTTGAACATAATCACAGAAAGGTTTAATTTTCGAGACCAAAGACGATTCAGGAGCAAGCTTGGAGAGCTCCGAAAAATTAAAATTGTCCATGGTTAGCAATAAGTCGGCTTTATGAAAATCCTGATCATTTGCGATTCTTGCAGTTCCGCCTATCGGTAAGGCTCGTGCTTTTGCTGCTTTTTGCATTCTTGGATCTGGTGGGTTGCCATGATGTTGAGCAATAGTTCCCGCAGAATCACAGGTAATTTCTTCTTCCAAAGATCTTTCTTTTAAGAGTTTGCGAAAAGTTGCCTCTGCGGCGGGTGATCTGCAAATATTTCCCCAACAAACAAATAAAATGTGCATATTGAACCTTCTACAGTCAAAAAGGCTATAAGTTCAAGCAAGATCGTTGAGCAGACTCAAACTTGACTTTTATAGTAAAATTTAGATATAAAGTAACTAGTGAACAGCAAAATAACAATTTTAGGTTGCGGATATTTAGGTTCCGCTCTTGCCAAAGTTTGCCTTGGCAAAGGATGGCAAGTTGCAGCTCTCACTCGAAATCCGAATACAGCTTCAAAATTGCGTTCAATGGGAGTTTCAAAAGTTATTGAATCCCAAATTCAAAACGATGACTGGCATCATCATTTAGATGCTAATCAAGATTTTGTCGTTAATTGTGTTGGAGCTTCATCAAGTGATCCTGAGGGCTACATTACTTCATATGTTGAAGGGCAAGATTCAGTTATGAAATGGTTAGAGCAGGGTAAGGTTGGTAGTTATATTTTTACGAGCAGCATTTCAGTTTATCCACAAAGTGGAAAGCGCTTGGTAGATGAAACTGCTTCTTGTTTAGGAGTTTCTGAAAAAGGAGGTTTACTTCTTGCTGCTGAACAAAAGTGTTTTCCTCCAGTTCCATCGATAACACGGAGTTTTGTACTAAGGCTTGCCGGACTGTATGGTCCTGGGCGCCATTTGCTTATCGACAAAATTAAGAGTGGTACGATCATTAAAGGAAATGAAGATCGCATATTAAATCTAATCCATAGGGATGATGCAGTAGATGCAATTTTAACTTGTCTTAGTGCAAATTCAACGAACATCGGAAGAATCTACAATATTAGTGATGGCAATCACCCAACTAGAGGTCAAATAGTTACATGGTTAGCAGAAAAATTGGACTTGCCTTCTCCTGGTTTTGAGGGAAATGAATCTGAGACTGCTCCCAATCGTAAAATTTCTAATAATAGAATCTTGGATGAGTTGTTTTGGTCCCCCTCATATTCTAATTATCAGATGGGATACAAATCTATTTTAGAATCTTTGTAATTTAAATCTTTTTCTTATTCTTATGGTTGGCGTTGGCAAATTACTCAAACAGGCTCAAAAAATGCAGCAAAAGATGGAAGAGGCTCAGTCACTTTTATCTGAGGAAACAATCGAGGTCTCAGGAGGAGGAGGCGCAGTTTCTATTAAAATTTCTGGCCAAGGAGAATTTAAGGATTTTAAACTAGATCCAGAGTTTCTTAAGGAAGACGCTGATTTTATCTCAGAGGCAATCCTACAGGCACTTCAGGATGCCACTGAACAGGCCAAGAAGAAAAATGACGACGCAATGAGTGGTTTAACCGGCGGAATGCAAATGCCGGGCCTCTTTTAACTTTTGAAATTGTGACTCCTGGTTACGACCAGTTAGTTCGCTTATTAAAAAGTTTACCCGGATTGGGTTTTCGTTCAGCTGAGAGAATTGCTCTGCATCTATTAGTCGAAAAATCGGAAAAGCTCGAACAACTTGTCGGATATCTTCAGGAAGCATCCTCGACTATCGGTCCATGCGAAACTTGTGGTAATTTATCAGAGGAAAAAACTTGTACAATTTGTTCTGATGTTGAACGAGAAATTGAATCAGTTTGTGTTGTTGAAAGAGTGCCCGATTTATTTGCAATAGAACGTTCCAGTGCTTATCGAGGGCAATATCATGTTTTGCAAGGGAAACTTTCACCGTTGCGTGGAGTTGGTCCAGATAAGCTTAATCTTAATTCACTTAAAGATCGAATAAGTACAGGGGGCGTTAAGGAGTTAATTTTGGCTTTAGGGAATGATTTGGAAAGCGAAGCCACTTGTCATTATATCCAAGATGAAATAGTCGGAAAATTGGATGTAAAAGTGAGCAGGATTGGCTTTGGTTTGCCCAGTGGTGGAGGGGTAACATTTGCAGACGAAATGACCTTAAGAAATGCTTTGGAACGAAGAACGATTCTTGATCTCTTAAAATAAGCTATCTGTTGTAGATGCTACTTTGTTTTTATCAAAGTCGTTCCAGGTTTCGTTTTTAAAATGATAAATTTTTGGTCCTGTTTCAGTTAGAAAATCAAAGTAAAGCCAATCATTATCCTTTGCCGACCACGCGTAGTATTTTGAATATGACACAGAGTCGATCCACAACCACTTCAATTGGGAAGACCATACCCACAGGCTTACATCTGCCTCGGATTCCGGATAAATCCAACCAAGGTTGTAATGATAGCACCATCCATTGGAAGACTGAAAAAAGTAACCAAACCAATCATTCACGTACCAGTTTTGACTGAATTGAAAAACGGAAAGGGATTCGTTAAGCTTGGTTGGAGATTTGATAAAATGAGCAGTAAGAGTAAAATCCTGATCGATCCATATTTTAAGTATTTCGCTGGTTGAGGTGTGGATACCATCTCCATTCCATTTATCAAAATAATAGCCTTCTGCAGCTTGTGCAGAAATTGTGGCATTGTCTCCATAGGAATAAGTTCCACTGCCCTCAGTTATTCCAGAGCCTGATGTATTTATTGTGATTGAGTATTTTATTGGAGCAAAAGATGCGGTAATATTTGCATCTCCGATAACGGTTGCATTTGTGGAAGCTGTAAATTGATCAGCATAAGTTACATTTCCATTCCATCCCATAAATGAGTAACCAATTGATGGATTCGCAAGAAGAGTAATGACAGAACCATAAGTTTGCGATGAATTTAATTCGGTAACACTGCCTCCATAACCTGCTGAAACTTGGATCCAATGTGAATTTGGAAGAAATTCAGCAGTAATATTAAGGTCCTGAGTGGGATTAATCTGTAAAATAGAATTATTTGATTCAGCAATTCCGCTACCACTCCATTTATTAAAATAATATCCCATTAAAGGAGATGCAGATAATGTACAATTATCTTCATATTTATAGATTCCAGTACCATCCACTAATCCTTTGCCCACAATTGTTACTGATATATTACAGGTTATTTTTTCAAATTTCGCGGTGATATTTGAATCTTGATTAATGGTTGCATTTGTTGATGCAGAAAACTGATTTTCAATACTTCCATTTCCTTCCCATTTTAGGAAATTAAAACCCACTTCAGGAGTTGCAAGTATGGGTACAACGGATCCGTAATCATAGCTTGAGTTACCTTCGCTGACAGAACCACCAAAACCTGCTGACAATTGAAGTGTATGTTGATTTAATACAAAATTTGCTGTGAGGTTCAGATCCTGACTTACAATAACCGTAGTACTGGTCGCATTCTCATCAGATACGGTATTTCCAGACCAATTAACAAATGAGTAACCAGGATTAGGAACGGCTGACATTACAACGCTTTTGTTTTCATCGTAAGTTCCTGCTCCGGATAGTAAATTTGCTGCAAAAGCAGGGCTGGAATAAAGTTGTAATAGAAATTTATTGATTGGGATTTCAGCAAAGTTTGCTTGAATAGAATGGTCTTCTAAAATTCTAATTGTGGTGGATGTAGAATTTAGATCACCAATATTATCACCTACCCAACCGGTAAAGTAGAATCCGTTATCAGGTCTAGCAGTAATGGAGACAAGAGAGTCATAGGGCTGGTTGATACCGGTTGGGAAAGTGCTCACGCTTCCCCCTGTTGAAGCAGTAACATTCAATTCATAATTTATGGGCGTAAAATTTGCATGAATAGATTGATTATTATCAACATTTAGAATGGTGCTGGGGAGTGTGGTATTCAAAATCCCGTTTTTTGATTGGGTCCAGTTTGAAAAAGTATATCCGGTGCTTGGGGTAGCTGTTATAGAAAGATTTGAATCATAGGAATAGGACCCATTAATGTCATTTACCGATCCGCCAATTCCAGCTGTTGAGGAAATGTAATATTGAATGCGTGAGAACATAGCACTAACATTCCTGTCTTGGGTCATACTAACTGTCGTGTAAGAAGAGGATGGATCGGTAATTCCATTTCCATTCCAACCAGAAAAAACATACCCATTTGCTGGAGTAGCATTGATCGGAGCCAAAGTTCCATGTGTGACTCTGACCGATTCCGAAGTAGACCCACCTTTTTCTGCAGTAACAGATAGAAAATACTCATTCAAAGAAAAATTTGCGGTTAGGTTCATATCTGAGGATATTTGAAAGCTTAAAGGATTTGCTCCACTCACCATTGAACCGCCCCAACTTGCAAAGCTGTATCCTGCATCGGTATTGGGTGAGACTTCCAAAGTAACATTGTCACCATGAAAATGGATACCATTTCCTTCGATTATTCCGGCACCAACTGGTACGATAGAAACATTCAATTCATAGGGTATTCTCGAAAAATTAGCGGTAATCGTTCTTGCCTGAGTCATACTGACAGTAGTTGAGGAGGAGGCGGGATCAGATACAGCTTCCCCTGTCCATCCGTTGAAAAAATATCCGTTGCCTGGTGTTGCCGTGATTTGAGCTATATCTCCATGTGTGAAAATCCCTCCGCTACTTACAGTACCTCCGCTTGTTCCATTCATTGATAAATTGTAAGTATTTAGACCGAAGTTTGCAGTCAAGTTTAAGTCAGAATTAACTATAATTACCAAGGGATTATTCGAACCAGTTTGTCCGCCCGTCCAATGTATAAAACTGTATCCGTCTGAAGACCTTGGTGTAACCGAGAGAGTTGCAGTGGCACCCTCGTTGAAGATTCCCGTTCCATTTACTACACCAGCTCCAGTTGGTGATATTGTAACATTTACAGAGTAACTTGGCCATGCTCCCGTTCGTAAACCATTTCTTTGAAATTGAGGCCATGCATTATCCGCAATACCGCTTCCGACATTTATAGAATAAACCTGATGGTCGAAACAGCCGAAGAAAAGATTACCATTTGAGTCGAGGGCAAGGGATGAATCTACCAGTCCACCAATGGTAAGCGGGGAGGATGAATTGTTTGTGTCCCATTCTTTGCTACCATCGTTATTGAAGGCGAATAGATGATTTTCTCCGAATCCTGTGTATCCAATTACATAAACCCTGCCGTTGGCATCGACAACCGGTGAACTGTAAAAAACATCTCCAGTGAATCCTTCCCAGTTGGTGATACCCGTACCAGTATCAACAGAACGCAGGTATCCGTCGCGGGAAACAAAAAAAACTTCATTGTTTTGACCAAGCACGGGAGATGCATCCACTCGGTCATTCGTCCCAACTTTCCAGTTCAGTACGGCGGCACTGACTCCGTCCGTGATGGAATAACAATATCCGTTGCCACTTCCGAAGTATAGGTTTCCTAACAGATCAATGGCTGGGGATGAAAGAATTGATTTGTTAGTGTCCGTCACATCATCCACTTCGTATGTCCATTTCGTAGTTCCATCCTGATTAAGGGCGTGAAAGGTTCCGTTTTCATCCCCGAAATAGATGGTTCCGTCCTGTCCGATCGCTGCTGAGGAAGTAATCGCATTGCCTACATAGGTTTCCCATGCCAGTGAACCATTTGATTCCAGAGCGTAGAAAAATTCGTCTTTTGATCCAAAGTAAATCCGTCCGTCAACTCCAATCGCCGGTGAGGCAATTATGCTACTACTGGTATTGAAATCCCATATTTTAGAACCGTCCGTGGGGTTGACTGCATAGAGTTGATTATCCCATGAGCCAAAGTAAACGGTCCCATCTGCACCGATTGCAGGAGTGGAATCAACCCAGTCCCCGGTCGTAAAAGTCCACTTTGCAGATCCATTCGAATTGATGGCGTGGAGTTTGTTATCATTCGATCCAATATAGATTGTCCCGTCCGAGGCAATGGCTGGAGATGAGAAAATAGTTCCCCCCGTTGAGTAAGGAGTTGACCAATGAGCCGTAGGGTTCGCAACTCCCGTGTAAGCAAGTGCCATTGCCATGAGCACGGGAATAACAACCCTAGTATGGCAGGGTAAATGAAAGTTAAAGGACACGATTTAAATTAGCATAATTTGGCTAAATAATACAAATTTATAAGAGTTCTTCCGCGGGTTGAATTTCCACACAGAATGTGGATCCTTTAGCAGTACTTGATTTAAGAAAAATTCCCCCATTAATTTGTTCTGCTAATTGCTTACAAATTGCCAGTCCGAGCCCGCTACCATGTTCCTTGTTGCTTCGGGTGGGAGAGAATAAATCATCCTTGATGTGCTTGGGGACTCCCGGTCCATTATCGGCAACGAGAAATGCGATTCTTCCTGCCACTTTTTCAAGCTGCAGGAAGACTTTTGTTTTCCTACCAGATTCCAATGCATTCTGCACCAGGTTTTGTAGAATCGGAAGAAGAAGATTAGCCTGTAAATTGTTAATATTAATCTTGTCCCATTGGCTTGAGATTATGCTTACACAATCTCCCTTTCCTTTCGAATTAAATTTTTTTGCAGTCATACAAAGGAGCTCATGGGCTTCAAAAGAATAGCTTTCTTCATCCAATTCATATTCTTTGAGGCAATTCATTGTCTCATGAACCATGTTTTCAATCTGTTTTGTGGTTGATTGCAATGCCTGTTCAGCAATTTTCGCGTCGGCTTTATCTCCGCTCAACTCCAAGTTCTTTAGTCCCATGAGCGGACTTTTAATTGCATGCATTAAGTGGGCAGTAATTGCACCCAGTCCGGCAGTTTTACATGCCATGACGAGCCTTTGGTTGGTATGCTTTAGATCTTCGGTTTTGGCGAGCAGTTGTGCTTCAGCTTTCTGTAATCGTTTAAAAAATAGACCGAAAACAAAAAGCAAAAGAATAGAGCCAAAGAGAAAAACTATCAGGCCTTGTTTTATTACCTGTGATTTGATTGCATTTCGCTCGGGGATAATGTCCGGTTTCGGATCAACGATTAGTTCGAGGAACCCCACTTCAGCCTGTTCCCCCATAGGAAAAATAATGGAAAGTGTATCACTCTGGAAATTTGTTATTTTTCCTGCATCTACCACTTTTTCCAAAGAGAAAAACCTCTTTTTTTCTCTCTCTATGTTGGTTGGTAAATTGAGGATTTTACCTTTACTGTCATAGGCATATACACCTCGGATGTCGGGAATTTCAAGGGACCTTATTGCGAGGATTCTTAGCCCCTCTAAATCGTCGTAAACCAATTGATCCAGGCCAAGATTAATGTAATCAAGATTTTCTTCGAGGAGTTCCTTTTCTATATCTTCAAAGAGGTTTTTAATTTCCGGTAAAAGGACCTTCGCGGTTCGTTCGATTGCCAGGTTATAAAATTGATTAAGTGCAAAATACTGGAGGACAAAAGTAAGCAATCCAAATAGAAATAAGATTGCAGCAATAATAAGCCTTCCTTCTTTTGATTTTTTGTTTTCTGTTTTCAATTTATCTAGTTTTCCCACTTTACACCCAGCGCCCAAAAGTTGGTGTAATATTCATAATCTCTTGCATTGGATTGATCCTCCTCAAACCGCCACTTGAAGTAAGCTTCCCAGTTCGAGGAGATTTTACGAGCCACCATTAAATCAATTCCATAACTTTGTCGTTCAAATTGAGCACCATTAGAAACGGGTCTGACATCATACAAATAATTTGCCCAACCCAATTCCGTGACTGATTTCCATTTTTCACCTTTCATTTCATGAGAAACCTTTGCACTGATTTTACTGTAATCGTAATAAGCACCGGCATTATCCGATAATTGGCTGTATTGAAGTTCTGCTCCTATTGTGTCTAACCATGGGTTCTTCGACTGCTTTTCCCATGACCCAGAAACGCCTTTTTTTTTAGTTTGGAGGTTTCCCTCTGATAAATTTGTGCCATCTACATCCTTTCTTCTCCTCTCAATATAACGAATGGTATGGTGGAAGATTTTCGCATGTAATGTGGTTTGCTTGCTTTGCTTAGCAGTTAGGTCTACCTGAATTTTTTGATCCGAATTATTTTCCGAAGGGTTGTCATACTGATCAATTCCAAATGTTGCTTCGGTAGACAATTTTGTATTGGGAGTAAGTTGATAGCCGAAATGAGGAATTATTTCTGATTTATTTGATTGTACCTGCATGGAGAAAGGAAGACCGAGGTCTGAAAAATCAAAAGCCTGATCGTAGTAAGTGTGTCGGAGTTTAACACCTCCTGAACCTGGAGAGTTTTTAGGTCTGTATGAATGCTCTCCCTGGACAAGAAGAATTCCAGTTAGCTTGTGATCATCCACTTCCAAAAATCTTTTTCCTTCACCGTAAAAATAGAAATAGCTTAAGAAATCAGGGCTAGCCTGTCTCAGTAAAAAGCTCTCTGTTTCAAATTCCATATATGTACTTGATTCTCGAATATATGGTCCATACATGGGGTTATCTGAAACCCCGAAAGCAACTGATGCAGAAACGGATGGCAACCAGCTTTTGGAATTAGCGAGTTCAATAAAATCATTTTCCTCTGATTTAGTTTCTGGGAGCACGACTTCATCTATCGATCCAAAGAGAAGAAATTCAAGTTCCTCATCTGTCATTATGCTTTCCTTTTTAGCCGGAGCATTTTGCGTGGGAGGCGAGGGCAATGGAGGGGACTCTGCTGAAACTACCTGCATAGGAGTTTCGGTAATTTGATTGGGAACTGGACTTGCATCAAAGTCACCAAGACTGAGGACCTCCAGGTTTCCCAAGTTTGAAACAAAGGAAGAAGGTTCTTTTATAACCTGAGCTAATGCATGCTCGGAAAGTACTCCCGAAGTATATAAAAGCAGTATACTTAGCAAAGTAGGAAGCTTATTATTTCCCGTAATCAAGAGGCCATATTAAAAAGTTGTTTTGATTTTGCCAAAGAAAAAGGAAGGAGCGAGGATATCGCTCCTTCCTGTCAGTTAGATTTAGCTATAAAATATGGAGATATTACAAATCAGAAGTTCGGGTAGCTTCCGTTTCGACAATTTCCCTGATTTCTTCCTTAATTTCCTTGGATTTTGCTTTGATTTCCTCGTGTTTTTCTTTGTTGGTTTCTTTAAATGCGGAAATCAACACCTCTTTTTCCTCTTTTGAGGCTTCCTTAAGCTGTTCGTGGAGTTCTTTACGGGCGGTGTGTAACTCTTTGTGTTTTTCTTTGAGGGCTTCCACTTTAACTTTTAATTCGGCAGATAGCTCGGGTCTCTCGGGTTTTTCAGGACGAGCTGATTCGATACTTTCGCGAATGGCATCGTGTGCTTGTTTGATCGCTTCGAATTTATCTTTGTTATCAGCTTTAAATGCTTCAATTGCCTCACGCATGTCTTCCTTGGAAGCGTCTTTGCCGAGGTCCGCTAGTTTTGCTTTCATTGAACGATGAAGGGCCTCCTGTTGCGATTTAATATTGGAAATACTTTCCTTTACAGAGTCGCTGAGTTCAGGTTTTTGTGGACGTTTCGGACGCTTGAATTCACCTTTTTTCTCCATCTCCCCCCTCAGCGCACCTAGTTTTTTTTGGGCCTCTTCTCTGGTCATACGACCTTCTTTTAATGCTCCTAGAACTTCGGCTTCATGTTTCCGGGGATCCAGTTTTTCTCTTTCAGTCAAGATTTCGGGCTTTTCGATGTAATCTTTTTTTAGATTTTCTTTGATCCAGTATGCCAGAGTGGAACTTCCATGACCAAAACCTTTGGGAAGAGCAACATAATCCTTAAGTTGCATTTCAGGAGGCTTACCCCAATGGCTGGGGAATTCTTTTTTTATAAATTTCGGGCGGTCCTTAGAATCACCAAACATTGGTTTTTCGATTGATGGCTTTTCCTGTGCAGTTACCCATGAAGAATGAAGGCTGCTAATAAATAATAAGGTAATTAATTTTTTCATATCTGATTTTGGTAATTATTATAAACTGTTGATTTGCTTAACCATTTATGGTGCCAAAGCTGAAGGATGGCTTAAGATGTTGATTTTTAGGACTTAATGGTAAATGCCATCTGTTTGGCATGCGGTGCATTTGGAAATAATCCCCAAGTTGATGGGGTTGATTAGAAATAATTCCCAAATATTATCCCCCTTTTTTCTGAAGTCGGTAGCGAATGTAATCCCTTGGCACACCGAGCAATCTGGCTGCTTCCGAAATGTTTCCATTTACTTGTGATATTGCATGTTCGATGAGTCGAAGCATCTCTTTTTCAAGGTTAAACCCGTCCGTGGGAAAAACGAATGATGGATTTAGCCAATCATTTTCTGACAAAAATGCATTGTTTTTCTGCTCTCCCAGTGGTTCGTTTGAAAGTTCGAGATCTTTGCCTTTTTCGGCCATGACCAATGCCCGTTCAAGGTCATGGATTAATTCTCTCGTATTACCAGTCCATTGGTGGCGAATAATGTAAGCCTCACTGGATTTTGATATTTTGGGTACGGTCACCCTGTATTTTTTACTTAGACTTGTGAGGAAATGGTTGGCTAGCAGAAGAATGTCAGGCCCCCTTGTTTTTAGCTCCGGAATGTTGATCCGTAAAAGGTCCAATCGATGAAATAAGTCTTCCCTGAATTCCCGACTCTGAATCATCTGCCGTAGATCCTGGTTGGCTGCGGCAATAATTCTTATATTCACTTTTATCTCTTTGGTTCCGCCCACTCTGCGAATAATCCCGTTTTCAATCGCCAGCAAAACCTTGGCCTGTGCCGCGAGGGAAAGGCTTGCGATCTCGTCCAAAAAGAGGGTGCCATGGTCGGCCGCTTCAAAAAGACCAATGCGGGCATTTTTGGCATCCGTAAAAGCCCCCTTTTCATGCCCGAAGAGTTCAGATTCAATCAGATTTTCCGGGATTGCAGAGCAGTTGACTTCGACAAATGAGTTTTCAGACCTGGGGCCATGACTATGAATCCAGCGTGCATAAGTGGATTTACCTGAACCAGTTGGGCCATCGATGAGTAGGGGAGGGAGGTTTGCCTCAAGCCTTTGGTCTGCATCTAGTATTTTTTTTAGTTTTTCTAAGTCCTTAGCAAACGCCCCTTTAAAAAACAGATCATCCGTTTTCTTCTTTTCCTTCTCCCGGTTATGCTGGTTAAGCCTGACATTTTTTCTCCGGTTGTCTGCTCGGGCAAAAATATAGGCCAGTTCATCCAAGTCAAAAGGCTTACTCAGGTAATCAGATGCACCCAGCTGAATTGCTTCAACAGCAGAGCGAATTCCACCTTCGCCCGTCATGAGAACCGTCGAAGTATTTTGAGGTACAATTCCTTCCCTCAGGAGTTCGAGACTGTCGCCGTCCGGAAGGTTTAAGTCAAATAGTGCGGCATCAAAGCTTAGGTCAGTGAGGACCCTTCTTGCTTCTTTAAGGCTTTTGCAATGAGTTATTTCAGCACCACTTTTTTCAAGAAAGGCAGAAATTCGTTTTCCAAGAAGCAGGTCATCTTCAAGGAGGAGAATTTCCTTATCCTTGAAAATTATGGAAGGCTGGTTGCTAAATTTCATCAACAATAAAAGTCGTACCTAGAGTCCTCGGTAAAAAGAAAAAACTTTGCAAACCCTATTTTTTGTCTTCATGTTTATTTTAATGGGGCGATGGATTTCTGGGTGGATTTTTTTGGTGTTTACTTGGCCGCTTTTGGCTAAGGACTTTCTTGATACCAGCATCGTACCCGAGTGGTCATCTCTTGATTCATTTCAGAATCGTATAAATAGGACTGACTTTGAGCATCTTCTTACCAAGGTTTATTGTCCCCGTGCCACTTGGCGAAAGGGTTGGGTAGAATTAAAGGAAGAAGAGGTGTGGATTCGGAAAAGTAAAGCATTGGATGACTGGTATAAACTTTCCTTTGGAGATGGAAATCAAACATCCACTGGCGAAGACAGTGTTCCCCAATCCGGGTCTAAACTTTCATTACAGGGACTTACTATTGCTTTGGACCCAGGGCATATTGGTGGAGATTATTCAAAAATGGAAGGTAGGCATTTTTCGATTGGGGAGAGCCCTCCGGTGAAGGAGGGAGACTTAGCCCTGATCGTAGCCAAAATTCTCAAAAAAAAATTAATTGATGAGGGTGCTAAAGTAATTTTAGTGCGTGAGGAAAACCGACCAGTTAGTTCTTATCAACCCCAAGACTTTCTAGAGGAGGTCGAGGAATGGATCGTCGCGAAGGAAGAAAAACGGGGAGAGCAATATCCTGCTGAAGAGCGGATAGAGATGATAACGGACCGAAGTGAGGTCTTATTTTACCGGGTAAGTGAGATTTATGCCCGGGCTGATTTTATCAATACCCAGGCTCTTCCCGACTTCGCGGTTTGTATACATTTAAATGCAGCACCCTGGTCCGATCCAGATTCTTTAGAGTTGTTGGATAGAAATGATTATCATGTACTGGTCAATGGTTGCTATATGGGTGGGGAGCTTGCCGATGACCAACAACGATTTGCAATGATTTACCGTCTATTAAACGGGTGGCATAAAACGGAGTTACTCCTCGCGGAAAATGTTTCGCGCTCATTCAATCGACTAACAAAACTTCCTGCATTCAGCTATAAAGGACCCAACGCATTGAAAGTCGGAGAGGTTAAGGGTGTGTGGGCAAGAAATTTACTCGCTAATCGAATTTACCAATGCCCAGTGGTTTTCTTAGAACCTTATATAGCTAATTCTAAGGAGGCTTACGAGCGGATTCAGTTAGGGAACTACAAGGGGAAAATGCAAGTTAGGGGAGAACCTAAGCTAAGCTTGGTAGAAGAGTATGCTGAAGCTGTATATCAGGGTATCTGCGACAGCTTCTCGGGAAGCCGAAAATAAGAAATATTTCGTTATTTATCCAAGGAATTAAGCACCATCTTTTTCATGTTTGAAACCTGTGCCTCCACTGTCTCTTTGGGCCCCGTCATTTTAATAAATATGGCCCCGTTTTTTCCTGAAATAATTGCGGCGAGAAGAGCATAATTTGGTTTTGGTGTTTTTGGACCAAAAGCACTGCCGCTCAAAAAAGTACCGTGAGCTTGGGCGTAAGAAACAGGAATGTCGCCAATTACGGTGTTCTTTACAATCTTACCCTTGGGCGATTCAAACTGTCCCATCCAACGATCAATATTAGCCTTAACTCCACCTGCGCCTCCATTTCCAAAATGAAAAAAAGCGACTTCGGCATCTCTTCCATCCTCACCAGGTACATTAAACTGGGCTTTGCGCATTTTAGAGGTTGGCGTCGAGGATACCCATTTTTCAGGGGATAAAAAGCTGTAGCCGGCAACTTCAATTTCTTCGGCATGAAGGAACCCAATAGACAGAATGGGGAGTAATATTAAAAGCAAGAATTGGTTTGTGAATAATTTCATTTTTCTGGAATAATTTTAGAAACTGTTGTGCAAAAGAATTTAAGTTTTAACAAACATGTGTCGTTATTGATTTTTAGGTTTTTCAAAAACCATAAAATGCTGTTGAGGTAAAAAATCCAAGGTTTTTTTCCAAACAAAACCCACTTGGCTAATTTCCTTAATCGCTTGCTTCTGTGTCATTTTATGAAGAAGCTTAATAGGAACTGACGGATCTTCTTTGCGATATTCAATCAATATTAGACGACCCCCTTTCTTGAGTGCCTGGTAGATGGAGTGGGCCATCTCACGAGGGTAGGAAAATTCATGATAAGCATCAACAATGAGTGCACAGTCAATGGACTCTTTGTCTAGTGTTGTGTTTTTGATTGAGCTTTGCACGGGAACGACATTTGTAAATTTACCTGCACCCTTCTTTGCTCTAATAATGCCAAGCATCTGGGGGGAAATATCCACGGCATGAACTTTTCCTTTTGGAACAAGAGGCGAGATTCTAAAAGAAAAATATCCCGAACCGGCTCCTATGTCGGCAACATGGTCCGATTCAGAAAGCTTCATGTTTTTAACCAGTAAGTCAGTTCTTTCTTCTTGTTCCCTCTTTGGTCTTTCGAGCCAACCTGCACCTAGGTGTCCCATAACCTGCGAGATCTCTCGTCCCATGTAATATTTGCCTATTCCGTCTCGAGTGCGCTCACCTTTTTGGTAAAAACTATCAGGTTCTTTTACATTTGTTTTCTCGGCTGACTGTGCATAGGAGAAACAGAAAAGAAAGATGGTAGGGAGCAAATGAAAAAAATTATGGGGGATTGCTTTAAACATATTATTATTTTGTTATTCTTTTTGGGATGATTGCAAATCAATATTGTACATCTCCTCATATCTCGTTAATGAAGAGTTTCTGAAATGAAAGTTATTAGAGCAAAGAGTGCAGGTTTCTGTTGGGGAGTTGAACGTGCAATTCAGGTTGCCCGTGAGGAAGCACAGGGTGGGGAAAGGACCGTGTATACAGACGGCCCCTTAATTCATAACAGTCAAATGATGGAGGAACTGGGCAAAGAAGATATAAGGGAAGTCGGAGATTATCAGAGTAATTCAAAATTAGATTTGCCAGTAGAAAATGAGAAGGAATCAGTTGTGGTTGTAAGAGCTCACGGGATTTCTCCAGATAGAAGAAAATACTTACAAAACCTCGGACTGCCTTTTCGGGATGGCACTTGTCCTGATGTTGGAATCATTGCCGGTAAGATAAAAGCCCATGCCGAACGCGGATATGATGTGGTTATTTTTGGGGACCCGAAACATCCGGAAGTTGCTGGTCTGCTCGGATATGCCAAAGGGCGAGGGCATGTAATCACAAACGAGGAAGATTTGGAAAGACTGCCACCCTTTAATTCAGGGTTGGTTATGGTATCTCAGTCGACTATGTTTACCCATGAATTTAAAAACCTTTCTTACATATTATCATCGAAATATCCCAATCTTATCATTTTTGACACTATTTGCGGGGCTACCAAGGAAAGGCAGTCCGACCTTGTCCAATTAGTGGATGACGGTGCAGAAGTTATTGTGGTAATAGGCGGAAAGCATTCCGCCAATACCCGGAAATTAGCTAAGCTTGCCTCCAGTTATGAAAAACCCACTTTTCATATTGAAACTGCGAATGATATTGAAAAGGAAAGCTTTCATGGTTTTAACTGCGTGGGTGTAACCGCAGGTGCATCGACTCCTGAATTTATTATCCGTTCGGTTTGCCAAAAACTAGAGACATTCTAACTCTTTTATTTATGAATTCTGAAATATCCAATGTTCTTGCTGAACGATACGCATCGAATCCAATGAAGAACCTTTGGTCTGCCACTGGAAAAATAATCCTTGAACGAGAGTTTTGGATTGCAGTCATGAAGGCCCAAAAGTCACTAGGTATAAAAATTGAAGAAAAAGCTATTAAATCTTCCATTGCAGTGAAAGCATCAGTTGACTTGGAGTCCATCCAGGAACGTGAAAAAATTACCAAGCACGATGTAAAGGCTCGATTGGAGGAATTTGCTGAAAAAGCGGGACATCAACATGCCCACAAGGGAATGACAAGTCGTGATTTAACTGAAAATGTGGAACAACTTCAAATTCACCGTTCGCTTAGTTTAATTCTGGATAAAGGTGTGGCAGCTCTTTTGGCATTGTCTCAAAAAGCTGAAGAATACAGAGATATTCCACTCACTGCTCGATCTCATAATGTTCCAGCCCAAGTTACGACTTTGGGGAAAAGAATGGCAAATTGGGGAGAAGAACTGGAGCGGGTTCTCGACGCTTTGACCAGTTTATGTGTCAATTATCCTTATCGTGGACTTAAGGGTGCAGTCGGAACTCGATTGGATCAGGTCACTCTTTTGGGAAGTGTGGAAAAAGCTGATAAACTTGACCGAAAGATCATGGAGCATCTTGGAGCAGTTGCAAACTGGCAAAATGTGGGGCAGGTCTATCCCCGAAGTCTTGATTTTGAAGTAGTTTCAATTTTAGTTCGTCTTGCGGCAGCACCATCAAGCTTTGCCAAGACTTTGCGCATCATGGCAGGGCATGAACTACTTGGAGAAGGTTTCGCCAAAGGGCAGACTGGCTCTTCAGCAATGCCTCATAAAATGAATAGTCGAAGTTGCGAACGAATTAATGGTTTTCATGCAATTTTGAACGGACACCTTGCTATGGTTTCCAGTCTTTCTGGTGATCAATGGAATGAAGGGGATGTTTCCTGTTCAGTTGTTAGACGAGTTGCATTGCCCGACGCATTTTTTGCTATCGATGGGTTGTTGGATACTTTCCTGACTGTTCTAGGCCAGATGGAGGTTTTTCCTGCCATGATCAAGTCAGAAGCCAATCACTATTTACCGTTTTTACTTTCTACAACAATTATGATGGAAGCCGTAAAAGCGGGTGCAGGAAGAGAGGATGCCCATGCTGCTATCAAGCAACATGCCGTTGCTACCGTAAAAGATTTACGAAAAGGGAAAATTAAAGAGAATGACTTGGCCAGAAGGCTTTCCAAAGATAAGCGAGTGGGTCTAAAGGCGGCTGTTATTAATTCTTTGATTAAAGAGGGGCAAAAAAGAGTCGGGGCCGCTCATTCACAAGTAGATTCTTTTATTAAAAAAGCGGCATCATGGGATAAGCGTTATCCGGAAGCAAAGGCATATAAACCGCCATCTATTTTATAGCTTTTTCTCTTTTTATAATTTTACATACTAGGTGTATTTATTTTGCGATTGCCATTTTGCTCGTTCCTCTGTGGGATGAGCGTTTTTTTCGTTATTTGACCCTTTTAATATTATGGCAGAAGAATTAGTTGGAAATTGTTTGGTCGCCCAGTCCGGGGGACCAACCGCTGTTATCAATGCAAGTGTTGCTGGAGTAGTGACAGAAGCCCTCAATAATCCATGTATTGAAGAAATATATGGTGGAATGAACGGAGTACTTGGAATTCTTAAGGAAGATTTAATCGATCTGGCCGAAGAATCACAACAAAACATTCGTGGACTTCGCTATACTCCAGCTTCCGCTTTGGGCACTTGTCGTTTTAAGTTAAAACGCGATCAGGATTACGAACGTGTTCTTGAAGTTTTTGAAGCTCATAATATTAGATATTTTTTCTATGCAGGAGGGAATGATTCCCAAGATACTGCAGATAAAATTTCCAAACTTGCTCAGGAAAAAAATTACGAACTTCGAGTTATTGGTGTCCCGAAGACCATTGATAATGATTTGGTTACCACTGATCACTGTCCTGGTTACGGTAGTGTAGTAAAATATATTTGTTCAGTTATACGAGAAACTGCCTTGGATCATGAAGCAATGGGGCAGCATGATCTTGTTTCTATAGTTGAAGTTATGGGACGAAATGCGGGTTGGATCGCGGCTGGTTCAACTCTTGCAAAGAGTAAGGAAAATCCAGATGACGCTCCTCACTTAATTTATCTTCCGGAACTGCCCTTTTCAAAAGAACAATTTATTGATGATGTTCAACGTGTTCTAAAGAAAAACAAATATTGTTTGGTTGTAGTTGGCGAAGGTTTGCTTGACCATGACGGTAATTATGTTGCCAACAGCACTAATGCACAAGATGCTTTTGGTCATCAACAACTAGGTGGGATTGGTGATTTTCTTGCCGGTTTGGTTGAGGAGAACTTGGCGGTCAAAGCTCGTTCATCTAAATTGGGTACAGGTCAGCGAGCTGCTGCTCATTGCTCTTCCCAAACTGATAACGATGAAGCGTTTATGGCTGGTCAAGCAGCAGTTAAAGCAGCCATTGCAGGTGAGACAGACCAAATGGTTATTTTGGTTCGGGCAGAAGGTGAAACTTACAGTTGTGAAACTAGCCTTGCTCCACTATCAGAAATTGCCAATGGAGTTAAAGAAATCCCCGCAGACTGGATTTCTGAAGACCGGGTAAGTATGACAGCAAAGTTTATCAAATACTGCCAGCCTTTGATTCAGGGTGAGGTTGAGGTTCCTTATGAGAATGGAGTTCCTGCGTTCGTTCGTCTTTCTAAAAAACGGATTCGTAAAGTTCTTGATTCCCATTCTTTCGAGTAAAAATCTCGAAAAGGTTTTAATTTATTTATTCATACCCTGCAGAGCAATCTGCAGGGTATCAATTACATCTTTCGGATTTTCGAGACCAACAGATAACCTGCAAAGATTTGGAGATATACCTGCTTTTTTCAAGATCTGATGTCCCTTTGAGCTTTTAGTCAGATTATAGTGTGCTAAGTAAACATATGGACAACAAAGGCTAAATTCAGTTCCAAAACTTGGGCTTTTGAGCATATTTAATTGATTATAAAAGCTTTCGAAATCGCCCTTAACTTCAAAGCTGACTACGCAACCTGGTTTTCCATCGCCAGCACGTTGTCTAAAATTTTCAGCCGAATTCTCTTGGTAAGCCCAAAATACTTTTTCAATAGAATTATTTGATTCAAGAAAATCAACAATTTGAAGAAGGCTTTGGTTGGTTTTTTCAACAAAGCTAGGATACAAAGGCAGCTGTTCGCAAAGACGTAAAAGATCTCTTTCAAAAGGAGGACAGATCGTTCTTGCTGTTTCGTCAAATAATTCCCGACCAATTTGGGAATGATCAGGAAAAACTAGGCTTCCTATCATTACATCGCCTTCCCAACTTGCATATTTGGTAAGGCTATTCACTAGAACATCTCCAAATTCAGCGACTTTTGAATTTTTTGGCGAAGCCATAGTTGGATCAATAATCAGCATGGCGTCTATTTGATCACACAATTCACGGACTTGTTCAAGGTCGCAGGATTGCAAGAGTGGATTGGTTGGAAACTCGGTGACTACACCGGCAATTTTACTTCCAAATTGTTGAAAAACTTTTTTTAAACCAATTAAGTCAGAGGGATCAGTAAGGGTGATAATTTCGTCTTCTTTTCCTAATAAACTCATGGTTTCGATTGTATCCAAATATAACCATCCTAATCGAATCCATAGGTTTTTCTTTTTCTTTATTGAATGCAGATATGCAGTTTTAAATAGAGAATAGAATGCATTTGCACCTGAAGATGCAAATAATACTCCATTTGGAGAAACCCCTGTGCCATGAACTTGGGCAATGACCTTCTGTGCAAATTCTATTGGTTTTTTATGACTGGATATATTTTCCCTGTTTAAAAGGTAGCCTTTTTTGAGAAGAATATCCTCTGCGTTTCGGGAAGAAATCAGACCCCCAGTGTGCTGTAAAAAAGATTCGACTTGAGTGGTCTTTTTACTTTGAAAGGGTATTCGCATCCAAGTGTATTCATCCCTTTCGCTGATTACAGAATCTTGAATTGAACATATTTCTATTGCCTCATCACAATGCCTCGAACTTGAAAATAAAAAGTTATGGAAGCCTAAAGAATTTTCCTGATTCTCTTCCATTTCAATAAGTTTACGAAGAAAGCGATGTTGAACAAACCTGGGATAGCCTGAACTCATTGCCTGTAATGTTTCAGGTTTTTTTTCTTCGTATCCGATCAAGTCATCCACTGTGGGAATACTTACGCACACAGCATGATCACGGTTGGGCACAGCTTGCCCAAGGGCAAACTTACCTAAGCCGGATGTTTTCACGGAACAACTTCGTTCTCAATAATTTGTTCAAATGTTTGCCTTTTACGAATCAGCGAAAGAGAACCATCTGATTTTTTTAATACTTCTGCGGCTTCAGGGAAAGAATTATAATTTTTAGCAGACATGGATGAACAATATGCACCAACCCCTTCAATTACACAGGAATCCCCAATTTCACCTCTGGGAAGCATTCGGGGAGAAAGGGATTCTGGTTCATTCGGAGCCGGTGTTAGCAAGTCTCCTGATTCGCAACAATGGCCAACCACAACTTGTTCAACTTCATCTCTGAATTTGGACTGGCCTTCTTCAGGTATCACAAAAATTGGGTGCTGGGCTCCGTATAGACTAGGTCTTAAAATTTCAGTCATGCCAGCGTTCAGTTTGAGAAATCGATAACCTTCTTTACCCGTTGAAGTAACATCCTGAATCGTGGTTACCAAACTGCATGCGTGGGCTAAAAGAAAAGTTCCTGGTTCAATTTCAAGTTTTAACTTTCTTCCTGTTTCCTCGGCAAAATCTTCAAATAATTTTTTTACGGGTTCTCCAATTTCCTGGAGATCGGTTGCCTGTTCGTCAGCCATTCTTGCCACTTTATAACCTCCTCCGAGGTTTAAGGATTTAACGGTTGGAAATGCCCGAACCAAGTCGAGGCTCATTCCAGCAACTTTCTGCCAAACCAGTGGGTCAGAGCCCGAGCCAATATGAGTGTGGATCCGATCAACTTTTAAATTATAATTCTTGCAAAGGGATTTTGCTTCTTCTAAATCGTCCTTCCATATACCAAAGCTGCTTGCTGGTCCGCCCACATTTGTACGATTTGTTCCTCCTGAGCCCATTCCTGGATTAAAGCGTAGCCCAACTGATTCCCCGCCTCCCCAAATTCCGAATTTATGGATTTGATTGAGAGAACAAAGATTTACTTTTACTCCGTCTTGTACCCAAAAGCGAAAGTTTTCAGGGAATTCCTGAGTACTCATGGAAATTGATTCTGTGCCGTAACCTGAACGAACAGCTCGTTCGACTTCAAATTCCGAACTTGCATCTATACCCAAACCTTCATTGTTGAAGATTCTTAAAATAGCAGCAGTTGGAGCCGATTTCATTGCATATCTAGGAAAAAGGCCAAAAGCATTGGGGAAGTTCTTAACTGCCCGAGCGTTTGCTCGTAATGTGTCCTCGTCATAGACAAAAGTCGGAGTTCCAAAATCAATTCGAATTTGGTCGAGGTTTTCAGGAGTGAGAAATCGAAGTTTATCCATTCTTAATAGAAATTAAAATAGATTTATAAATTATACTCGAAGCCTAGGCAAGCATTCGAGGTATACGAATAGTTATTTAGACAAAATACGAAAGGTCAGTTCAGTTGTACTTGTTTGAAGAGTTTGGCTGGAAATTTCTTTTGTGAAATGTTTATCCCATGCCGGAAGATAAATATCGCCAGAATATTCAGCATCGATTTCGGTCAGGTATAAACGATCTGCTAACGGAAGGGCTTCTTTATAAATGTTATTTCCACCGCAAATCCAAATGGTCCTGTTGTCGCCCAAGTTTTTCGCGATTTGCAATGATTCTACAAGAGAGCTTGCTTTGTGAGCGTAAGGAAAATGTTGATCGGGATTTCTGCTCAGTGCAATTACCTCTCTCTTTTTTGCATGTTCTTCGAATTCATTATAACAATGTCTTCCCATTATTAAAATGCCGTTATAGGTGGTTTTTAAAAAGTAATTCCAATCTTCTCTGATATCCCAGGGTAATTTTCCATTTTTACCGATCAGGTTATTTCGATCGCAAGCCACAATGATATTTATCAATTTATAAAATGGTTTGAGGTTTAGTGAAAATTTATAATTCGACGGGTTTTCATGGATTTATTTCCTTGATATGTTATTCAAAGGGTCTGCCAGTCAAATGCAAACGAACATGAGTAATTTTGGAGAACGAATTTCCTTGCCCGATTCTTGGCAAAGAAAAGCACTTGGTATCTTGAGGGAAGGCCGTGATCTTGTACTTCACGCTCCTACTGGTGCGGGCAAAACTTATGTTTTTGAGCAATTAATTGAATCAGGATGGAAGGGCCGGGCAGTATACACTGTGCCAACTCGTGCCTTGGCAAATGATAAGTTTCGAGAGTGGAAAAAAAAGGGCTGGGAGGTCGGGCTTTCAACAGGTGATTTGCACTACAGGGTTGATTCGAGAGTTGTAGTCGCGACTCTGGAGACTCAACGTTCAGGTATGCTTCGGGGGCAAGGACCGGATTTATTTGTGGTAGATGAATATCAGTTGCTTGGGGATCAGCAAAGAGGTCCAAGTTATGAGATTACTTTGGCAATGGCTCCTTTGAATGTACAGCTTCTATTGATGAGTGGAAGCGTTGCCAATCCTTCTGATGTGGCAGAATGGTTGGAAAGTCATGGACGGTCGGTTGAGTTGGTTACGGAATTTGTTCGTCCCGTTCCCTTGGATGAAGTTTTTGCTGAAACCCTTTTAAAAAGACCCTTTCGTGGAAGAAAAGTAAGGGGGCATTGGCCTAAGCTGGTGGCTGGGGCATTAAGTGCGGGTATGGGACCTATTCTTATTTTTGCACCCCGAAGAAAAGCTGCTGTAGAATTGTCTAAACAACTTGCTACTGAGCTTCCAGAGACTGAATCATTGGAATTAACCGCCGACCAAAAAAAAATTGCAGGGAAAGAACTGAGTGGTCTGCTTAAACGTAGAATTGCATATCATCACAGCGGACTGGATTACCACTCTCGTGCTGGTGTTGTAGAACCATTGGCCAAGACTGGACAATTGCAGGTTGTTATTGCCACGACTGGTCTTGGTGCCGGGGTTAATTTTTCTATGCGTTCCATTCTTGTCACAGATCGGGAATACCGAGTGGATGATGGTCTTTTTCTTTTGCGTCCTGATGAACTCTTACAAATGTTTGGGCGTGCTGGTAGACGAGGATTAGATGATAGAGGATTTGTAATTGTGGCGCCTAAGCAAGCCCGCTTGGGCGATGGGCGTCCCCTCAAGTTAAAGCGTTCTAATACATTGGATTGGCCAGCTATATTACGAGTCATGAGTTATGCAGTTGAGCGTGGTGATGATCATTTAGAGGCGGCTCGTAGCTTGGCACATCGTTTATTTTCAGAAGAGAGTGTTAGATTGGGACTCCGTGATTCTATTAATAAAATTGCGATGCGTGCAAATGAGGTTTCTTCCAAAGAAAATGAAGATGTTGTTAATTCTGACAGAAACCAAGTAGTTGAAATGAGAAACTCCTCCGGACTGTGGGAGCGAAGGGGAGGGCAGTGTCAGGCTCCGTTGGGGGAAACATTTGCTCTTTTTCAAGGTGAGTGGAGGCAGGCACTGAGCTTGCCTAATACTCTAGACAAGGTGAAGATTGGGAATCCATGTCGATTTGGTGATAAGAAAAACCCGGTCTATGGACGTGAATTGCCATTGGGAGTTTATGAAAAAGAGACGGAGGGTAAACTGGTAACCTTAACTAAATCATTTCGTAAAAAATTACGGGAAACGATTTCACGGGAAAATCCAAAATTAAAGAAGAAGTTTTCTCGAAAAACATGGAAGAGGGGGGGCTTAGAAAAAGTCTTTTGTGATTATTTTCCTTCAATTACCATGGGTGGAGAATTGGATGAATTCGTAGATCGAGGAGGGGTTTTACGGGTTCGATTACGTTATGAAAATGCCACTGTATTAGGTTGGAAGGATGCCCGGGGTAAAATATTGCTTAACCCACCATTACGTAAAACGACACGAATTTTTGAATCTCCTTTTATAGAAAAAAAACAAGCGGACGATCTCGAAAGTTTAAGTACACTATATCCGGCCGAAGTCTGGGCAAAGTTAGGTTTAATCGACTCGAATGGTATTCCCACGCAACGCGGGACGATTTTTAGTTTCTTCTCAAAGGGAGAGGGTCTAGCGGTCGCAGTGGCTGTGGAGGATCTAAGTTACCCTATAGAAGAGTTGGTATATGATTTGGCAAATTTGCGTGCAGGTCATCGATTTCGTGCGTATGCAAAGTCCGAATCCCGACTCGCACTTGTTTGCCGTGAGGCTTTTGGATTTAAGAATTGTCCGGGCTATTTAAAGAATGGACTCCCAGTTGAGTATGGGGATGGAGCCCATGAAGCATTGAGGCATTGGCAAGAAACTCCATTGAGCAGTTCAGAATTTTCGGAAGATCTAAGTACAGGAGACATGGAACGAGTTGCGATTGAATGGAGAAGCCTTCTTCATCTTATTTCCCAGGCTCCAAAACTCGATTTCGAACGTTGGCAATCTTTGCAGAAAGCAGCTCGTAAATTAGTCGGTGATAATTTGGGGAGTGATAAATTACCTGAATTGCCCGAGCTTCCTTTTCGTCAGCAAGCTAGGTACCAAGATTCAAGTAAAGATATGTTTAGGGCGAATTGAAAACCCCAAGTTCCAAACATATAATTTTTCTTTCTTTTCTAATAAGTAATTTGCTGCCCGCCAAACTTGGAGAAGTGCATTTTAGAGCATTGACCTTTGCTTTTTGAATTTCCTCAAAATGGTTAGGGTCAGAATTGATCATTGTTAAGAAGCTCCCGTTGATTTCATAGGCCAAGATTTTACCATCTGCTAAAATTGGTGATGAAATATCGTGCTTTGCAGTAACTTTTCTAGCAATTTCCCCAGAATCAAGATTTACACACATTCTCATTCCTGCCCCAATTAAATAGGCATAACCGTCCTTTATTAGCGGACTTGAATCAGTTCTTCTGGTTAGCTTTGGTATTCTCCATAATTCGGTAATGCTATCGTTTTCATATCGGTAGGCAATTAAACCGGTATCCTGCTGTTTCCCATGAACGACCATAATATCTTTTTCACATACCGGAGTCGAACTACCTCCACCAGGGCCTTCCCAAAAAGTTTTTCCATTATTCGGGTCAATTGCGAAAATGTTTTTACTCGAATTACATACAATAAATTCTCGACTTCCTGCCCTCCAAATAGAGGGAGATGCAGCTTTACCTTTTACATTGTTGTTTTCCCATAGGAGAGTTCCGTTCTTTTGGTCGTAAGCACGTAAGTTTCCAGCTAGGACTATGACACTTGTTTTATAAGGCAGAATCGAGCTGGCAATTTCTTTGGTGGGTAATTTTTGATCCCAGATAAGTTTTCCTGTTTTTGAGTCTAGGCAATAAATTCGCTCGCTTCCGATTGCGTAAATTTTCCCATTGGAAAGACAAGGCGTTGATGAGGATTTCCTTCCTGTTGGAAGAGATTCAAGAGATGTTTTCCAGATTATTGTTCCCGTATTTAAATCGAGAGCGAGAACCACATCTTCCGCTTCCTGCTTGGTTGGAGGAACCCCCTCTGAAATTCTTTTTTTTACTTCTTCGCTGAAGTTTTCTTGATCCAACCACTCATCTAATGCCAGCTGATTAGGGAAAACGGTGCTTTTCATTTCGTGCATTCGATTGATTGTACTTATGGGAATGGCAAGCTTTCCTTTCTTGAATCGTGAGGCTAATAAATCACCCATACTCAAAGCTTCCTTAACACTCAGATTTTTTTCAATCCAATCATCAATCCAATCTTGTAATTTACTTCCTCTTAATCTGGGGCTCAGCGAAAGTCGGTCTTCTTCAGCCTTTATAATTTTTTCAGGCGGCAGGTTGATTTTTCGTATTCCCATTTTTCGTAAAAATAAATCTGAAATCGTTCGAGTTTCAGTAGGGACATCTCTATGCCAAACTAAAGAAAGGTAGGCTTTTTTTGACCCCGTAATAATACTGCCAAAGCCACCGTAATCTTGGCTTGGGATTTCATCACTTTCCCATAAGACTGATGGTCCATCTTTGGGCCATTCATTATGTAGTTGGATTTTTCCTTGGGGTTGTCCATTTCTTTCCGGTCCTCTCCATTGGTTCCAGCTCGTTCCTTTGCATTGTGAGAAAACAATTAGGAATAATAAAATTTTTACTGTTATCTTGTTGGCCATACTCCTCAAAATCAATTTAGGCTACTTGTTGGCAAGAATAATTAGCGGCAGATCGACCTAATTATTGACAAGGTTTAGGCTTTTTGACTTTTGAATTGGCCAAGTAGATCCTCTGTGAGAAATGGATTTAAGTAGTTGATTAAATAAAAGATTTTGGGAAGTTCTGATAGTTGAATTAAACAATAAATAACTTCCGGCTAAATGGTAATGTAATTAGGTTAACGCTGAAAGAGCTTCTTTAGTCTCATTTAGCTTGGCTTCGTTTTCCAATAATTGATGCCTTGCTCCCTCGATAATCTCAGGGGGAGCTTTAGAGGTGAAAGCTTGGTTGTTTAATTTTGCCTTCACAGACTGAACAATTTTTTCTAAATTTACTAATTCTTTCTGCAATCTTGCTTTTTCTGCACTCAAATCCACCCCAACGGTCAGGTCGAGGTAGATCGCTCCAAAAGGAGTGACTAAGGCGGGCATACCCGTAGGTGCCACATCCACCCGGTTTAATGCAGAGCCTCCAACGGTGGTTAAAATTGATTTGGAATGTCGTGATAGAATATCTGCTTTTTCGTCACTAGCTACATAGGAAAATGCGACTTCCCGATTGTTTGATAAATTTCGATCTGCCTTTAAGGAACGCATCGAGGTAACCAACTCTCGAATATGCTCCATTTCATCAAGTACATTGGTGTCTAATTGAAGCCCACCGATGGAGAGTTTTTCAAGAAGCTCTGCTCCTGTGCCGGGGGCCATTCCCTGAATGGAGTTTCCATTGGCAAAACCAAGAAGAAACCATAATTCTTCTGTTATGAATGGTGTAACCGGATGAAGGAGCAGAAGTATATGCCTGAGGCAAATATCCTGAATGGCTAAACAGGTATCCTTGGATGCACTTTCTTGAACTCTTGCTTTCGAGGCTTCAATATACCAATCACAAAAATCATTCCAAAAGAACCGATATATAGTTTGTAAAACTGCATTGAATTCATATTCGCCATATAACTTTTCAACTTGATCCAAGGTTTCCACTAATCGAAGAAGGATTGCCTGGTCGTCTTCGTTTAACACATCTCCCTGAATGCGGAGGACGATTAATTCTAATATAGAATTGTCTTCAAGCTGAGCACTCATTGAGCGGAAGCGCGAGACATTCCAAAGTTTATTGCAGAAATTTCTGCCCTGCTCAATACGTTCTTCAGAAAATCGAATATCCTGTCCTTTCGGGGCAATGCTCATAATGCCGTGACGCAGTCCATCGGCACCATATTTTGCGATAAGGTCGAGGGGATCTGGGGAATTACCAAGGGATTTTGACATTTTCCTTCCCTGTTCATCCCGTATAATTCCCGTAAAGTAAACATCGTTGAAGGGAATCCTTTCTGGAATTTCGGAGTCCGGAATAGCCTTGTCCGATTTGTAGGGCCTTCCTTTAAATTCAAGTCCAGCCATAATCATGCGAGCAACCCAGAAAAAAATAATATCGGGACCGGTTACCAGAGCTGAAGTTGGATAAAAATAATCGAGTCCTTTTTCTCCCATGGCTTCCTCCTCAGGCCAACCCATAGTCGCCAATGGCCAGAGCCAAGATGATGCCCAAGTGTCAAGTACATCTTCGTCTTGTTCCCACTGATCTATGTCAGAGGGCGGTTTTTCTGAAATATGCCAATTAGCCGGGTCGGAGCGCATTTTCCCTTTTTTATACCATACGGGAATTCGATGCCCCCACCACAATTGTCTACTGATACACCAGTCCTGTATGTTATCGAGCCAATGTAGGTAAGTCTTTTCCCATCTTTTTGGGTAAAATTTAATGTGCCCGTCCTTAACTGCTTTTTTTGCTTCTTCTACTCGGGGGTACTTTAGAAACCATTGTTCGGATAATCTCGGTTCAATAGGAACATCTGCACGTTCGGAAAAACCTACATTATTTTGATGTTTTTCCTCTTCGATTAGATTGCCATCCTCCCTTAGTTTATCTGCAATTACTTTTCTGGCAGAGAAACGCTCCATTCCTGCATAGTCTGGGCCGGCTAATTCATTGAGTGTTCCGTCTGGATTAAGAATTTCAAGCATCGGTAGGTCATGCCTTTGAGCGATTTCAAAGTCGAGCCGGTCATGGGCGGGAGTGATTTTCAATATCCCAGTTCCAAAATCTTTTTCCACTGCTTCGTCGGCGATTATTGGCATGGCCTGGGGGTTAATCGGACGCATCACATGTTTACCTTGTAAATTAATCCATCTTGGATCATCGGGATGAATGGCTAATGCCACATCACCCACAATAGTTTCCGGTCGAGTGGTAGAGACCTCTAAGTAAGCACCTGGTGTCTCTAAAATTTGATAGCGGATTTTGTAGAGAATGCTTTCCTGAGGTTTCATGATAACCTCTTCGTCGGAAAGTGCAGTTAAACTCGAAGGACACCAATTTACCATTCTTTGACCTCGGTAGACATATCCTTTTTTATACAGCTTAACGAAAGCCGAAATAACAGCACGGGAATAATCTTCGTCCAAAGTGTGAACATTTCTTTCCCAGTCACATGAACAACCAAGTTTTTTGAGTTGCTCCAAGATTATTCCTCCATGTTTGTCACGCCAAAGTTTTGCATGATCTATGAAGTTTTCCCGACCCAGATCCATCCGAGATTTCCCTTCATCCTTAAGGGCTCTTTCGACTTTGGTCTGGGTGGCAATACCTGCATGATCCGTTCCGGGAAGCCAAAGTACGGATTTTCCCTGTTGCCTGGCTCGCCGAGCCAAAATATCCTGAATTGTATTGTTTAGAACATGTCCCATTGTTAGTACTCCAGTCACATTCGGAGGAGGGATAACAATGGAGTATGCAGGTTTATCAGTTTCAATTTTCCCTAAAAAACATTTTTCACGGATCCATTTTTTGTATAGGCGGTCTTCGACTTCAGTCGGTTGGTAGGCTTTGTCCATGGATAGTCTAAAAGATTGAGGATTGGTGAATATTTATCAAATGAGGTATGGAAATAAAAAAAAACTAAATTTTATCTAAGGTTGAGACAAAGATAAAGATGGTTTGTGCTTAATCATGGATGAAAAATTTAACGATTGCGAGCAAAAGCCCGTGAATGTCCACTTTGAAATAGTTTTATGCCTTTTTTCTTAAGGAATGGAGTTAACACGAACCCGGATACAAAGCCGCCCAAATGAGCAGCTACCGCCACTCCGCCGGCGGCCTTCATCGACTCCGGAAAGGCAAGGACTTGCTGGACTAACCATAAGCCCAAGACTAAATAGGCCGGTACATAGATTGTGCCTATTAAGATAATGAACCAATAAAAAACCCGGACATTCGCCCGGGGGTACAGTAATAGATAACTTGCAATAACTCCTGATATTGCACCGGATGCACCCACCATAGGTACTCCCGAATCTGGACTCGTCAACGCCTGAGCAAGGGCTGCGAGCAAACCACAACTTAAGTAAAATAATAAATACCAAAGTTTACCCATTGCTTCCTCTACATTGTCCCCATACAGATACAAAAAGAGCATATTTCCAAGTAAATGAAAGATCCCTCCATGACTAAACATAGAAGTAATTATTGTTCCCCATTCCCATGCTATATTTTCGACTGAAAAATTTGAAAGTTGTCCAAAAAACATCGAAGGGATAAAACCAAAGCTAGAAAAAAAAACTTTTTGCTCATTAGGATCGAGCGGGAATTGCCACGCAAAAAAAACCCACAGGTTTGCCGCAATGAGAAACCAGTTTACCCAAGGGAAGGAACGCGTCGGGTTATCGTCTTTGTATGGGAAGAAAATCACATTTTATCTCTTAGTTAAGCTTTAAAAGAAAGGCAATATTGATGAACCCGCTTGCGTGGTCTTGGCAAAATTTTTAATTTTCGGTTGAATGACAAATGATTCACACGAAAGACTTGCGGTATTTCGAACCGATTCGGGTATTACACTTTCATTTGGTTCCAATACTTATTTTATAGATGCGTCCGACCCGTTTCATAATATAGCCCTTAAATCCCTTGAGCAGGATGATTACATTCCTTTTTACGTTGAAATTGCAAAGCGAGAAGGTCTTGGGCCAGAATTTCGGGATACCTTGTTTCGTGAAATTGAGGACCTCAAGGAAGAGGATTTCGATTAAGCAATTTACACATCGATGACATCATCCCGGGAATTCTTTTCGCGAGATTGAGGTCGAATGGTGGAAAAATTACCACCGAAACTCTTTTTAAGGTTTTCAGCGATTGATTTTCTGAATTTCGGAACCATCAAGGCAAATCCAAATAAATCAGTCAAAATTCCCGGGGTTATCAGTACTATGCCACCCACTACAATCATGGCCCCTTCAATGAGTTTATCTGTAGGGGGACGACCGTTCCGCAATTCGTTCTGAATTTTGGCCAGTGTCGACAGACCCTGTTGACGGGCAAGAGAGGCACCCAATATTCCAGTCAAAACAATTAATCCAATAGTCGGAAGGAATCCAATGCGAGCTCCCAACATAATAAGCAGATAGAGTTCGGCAATGGGAATAAATATAAAAAGAAATAACAGACGACTAAACATATAACTCTCATTTTGCGCATCTCTCGAATATAGACAAGATAGATACGCATTCTTTAAAGCGTTCTTAATTTATATTTTTCGCATTCCTGGTTTTTGAGTGAAGTGCATTCTTCGAGCAACTCCCTTGTGACACAATGGATTGCCGCGTCGTCCTACTGTCCTCCTCGCAATGACAAGAGAGTGTATGTTGATCGAAACACACACCGTATCCTTCAACTCATATTGTAATCGCGAGGGCGTAAGCCCGTGGGGATCCAATGGTTCACAAAAAGCGATCCACTGGTTCACCAAAAGTGAACCGCATACTCAAATTCCCCTCATCATAACTCGTTTGACAATCCGTCTAAATATTTGGTGTAATTATCTAGTATCTTTGATTTTTGTTATGAAAAAACTACCTGTCCTTTTAGCCTTCCTGTACACGAGCGTTTTCCTATGGTCTGCCCAACCCGTTCCGTATTCGGGCAAAGTTGCAATTAACGGGATTAATTTTGACGGAGAAGCCCAGTTTACATTTTCCCTGCAGGATAAGGATGGCAAGACGCGCTGGCGGAACGGTGCCAGTGAGGACGATTCGATAAAGGTAAATATCCGCAACGGGTACTACACGGTATTACTGGGCGGGCAGGGGATGAATGCCTTACCCCCGCAACTCTTTTTGGACTATGATGAACTCTATGTAAAAGTCCGTTTTGATAACGGGGACGGTCAGGGTCTGCGCCACCTTGCTCCCGATCAAAGAATAACTGCCACCCCACGGGCCTTGGTCGCGGAGGTTGCGAAAACTGCAGAGGTAGCTAATTCTGTAAAACCAGGAGGAGTAACCGCCTCGCAGATAAAAAATAACACCATCACCACTGCCCAACTCAACGGACAGATCCTTAAATATTTGAAGCCTGAGATAACGGTTGCACCGCAGGTCCCTGGTTTGGTCTTTCACGGGCAGACAGTCACTCTGCTTTCCCGTACGGAAGGAAAGTATTTAAACTACCAATGGTACAGGAATGGCCAGCCCATTGCCGGAGCCACGGGTAGGCGGTATGTGATTCAGGATGTAAATAAGACCCGGCACGATGGAAATTATTCCCTCGTGGTAAGCAATGATTTTGGAACCGTGACCACCCAGGCAACCAGCCTCGTGGTCGACGGTACACCCACCGCTCACACCGTGCTATCTGCCAATAATTTGGAAATGATCTTCTGTCCGCCGGGCACTTTTACGATGGGCAGTCCTACGAGTGAAACCGGACGGGGAGGGGGTGAGACCCAGCATCAGGTCACTTTGACCCATGGATTTTACTTGGGTAAGTATGAAGTCACACAGGCCCAGTATCAGACGGTGATGACGGGCAACTCTGAAGGTTTGAATGCTGACCCAAGT
>JAOHKZ010000089.1 GCA_028101545.1 Opitutales bacterium | reverse complement strand
AGGAAATCGATCACTCAGTGCAAGTGCCTTCTTTTGTGCTTCGGCGATCACATTTGAATCATCTGTATTTGCCAATACTTGAGTAATAATATCCGCAATAGCAGACATTTCATTTTCCTTCATGCCCCGTGATGTTACCGCTGGAGTACCAATTCTTAGTCCACTGGTCTGAAAGGGACTACGAGTTTCTCCCGGTACTGTGTTGCGATTTAGTGTGATATTCGCACCATCCAATGCAATTTGTCCTTTTTTTCCTGTAAGATCAGGATGCGATGGGCGAAGGTCGAGTAACATTAGATGGTTGTCACTTCCTCCGCTAACTAAATGAAAACCTTTTTCAGATAAGGAAGAGGCGAGAGCGGAGGAATTATTAATGACTTGTTGTTGATAATCCTTGAAAGATGGCTTGATAGCTTCAGCAAAACAAACAGCTTTTGCTGCAATTACATGCATTAATGGTCCTCCTTGATTGCCGGGGAAAACTGCCGAGTCAATGGCTTTGCCATGTTCTTCTTTACAGAGAATAAGTCCGCCACGGGGCCCCCGCAGGGTCTTGTGGGTGGTAGTGGTGACAAAATNTGCATGAGGCACAGGAGATGGATGAAGACCGGCTGCTACAAGACCTGCAATGTGTGCAATATCTGCGAGGAGAAGGGCACCGCATTCCTTGGCTATTTTTCCCATTCTTTCAAAATCTATGATTCGAGGGTAAGCCGATGCTCCAACAGTTATTAGTTTTGGCTGTTCGCGGTGAGCAATTTCCTCAATGGAGTCGTAATCAATAAAACCTGTATTTGGATCAACTCCATAGTTAATGACTTCGTAAAGCATTCCACTGCAATTCTTAGGGTGACCATGGGTAAGATGGCCGCCATCTTGCAGACTCATTGTCAAAATCTTGTCCTTGGGTTGTAGCATAGCAAAATAGACTGCGGTATTCGCCTGACTTCCGGAATGGGGTTGTACATTAGCATGTTCGGCTCCAAAAAGTAATTTTGCACGATCGATGGCCAGCGTTTCGGCCACATCAACATGTTCGCAACCGCCATAATATCTTTTTGCAGGATAACCTTCAGCATATTTGTTAGTGAGCACACTACCAGTGGCTTCAATAATTGCAGGTAGAGTAAAATTTTCGGAAGCAATCAGTTCGATATGCGTGCGTTGTCTTTCTTTTTCCTTTTCAATTGCTGAGAAAATCTCTGGATCGAGTTCAGAAAGTGATTTTGCATCAAGCAATGAGGTGGAGGTGTTGGTTGCGGAGTCGGAATTATACATGGCAGATTTAATACTTAGAAAATTACAGGTTTTTTTCAACCCAGTTCAATAATGAGGGGAGGGATTCTTTCATTCGATCCCGACATTCCCTGTAGACTTCAATGTCCTGACCGTATGGATCAGGTAGTTCTTTAGAGCCCCCTTCTGTAAATTCTCTCATTAGAAAAATTGAAGTACTTTCAGGTACTTCAAAATACATATTTAGGAGAGCACGGTGAGATTCGGTCATACAAAAAATTGCTGAGGCATTTTCCAAGGTGGCTCGGGTCAAAGCCGCACTTCGATGGTCGGTCAAATCTAGTCCAACTTCCTCGCATGCTTGAATTGAATTTACAGATGCCTGATCTCCATCCATGGCAGAAATACCAGCCGAAAAAACCCGTATTTTATTTCTCGTATCAGATTTTGCCAATGCCTCTTCAAATAGTTTTTCTGCCATGGGACTACGGCAGACATTGGCAGTGCAAATAAAAACAACCAACTTTTCTTTACGCCGTTCTTTTTTTTCTCTGCTTTTTTTCCCCATAATTAAGATTTATTCTTCTTAATCTTCTGAACAAAAGGCAAGATTGAATGATTTTAGGTTCTCGAAAATTCCTTATGTCCAATATCCTTGCGGTAATATTTAGATTTAAAATCGACCATTTCACAAAGTTTGTAAGCTCGGTCTTTAGCCTGTGATAAACTTTCTCCCCATCCTACTGCACCCAAAACTCGTCCACCCNCAGATATGATTTCTGAATTTTCGTTAAGATTTGTTCCCGCATGAATAAGTTGACTCCCAGGAGGGGATGATTCGGGTTGCGTGATTATTTCTCCCTTCGGATAACTTTCTGGATAGCCTTTACTTGCCAAAACTACAACCATTGCAGACTGGTTTTTTATTTGGAGAATTCCAGGCAAGTTTTTACCCTTTGCAGACTGAATTAAATAGGGCAGTAAATCTTCATCAATCAAAGGCAAAATTACCTGGGTTTCGGGGTCTCCAAAGCGAACATTAAATTCCAGCACCTTAGGACC
>JAOHKZ010000088.1 GCA_028101545.1 Opitutales bacterium | reverse complement strand
TACCGCAGCCACCCGAATTACAGATTGGTTGGAATCCAGGTTGCGGCGAGCCTCATCAAAAGATGCATCGCTCAGAAACCTTCGCAAGGCAAGCATTGCTCCTGCCCTCGTGAATGCTGGAGATTGAGGATCCTGGCATGCAGCCAATAGGAGTTCCTCGGCTTCAGGCTTTCCGGTTCGAAATGCATGAAAGGCTTCCGGGTGGCGAACTTCTTTGGCTCGATTGGGTCCTTTGCGAGCTTCAACAGCATCTGCAGCCCACTGGGCATCTTTATCAGCATGACAAAGATTACATGCATTGGGAGATCCATGCTTAACTGAGAGGTCAGGACGGGGTATGCGGATACTATGATCTCTACGGGCATCGATTCCCATGTAGGTCTTTTCGGGCATATGACACTCTACACACTGGGCTCCTTTTGTACCTGATTGATGAAAATGGTGAGCCGGTGTGTCAAATCCTGTTGGGTTTTTCGCGTCGGGAACATGGCAGCGAGTGCAAAGTTGGTTGGTATATGTGTGCAGTTTAACCGTATGTGGATCGTGGCAATCCACGCATTTGACTCCCTGGTGGAACATTTTACTTTGGATGTAGGATCCATAAACATAAACCTCATCATCTATCTGACCATCAACATGATAGGTTGGAACACTCATATCCGGAGACCAGGGTTGAGTAACCTCAGGTAAGAAGTGGTTCAAAAAAGAACTACCCGCATGGTGCCCGGGATGAACAAAACCTCGACGAGCATGACACTTGGCACAGGACTCAATTTGGGCAACATTAGTGCTATTAACATCTGCAAATCCAAAATTAATCAAATCTCCCCACCCATTTCCAGCTTTTGCAAATTCAACATGATCTCTGCCAGGACCGTGGCAGGATTCACAGGCTACATTCATTTCGGAATAAGCAGTGGAAAAGGTTTGTTTGGCATCGTCAAATTCTTTTCGCAGGTTAGTGGAATGACAATCAGCGCACATATGGTCCCAATTTTGCATAGAACGGGTCCAGAAGAGGGGGTCATCATGAGCAATTTTTTCGTCAGGATACAAATGATACCATTCCTTTTTCTCAACATCCCAACAGGTGGGTAAAACCTGCATTCGACCATCGGGGAATTTAACCAGGAATTGCTGAAGCGGCTCCCAACCAAAGGTATATGCAATCTCAAATACCTCCATATCCCCATCCTGGTTATTGGTCTCCACCATATATTTTTCGCCATCCATGAAAAACTTTGTGGTGACTCCGTAATTGACGAATTCAGTATTATTAAAATCTGCACGAACAGTTTCCGGGCTTGGCAATTCCATTGCATGATAATGATGAGATTCCTCCCATTTGGCATGGGCTTCTGCATGACATTCAGCACAGGTCGATGCCCCCACATATTCATCCAACCGATAATCACCCAGTTCTCTATTATCAATTGCATCACCTTCAGAAAAATCCTCTGAACTGCACGAATATATGAGTAAACTAAGGCAAATGTAGCCTGAAAATACGGCAGCAAATAAAAATTTCTTAGATAGCTTGAACATTATTTGAGTGCATCAGTATGCACACCTTTTGAAAACAGGCAACGACAACAGAGAGATTCCGTAATTGACTCAATTGATCTCTTTATGCTGATTAAATAATATGTCTATTTTCATAAATATTAACCAAGAACAGACCGGTCCTTACGATGTAAACCAAATCAATCAGATGCTGAGTAATTTACAAATCAATCCCGAATGCTTAGCGTGGACTGATGGAATGGCAAACTGGGAACCACTCAGCTCCCCAACTTTTACATCTCTGGGAATTATTACCCCTACACAACCCAGTTCAGTTCCGAGCAATTCAGGGAGTATTGATCAAGGAATCCCTGAGGGTGGAGGCTCGATATCAATTGGTTCAGCGATCGGAGACTCTTTCACCTTTTTCAAAGGAAACGCGATTGGGTGTATTGCCTGGGTTCTCCTTGGCGGTTTTCTCAGCGGAATTGGCATTGGTGCCCTACTCACTCCTCTTATGGGAGTAAATCTACTTGCGTGTGCCAAGAGATTTCAGGAAACCGGGCAAAAAATGGATATCGGAGATCTATTTGATTTTACAAAGTGGGTGGAAAAAATATTTGGTCCAATTGTTCTGGGTATTTTAATAGTTATTGGATTTTTATTTCTTGTTATCCCCGGTATTATTTTTGCTATCTGGTGGACGTTTTCTCCCTGCGTCCTAGCAGATCGCTCGAATTTATCTTTTACAGATGCCATGAAAGCATCCAGAAATGTAGCTAAAGGAAATTGGATTAAATTAATCCTTCTTTTTATTGTTCTCGGGCTTCTTCAAATTT
>JAOHKZ010000087.1 GCA_028101545.1 Opitutales bacterium | reverse complement strand
TTTGGTATTTATTTATATAATTCGTAAATGAATCCCTCGTATCAATCTCTCAGCAATTCTACATCATCTTTTGATTTAGAACCTGGTACGCAAACTTTCCTTTCATTTTTTGAAAGTTACTTATCTGATTTATTGGATAATTTAGAACAACCAGTTAGAGATTTAGCAAAGCATGTTTGTTTAAGTGGAGGTAAAAGAATTCGCCCATTTCTTGTCTACACTTGTGGTGTCGGTAAAGCTTCAACTGAAGACTTACTCAAGGCATCCGCAGTAATTGAACTTATTCACGTCGCAACTCTAGTCCACGATGACATCTTAGATTCAGCTGATTTACGCAGAGGTAGTGTGACTTTACATTCTAAATTTGGAGAATACCCTTCAATATTACTGGGTGATGCCCTTTTCAGTTTCGCCTTAGAACTTGCGACAGATTTTCCCTGTACGAAAATTTGTAAAATTGTTTCCACCGCAACTAGGAAAACCTGTGCTGGTGAAATTCAACAAACTTTTTCAAAAAATGATTTTTTACTCTCTTCTGAGGATTATTTTTCAATTATTCAAGACAAGACAGGAGAATTATTTAATGCTTCTTGTTCCATCGGTTCTTTTCTCTCGGGTGCAGATGAAACCTTAATTGATATTGTAGGAGATTTTGGTACTTCCCTTGGATTAAATTACCAAATTTATGATGACTTAGTCGATACTTTTGGTAATCATGATACTTTTGGCAAGACTTTAGGTTCAGATTTTGAATCTGGCAAAATTACTCTTCCTCTGATCATTCTTATGGAATCTGTCACCAGTAAAGAAAGAAAACTTTTGAATACTACCCTTGGAATAAATAAGCGAGATTTTGAATTTAGGAATTATCTTGCTGAGTTATTTAAACTTCACAATATCCAAGAATCATGCATAAGTGAGCTTCAAAATCGTTTCAATCAGTCTAAGTTAATCGCTTCGAATATACCCGACAATGCATTGTCTTTGCGACTTCTCAATTTCATCGAATCATTTGATTTCAAAATTGGTAAATTGATAAGCAAATCCGATCCCAATTTTCTTGCTTTAACCTAGTTTTAGGTCACAATAAAGTCATGAGCATTATTAGTGCTAAGGCTAAATCTCCAACTCATTCATCGAGTTCAGTTGATGATTGTAAAGCAAATTTAGTTTCTAACTTTGTAAAATGTGCTAAGTCCGGTGATTTAGAAGCTTTTGATTCATTAATTATAATGTTCAGAGAAAGGCTTTATGGCGTTATTTATAATATGACTTTTAACCACGATGATGCTTCCGATTTAACTCAGGAATCTTTTGTTAAAGCATTTCGTTCTTTGAATAAATTTAAAGAAAAGTCTTCTTTTTTTACCTGGATTTATAGAATTGGAGTAAATTTGACTTTAAGTTATCTGCAAAAGAAGAAAACGCGGAGCTTTTTTTCTTTTGACCAATGTGTTTCGGAGGGAATATCATCAAAGAATTCTGAACGCTTCTCTTCTAAAGAATGTAATTCTGTTCGTACAACACTTCTCAATGAATTGCATGAAAAATTGAACGAAGCTCTGCTTAAACTGTCGGACAAACATAGAACTATCGTAGTTTTATTTGAAATTGATGGACTCAGCCATAAGGAAATAGCATCTATTATGAAATGCACTGAAGGTACGGTTAGGTCTCGTCTTCATTACGCTAAAATTCAATTACAATCATATTTATCAGATTACATTACCAAAGGAGGATAAGTTTATGAAATTACCCCATCACAATAAACCTACTTTAAAAGATCTTTTCGACTCAAAAAAGTTAGATCAACCGAATGATGATTTTTGGGATGACTTCCAAGATCAAGTTCGAAGCAAGACTTTAAGTTCTGTTGTAACCGATAGTTCAAGGTTTTCTTCTCGTCAACTTTTATCTTATTCCAGTTGTATTTTAATCTTTTTCAGCATTACCATCTTTGGTTTTTTTGAATATAATTCAAAAAATAAAGAACTGCTAGTTGAATTAAACCCACCACACATTTCTTCAAACCCGATGATTGATTTGGATAAAGAAGTTTTAATTTCTGAAGATTTGAACTTACTCTCCTCACTTAATACCGAAAATGCTGATTTTTTAGACAATGATTCGAATTTGTTTGTAGAAAAAAGTTTTCATATTTCATCATTGGAGACAACTTTCCAACATCGTGTTTTAGTTCCACAAGTCGAGAATTCGGACCACTCTATGATCCAATTCACCTTTTGAAGTAATGCAAATTTTATTCTGGGCGACAGGTTTTATGTTCGCTCTTTTTTTTTCTAATATATCTGTATTTGCCGATGGAGTTGATGATTACTTATCTACTCAATTAAGAGTTCAAGAACTTTTTGTAAAATTTAAATCATCAGTGGTTCGTGTTAAAGCAACTCGAGAACAAGATGTTAATAGTAAAACAAAAAGACTGTTAAAAATGGGTAGTGGCTTTTTTGTTAGTAAAGATGGTCATGTTCTTACTACCGGTTTACTACCTAATGCAGA
>JAOHKZ010000086.1 GCA_028101545.1 Opitutales bacterium | reverse complement strand
GCAATGGGGGGGGGGAATTTTTTATATCAAGAAAGTGCAAGCCTTTCTGCAAATCCTGCACCCCCAGATTTATCAGCTCTAAAAGGTTATCGGTTGCGAGAATGGACTTGGACTAATTCAAAAAATCAAAATGGAGCATCTACAAATAATCCATTGGATTTACTCGTTGATGCAAATTATTCTTTTGATGTTTCTTTTGAACCGATTCCAACAAACGAACATGATTTGGTTTCAATGTCCTTACCCTCGACTGGGGGGCAAGTTTATGATGACCCAAATCTAAGGTATTGGGATGAAGGCAAGGATATTATTATCAGAAAAATAACCGCTAGCCCTAATTATGGTTTTTCATTTTTGGGGTGGAGTAATATCGACAGCCTAGTGTTAACTCCAAGTTTTAGAAGTAATCAAATTTCAGTTGAAGCTGATAAAAACGGTACATTAACGGCCAACTTTGAAAAAAAACCCCTTTTCATTACAACTCAAAGCGATGAGGGAGGAAATATTAGTTTCGAAAATAATCATACTTCCTCAACCTTTACTGCACTTCCTGAATATGGTTATAACTTTGTTGAGTGGCAGATAATAAATCAATTTACTTACGATGTTACGATTGCCCAGTCCTCCATCGATAGTTCATTGAGTGTCTTCTGGATTAATGGAACTGAAAGCCCTGAGTTAAACTTTGTAAAAGGGCATACCTACACGTTTAATTACGCTTCCAGTGAGGAAGTAATGGAAATTTCTACTGAACACAATAATACAATCCCTTATCAATTTAGTGGTGTTGATGGAAATGGTTCAGGGACTTTATTATTTACTGTTCCTATGGATGTAAATACATCCGAACTTTACTATGTTTCAAACAACTCCAAGTATATGGGCAATAAGATTAATATTATTGATCCAATTAATAATTCTCAATTAATAGCCAACCCTAAGAATACAGAAATTGTTGTCTCCTCACCTTTTGATTTCACCTTAAAAGCTGATTTTGAGATCAAAACATACAACCTAACTACCTTTTCTAGTACTGGTGGTGCTATCACTTCTCATGTGCCTAACTCTGTTACGCATGGAGAAGAAATTTCATTAATTGCAACACCTAATGCACACTTTTATTTTAGTCATTGGGAAGGAATTACAACTCTGAACGATTTTTCAGAAAACACATCTGCTATTGTCACTTCCAATGCTAATGTGAAGGCAGTTTTTAAACCGGTTCCTTATACACTAACTCTCACTAGGAATATTGCAAATGCGGGCAATGTTTTAACATCGGATAATCTTTATGTTTTTCATTTTGGTGATCAAGTTTCAATCAATGCTATCCCAGCATATGGTTACTCATTTGATAGATGGAGCAGTGGAGTAAATGCATCATCGACAACAATTGTAATAGAAGGAAATACTTCAATTGAAGGAATTTTTAAAGGTTCTGACGTTACATGGGACGAACCAATCGTAGTAACTCAATCTTCATCTGGAAAAACCATAGAAAGTCCACTAAACTTAAAACCAATCATTACTCCTAGTGCAGGAACTCAAGAGTTTGGAAGGTTAGTAGAACTAAATGCAACAAGTAATTTAGACGGTTATGAATTTCTTCAATGGGAAAGAAATGGAACGAAATTCTCAGACAGCCCGTACATAAATTTCAATCTAGAATACAACAATACATTACATGCTGTCTACAAAAGGAAAAGCTACCTAGTTGATATCGAGTCTGTCCCTCGATCGGGTGGTAATATTGATTCAACCAATCATCCCTATGGTCATGTGTCTCCTGTGGAAGAACTCATCGTTGAATATGGTGATAGTCTTAATCTCACTGCTGTCCCAAATACTAATTTTCAATTTAGCAAATGGGAAGGATCACAAAACTCCTTGCTCACAAACTTATCACTTAACATATCTACAATTAAAACTCCTTTGAATATTAGAGCCCTTTTTGTACCAACTCAAAATATAGCTATTACAATTAATGTCGTTCCTGAAGATGCTGGATGGGTTTTTGGTGATGGAGTTTTTAGCTATGACCCCTATCACCCTGTATTTGCTAAACCTAACTTAGGGTATATCTTTGATCGATGGGAAGAAGTCTCAGGAAGTGTTAAAGAAACTGCATCCTCATCAACCACTATTCTTTTAAATGAAAATAAATTTCTAAAAGCAATTTTTATAGAAGACCCAGATTATGTTGATCCTGAAGGACCACCAGTGACCCCAGGAATTCACAACATTAAAGTCGTTGCCTCCCCTAGTGAAGCAGGTTACACAACTGGCACAGGTACTTTCGGTACAAGTTGGGTTAATATTTCCGCCCAAAGTTTTCCAGGATTTAAATTCAAACATTGGAATAATCTTGGAGTTGAGAATAACGAGTCGAAACAAACTCGTTTCTTCCTGTCCAAAAATTCTGTAGTTGAAGCAATTTTTGCCCCCGTAACTGGCTCGGATTTATTTATTGGTTCTTCTAAATTAAATGACAATTGGTGGTTCAGCAATTGGTTTGGGCCATTTTGGCATAAAGAGGGAGATTTGTGGGCA
>JAOHKZ010000085.1 GCA_028101545.1 Opitutales bacterium | reverse complement strand
TCAATTAATCCAAATATTGAACTTCGTGGAATTTTTAAGTTTCGAGGTGAGTGGCACTTTAGCCTTTTTGACCGAGGTCTTAATCGCGGTGCATGGCTTAAAATGGGAGAAAGTTTTGATGATGGGAAAGTCGAGATTGAAGGTTTTAATCCTGATACAGAAGAGTTGAAATTAAAAGGAGGTCTTTCCTTAACTCTAAAGAATGCCAGTAAAACTGTACTACCCGTTCCTAGTGGTCAGCCTGTTAAGAAAGCTGTGCCAACCCCTAAAGTTGCCACACCAAACCGAGCATCTAATTTTCCTGGAAACAGACCTCGTGCCATTACTATTCCACCTCGTGTAAACCTGCCGAAACGAAATTAAGATGGTAAATCTTCAAAATGGAGTGGAAGAAGGGAGGCTTGATAAAGATGCCGACGGTGAGAGCCAAGACGAGCAACCTTCGTTAGCTTTTGATCTAAATCAAAACTATGAAAAAATGGACTGGTGGCCAAACTTGGCCGACTTAGATCGTCTTAATATATTAAATGCACCCAAAGAGGATCGAGCTAGACTACTTGCCTCAAAATATTCCAAACCGGTTGATGAAATCATGGTGGAGATCGGAAAGAAAACTGACATGGATTATCAGGAAGATTTTGAAATGCCTGAAAATCCGACCAAGCTTCTTCCGATGAGGTTAATTCATAATTATTGTTGTTTGCCAGTGGCAATTAATGAGAATGAAAAGTTATGCTTGGTCACACCGTGGCCACCTTCCGAAATAATGAGCAGATGGGTCTTTGCGGTATCGGGAAAAAAGCCATTATGGAGTCTTGGGTCACCTGAAAAAATTTCCAGGGCGATTACGGAAAATTTTGGTATTGGGGCAGATAGTCTCGATGAGAGTGATTTAGAGCAGGATAGTGACGATGAAGCCCAGGACGATTTGGAGGATCAAAATGCAGCTATTATTCGGTTTGTAAATGAAGTAATACAAAGAGCTATTGTAGACCGGGCCACAGATATTCATTTTGAACCTCATAAAGATACTCTTCAAATTCGATACAGAATTGATGGTCAACTTGTCCCCGTTCGAGTTCCGGATAATCTTCGAAGTTTTCAAGACGCAATTATTTCTAGAATAAAGATCATGAGCGGAATTAATATTTCCGAAAAAAGAAGACCCCAAGGTGGGCGAATAACTTTTTCTCAAGGGCAGAGTGATCTTGATATTCGAGTCTCGACCCTACCTACATTATACGGAGAAAGTATCAGCCTGCGTTTGCTTAACGAGAAATCGCAACCATTGTCTATGAGGGAACTTGGGTTGTTGGATGATGATGAACTTAACATTGTTTCTGTGTTAGAGAAACCGCATGGAATTGTTTTGGTTACTGGACCCACCGGTTCGGGTAAATCAACTTCTTTGACTGCTTTTATTCGTCGAATTCACAAACCAGAAAGACGGATAATGACGGTTGAAGATCCTGTTGAGTATGAAGTTGCTGGAATAAATCAAACACAGGTAAATTCAGAAATTGGATTTACTTTTGCCAGTGCATTACGTGAAATTTTGCGACAGGACCCCGATGTAATTATGGTTGGTGAAATTCGAGATCGTGAGACTGCAGATATTGCGATTAGGGCTTCACTTACGGGGCATTTAGTTCTCAGTACACTTCACACAAATGATGCTCCTGGTGCCATTACAAGATTGATTGATATGGAGATTGAACCTTTTTTAATCGCCTCATCAGTGGAGATGGTTATCGCCCAACGTCTGGTCAGGAGACTTTGCCAAGAATGTGCAAAAGCAACGAGTAAGACCGAAAGAGAAATTATTGCTTCTTTAGCTTTACTTGAGACCGCTGAATCTGAAATAATACACAAAGATAAGGTGTTACAGGCGGTAGGTTGCCCGCAGTGTCAAAATCTTGGATATCGTGGTCGAGTTGGAATTTTTGAATTAATGCGAATGAGTGATCCAATACATAGCTTAGTTATCAAAAGTGCATCCGCTCCTGACATTCGAGAAGTTGCTCTTGAAGAGGGAATGAGCACTTTACAAGGAAGTGGATGGAATCAAATAAAACGTGGATTAACTACTATTGAAGAAGTAATTCGATACGCTGACGGTTTTGTTGGAGAAGAAAATACAGAAGAAATTCTGAGCGAAGGACTTTAACAAAAGAAATTTTCTGATGGCCCGATTTAGCTATGTTTCGATTGACCTGAAGGGAAAAACCTTACCCGGTGAAATTAGTGCCAGTGATGCGAAAGATGCTCGTGCAAAAATTAAGCAAAAGGGTCTTACTCCCCTAAAGATAAAAGCCATTGGTGGTGACAGTGATGTAAAGAATAAAAATAAACAAAAAAAATTATTCAAATCGAAGCAGAAAATTTTAAGCGAAACTAAAAAAGGAGTTCGTGGGAAAGGTGAGAAGGTAGGCTTAGAGTTTTTGAAACGCTTGTTAGAGTTACACAGTAGCGGTATGCCGGTAGCAGATGCGGTTAAATTGTTGAATCAGCGATTATCTGACCCTGGGCAAAAAGAAATTGCGGGAGTATTGTGGAAGGAATTGGCTGAGGGTAAAACCTTGTCTAGAGCTATGAGGAATTTACCTCAATATTTTAGCGAA
>JAOHKZ010000084.1 GCA_028101545.1 Opitutales bacterium | reverse complement strand
AACAAAGCTGAGAATAACCAACCACCAAAGTTGTATATTTAAGAAATTAATATTCAGAGTATCGTGAGATCTTACTACTTTTTTTGAAAAAAGTCTGATTATCGATGCCTGTTTCGAAAATCTTGCCTAGCGCAGGTTCTTGTAATAAATTTTTACTTAAATGGTAATCTACTTACACAAAGATGGTAAATGCTCTAATCCATTAACCTTGGAAAAGATTCAGAGTCAGAAAAATACCGAGAAGCTAACCTTATCAAGTCCTGCTTGGTTTAAAGTGTGTGCAAATCAGATTACGGTAAACAGAAATCCCCTTTTTTATGTTTCCTGACGGCCAACATGCTGCAGGGGGTGTCCCCGTTCCACCATTCGATGCTTACGAAGGCACTGAGCCCTTTGTTTTCATGAGCTATGCCCATGACGATGCCGCAATAGTTTACAAAGAGATCAAGCGTTTTCATGATGCTGGTTGTAATATTTGGTACGACGAAGGGATTGATGCTAGTGAAGAGTGGCCAGAGGTTATTGCTAAGGCTGTTATTGATTGTGCGGTATTCGTCATTTTTATTACTTCTAAATCAACAGACTCCATTAATTGTCGCAATGAAATTAATTTGGCTGTTAACGAGGGAAAACCTTTCCTTGCTATTCATTTGGAAGAAACCGAACTGTCCCCTGGTCTCCGTCTTCGCATAGGCGATCTTCAAGCCATTTTTCGCTATAATATCCCTGTTGACCGCTTTGAAAGAAAAACGCAAGGTGCTCTATACCAGCTACTGGGAGCAAAGCCGACCGATAAATTGATAAAGGGAATGTTCAAAGATTCACTTTCCGCTGAACTGTTAGAACAAATGGTAAAGCAAGGGAATATCCCGAGCCTTGGGGGCGAAGAGGTCAATATCACAGCTTATTTCAGCGATGTCCAAACATTTAGCGATTCTACCCGATTGCTTGAACCGAGCCAGGTAGTCGCTCTCGTGAATGAATACCTCACTGCCATGACGGACATCCTCTATGAACAATGTGGAACTTTGGACAGGTACATTGGTGATGCTGTTGTGGCGATGTTCGGAGCCCCCATTCCCTTTCCCAATCACGCTTATCAAGCGGTAAAAGCAGCCATCCTTGTACAGAAGTGCCAAGCAGAACTGTGCGAAAAGTGGAAAGCGGAGGGAGATAAGTGGCCGGATTCTGTTACGAACATGAAAACCCGAGTTGGATGTAACACGGGATTTGCAATCGTTGGAAACATGGGCCCCATCCATCGTTTTGACTATTCGATGATGGGAGACACCGTTAATATTGCTGCCCGCTGCGAATTTAGTGCCAAGGCTTACGGTGTCTTCTGCATGGTGACTGAGGATACTCAACGGGCAGCCGAGGAAACGAAGGGCGATATCGCCTACCGCTTTCTTGATAAGATCGTGGTGAAGGGTAGACAACACCCCGTTTCCTATTACGAACCAGTTGGCTTTAAGGAAAACCTCCCCCAGGAAATGCAGGATTGTCTCGATTGCTTTGGGCAGGGTATCGAAAAGTACCTAACTCAAGACTGGGATGGTGCCTTGGCAGCATTCGATAAGGCAAAGCTCATGGAACCAAACCAACCGCATCTAACGCCCGGGGTGGAAAATAATCCATCGATGGTTTTTATCGAGCGCTGTCAGATGATGAAGGAATCGCCTCCAGGCGATGGTTGGGATGGTATTTATTCTAAATAATGAGAAGTCGCGTATTCCTTTAGTAATTTTTAAAGTGGAGTTTTAGTGGTCTTGTTAACCAAAAAAAGATTTTAAATTCCAGTTTAATTTGAGATCGAATGGGCGAAGATATGAAATGGTTCTGTAAGAATATTTCCTGCTCTAGGAAATAGCGAAAATGTAACAGTTCATATAAACCAAAAATAACTACAACAACTTGGAAAAAAAGTGGAATCCATTCCAAAAATGTTGCTGTCCATTGTTTGGCTTCGGCTTAATTGAATTTAAATATTTTATGCATTCAATTAAATGTTATTGTTTAGGAGTCTAAAACTTTTTGCAACTCCCTCTAAAAGTCACTGCACTACTGATTGAGCTACCAACTCATTTTAAAGACTGATATAGATCTAGAAGATGCTCGGGTTGATCAATAAATAACAATCAAACAAAAAGTTCGGTAGGGTAGGGGAGGAATAATTGGAGTTTTGGATATCTTAAAATGCTCTAATAGAGAAGTTTGTGGAATCTGCGGCGAAAATTCGAAATCCAAAGGTTCAGTTATCCTAATTCTCGAAGAATGGTTTTAATTGTCGTAATTTTAGTCCCATATTTAAGGAATAAGGGAAGTTCAGGTCTGTCTTTTATTGTTATTTTATGAGTACAAACAAATCCTTTACTTGAAGAAAACTGAAACATAGATTTTAACAAAATGCCAAGCGTAGAGGCATGATCTAAAATAGAGGGACATATAATAATGGGGATACGATTGCTATTCTGACGAAGGATAAGGTCGGCATAGTCCGGAATTTTTGGGCGTGAGATCTCATAACCTCTACCGAGTAAAAGGGAACTTACATCGTTCAATAAATGTTTTTTCTCCTGACGGTAATTCTCCTGTTCTTTCCGGGATGTTTTAATGCGTTCCAAATGTAAATAATTACTAAGTTTGTTTGTGGAATTTTCAGTTAACGAAATAGCCTTAAGAAGATTATCAAATGTTTTGGGTCTGGGTAGGGTTTTACCATTAATTAAATCGTATAGCGAGGGACGACTGAGATGTGCATTTCGAGCTATCGTCGAAAGGTTGTCTGGATGATCTTGAATCAGTGAATTGAGAAGTTCAGAGAAGGGATTCATTTTCCCATACCAGTTAAAGTTATCTAAATAGCAAGCTTTTTTACCTTACAT
>JAOHKZ010000083.1 GCA_028101545.1 Opitutales bacterium | reverse complement strand
TCAGTCCGTAAAAGACACAGCCTTGCCAATGCATGGGTTCTTTTTATCGTACTTTTCCTATTGTCAGGTTTGGAGTGGGTTATGAGGAGACAGGCAGGCTTGCGATGAATTTACTTGTTACACAGGTCTACTTTTTGGCTTTTACTATGGTTTTGTTTGTGGGCGCTCAACCCATTGTAAATTTAGAGGTGGATGCAAATAACAGCCTTTCCATTGTTGCTGATGATAATTCAACGATACCGAAAAATCCTGTTCCGAGGCGTTCAACTGAAGCCGAAACTATTGATCGAGCGGGTTTGGATTTAAAGAATCAAGAGATTGGCAGACGAGTCGGTGCTGCAAAACTTCTTGGTAAATACAGAAATTCAAGGACTTCTGTTTTATTGGTAAGTGCACTAGATGATGAAAGCCCCTTGGTCAGAAGAGCTGCAATGGTTTCATTGGCGGAACATGCTTCTAATGGTTTCGTGGTCTATAACAAATCCTTGGTTGAAAAGATTTATTCAAAGCTTGGAGACTCTGATGTAGAAGTCCGAAGGGAAGTTTCAACCATGATTCCTAGGTTAGTTAGCGGTATAATGACAAGCGGAATGGAAATTGTTGAGATTAATGGAAGAAAAGTGTACCGGGCAGTTTCTTCTACATTGAGACCAGATTTATTCCGTATGACCTTGGAGGCTTTCTTGGATGAAGATGCAATTGTTAGGCAGAATGTATTGAAATACCATATTTATTTAAGGGTACAAATTCCTGTTGAAACTTTGGAAAAGCTTTTATCTGATTCGGACTTGGGCGTATTGTTGACCGCATTGACTCGAATCTCAACAAATGCATCCCATTCAAAAATAGTGAACCGGGTTAAACAATTATCTAGGCATACGGATCGGGGTATTCGACTCAAAGTTGTTTCAGTTGCCCGTGATTCGAATCGATACCACCCTGGTTATCGTTCTATCTTACGAGATATGACTAGGGACTCTGATTCTGAAGTTCTATCGATGGCAGCGGTTGAATTGGCACGTTTTGGTGAAAGAGTTCCATCAGATGTGGTAGAGCAAATTAAAATTTTCCTTCTTGGTGCACCGGGTATGACTTCTCAGGTAACCACTATTTTATATGCCGTATCTGCTTTAGGTGTAGATGGCATTGAAGTTTATCGGGCTTTGACCGATCATAGTAGTTCCAAAATAAGAGCAGTGGCTTGGCAAAGGTATATCAATCTAAGTGAGGGTTGGCAAAAAAGTTCGCTTTGGTTGCCTGCTTTTGAAGACCGTGACAAAGGAGTTCGGCAAAATGTGCTTAATTCATTGAGAGGGAGGACGAATAATTTGACCGAGAAGGAACTCCGTTTTTTGGTTGAAAGCAAATTTGTTGATGTGAGAATATTTGCAGCTCAATGTTTGTTAAATGCAAAGCAAAATGCGGTCGAATCTTTAGGTTTCAATCTTTTAATTGATGAAGACACGATCGTTCGTTCGACTACGATTAGAGCAATGTCTGCACGTCGAGTCCCAGGTTGGGTTAAGGTAATGAGCCGATCATTACTTGACGACGATTATGTTATTCAGCGAGCTGCGATGGATGGCTTGTTAGAAGATAGAGAAAATGGTATTCCCATATTGCTTGATTATGTTAAAAAGCACCCGCAGAGTCGAATTTCTAACTTGGCTCGTATTGAGTTAAATAAACAAGGGATTACACCATGACGAAAATTCTTTTCTGTTTCATTTTCAACCTTTCTGTTTGGTCAGTTTTATTTGTTCACGGAGTTCTTCAGGCAAGGGATGGCAGTGTTCGTATAGTACAACTTTTAAAAGATGAGAGCGCAATTAGGCGATATCCGGATGCTTTGCCCAGTCTTTTGAAAATGATGAATGAGCAAACAAACGCCCGTTTTGATACCGATCCTCTCTATATTAGCACTTTGACTGATGAGCGCTTAAACGAGAACCCTATCTTATACATAAATTGTGACGAACAACCTAACCTAGAATTTTCAGACGATGAAAGGGCTGCTCTCAGGCGTTACATGGAATTGGGTGGGTTTGTTTATTTAGATGCAGGAATTAAGGCATCTTTTCTAGGTTCTGACTTGGGGCACAGTTATGCAGCCTGGGAAGAACGCCCTGAGGTGAGAGAACTTTTTGCTCAAGTTTTTCCAGAGAAAACATTTATCCCTCTTCCTCGAGACCATGATTTATTCAGAACTTTTTTTCGTGGTTTGCCTAAAAATGAAGATTTGAAAATTCAGGCTAGTCAGAAAAGACTTCCTGAAACTGTTTTAAATTTTGTGGAACGAGAAAAATGGCCTCAGGCAACTTATTCTTTTGTTGGGATAAAAGTGAAAGGTCGCCTTGCCTGTGTGGCTTCTCCCATATGTGCAATGGGTTGGGGGAGGGATGAATTTGGAGCATGGATTCCTCCGATTTCATTTCGTATTCGAGAATCGGCAGAAAATTTTGAACAAAACTTAAAGTTGGCTTCTTTTTCTGGCGGTACTTACGAGGTTACCAGGGAAGATGGATTGAAAGATGTTATATACTCGGAACCTGGTCAGCGACCATTATGGGTAAAAGAACCCAATGGAAGTTGGAGAATATTCAAATATTACTCCGGCGAAGAGATCAGTAATTATGCCCACGCTTTTTATTCAAGACTTGGAATGAATGTTTTTCTTTATGCCTTGCTTCATTAACCCGTTCTTGGCTTTAATTTAAAATATGAGTGAACAAAAATTTCCCGACTTGCCTGATCCCGAAGAAATTCCCCGTCCACGATTATTGTCTTCGGTTGCTTATTGGTGGATAGGAACATTTTTATTGTTAGGAATAGCTGTTGTATGGTTGCCGTCTCAATGTACTGTAGCGAGCATTAGTGAAATAGATCAGAAGGAAGATTCAATAGAAAACTTTCCACAGGCTGATCAGACTAAAGAACTTGAATTCCGAGAAGATGGTTTGTGGTATAAAATTGATGCTGAATCTCCATTTAATGGGGCAGCCGTTGACTTCTACACAAATGGGGAAATGAAGTCCCGCACCAGAATTGTAGATG
>JAOHKZ010000082.1 GCA_028101545.1 Opitutales bacterium | reverse complement strand
TGAAGCAGAACTGGTTTGAATTACACAACGGATTGAAGAATTCGCAGTATATCTTCGAGAAGACCAAAAAAGGCACGGTTGCTTTTGTTGGTGGTTCCATAACCGGAATGTCTTGGCGGAAATTAGTGATGGTAAATTTGAAGAAACGTTTTCCGGATACCGAGTTTACTTTTATTCTGGCAGGGGTGGGTTCAACTGGAACGATGTATGGTGCATTTCGACTTGACCGGGATGTTATTCAACAGGGCAAGGTTGACCTACTTTTTGAGGAAGCGGCGGTCAATGATGTGGCCATCCTGCGAACAGCTGACCAAAGTCTTCGGGGTATGGAGGGTATCGTACGACGGGCTCGTCAGGCCAATCCAAATATGGATGTCGTGATGATGCATTTTGCCTGCACCGATAAACTCGAAGATTACGGGAAAGGAAAGACTCCTGAGGTAATCCAAAGTTTCGATAAGGTGGCCGAGCATTATGGTGTTCCTTCATTGGATATCACCAAGGAGGTTTACGAACGGATCAATCGGGGAGAATTTACATGGAAAGATGACTTCAAAGGCGTGCACCCATCACCATTCGGACAGCAACTCTATGCCGATAGTATTGAGCGCTTACTCGATGAGGCATGGTCAGGAAAGCCTCTTCCAGTCAAAGATCATGAGATGCCTGAAAAATTAGATTCAGCATCTTATACTGAAGGAAAATTATTTGCACCGCGAATTGCTAAAAAACTGAACGGCTTTGCCGTGGAGACCAATTACGATGCCGCAGCCGAAGGGGGTAAAGTGAGGACGGGCTGGAATGAGCGTCCGCAATTGATCGGGCACAAGCCGGGCGATAGTTTTGAATTAAAGTTTAGAGGTTCAGCCGTGGCCGTTCAGGTGATAGCCGGTCCCCACGCAGGTATAATCGAACACAGTGTTAACGCTTCGGATTGGGTGGAGCAGGATCTATTTGTTGAAAAGAACAGCTTTAAGCTGCATCTAAACCGTATCTATATTCTCCGAGACGGGCTCGATCCGGATGCGGAACACTCTATGAGTGTTCGAATCAGTGAGAAACGACACGAGCTCAGCAAAGGTAATAACTGTCGTATCGTATATTTCGGTCTGAATGGTGATCCACGCACCCCAAAGGGCGTCAGTGTGGACGGTGTCTATTTTGATGGTTCTAAGGGATACGGCCCTGAGAAATAAAATTATATAATTATTGCCCCCCCCCACTTGCAGAAATTTTGTAAGGAATTTAGTGCACATTTAAGTTTCTTACTATTACATCTATTAAAATCTTATGAATCGACGAAGTTTTTTTAAATCAAAGGTCGCCGGGACGGCGATACTCGCATCTTCCGGTCTTGTCTGCAAGGCGAGTGCCGAGAATCCTCCCACAGTTAATGATAATGCATCGATACTCGATGTTGATGTGCTGGTTGTAGGGGGCGGATCCGCCGGGCATGTGGCTGCGATACAAGCCGGGCGTCTGGGAGCCAAAACTGTGCTACTCGAAAGAAATTCCCAGCTGGGTGGAACCACCACCACCGGAGGGGTATGCTTTCCTGGTCTGTTCCATGCCTGGGGCAAACAGGTCATTTCGGGGATTGGTTGGGAATTGGTTGCTAAGTCTGTGGAAGTCGATGGTCGTAAACTTCAGGATTTCACCAGGAATCACCGATCACATGTTCCGCACCATGTGGATCTTAATGGACAGTTGTATTCCCTCCTGGCCGAGGAAGCGTGCCTGGATGCGGGGGTGTCGCTTGCTTATTATCAATATCCGGAGAAGGTCACTCAGACTCCCGAGGGTTGGCTGGTAGAAGTACGAGGACAGGGGGTAAACTATCAACTGCGTTGTAAGCAGATCATTGATTGCAGTGGGAATGCCACCGTGGTCGGTATGCTTGGGTTTGAGCGGATGCGTGGAGATGAGCGTCAGCCCGGTACCCAGGTCGTGGTTTACAAGGGCTTGGATAAAGATGTGGTCAGTAAGAACGCCAAGCAGATTCAGCAAATGTACGATCAGGCGGTCAAGGAAGGCCGGTTGCAAAAGGGAGATACCTGGAGTGGCAAAGCGATGCAACCCATCCGCAGTATGAAAGGGAATGTAAATCATATCTTCGGTGCCGATGCCACTGATGCGGGTACACAGACTCAAACCAACCTGGCTGGCAGAAAATCGGTTCTCCGCATGCTCAAATTCCTCAAAACGATTCCCGGCGGTGAGAATGCCAGTATCGACAGGATGATGAACGAGACCGCGACCCGTGAAACTTTTAGGATCAAAGGGGAGAGTACCATCACCGTAAATGACTACCAAAACGGCAGGAAATTTGATGATGCCCTATGTTATTCCTTTTATCCCATCGACTTGCACACTAAGGATGGAGTGGTTCCCAAACATTTGAAGAGGGGAGTGGTCCCTACGATTCCACGAGGAGCCCTCATTCCGAAAGGATCGACGAATCTGATGGTTGCCGGCCGTTGCCTGTCCAGTGATCGCCTTGCCAATTCTGCGGCACGTGTTCAGGCGTCCTGCATGGGAATGGGACAGGCTGCTGCCTGTACCGCCGTGCTTGCCGCAAAATCTTCGACCACTCCTAAAGAAGTTCACCTGGGCGAAATACATTCCCTTTTACGGGAGCACGGAGCGATTGTTCCTACTTAATATCTAACTGTTCCATTTTATTTTATGAAACTCCGATATATTTTTACTCTATTAGTTTTTCTTGGCTCATTGGCCAAAGCCTCGTCCAAGCCCAATGTTCTGTTTCTTGCCATTGACGACCTCAATGACTGGATCGGTTGCCTGGGTGGTCATCCACAGGTCAAAACGCCCAATCTGGATAAATTGGCAGCAAGGGGAACCTTGTTTACCAATGCCCATTGTCAGGCACCCGTCTGTAATCCTTCACGCACGTCCGTCCTGCTTGGTTTGAGACCATCCACCACCGGTATCTATTCTCTTCAACCCTCTTTTAAAAAAGTTCCGAAGTATGCCAATCATGTTACAATTCCCAAGGTATTCAGTCTCAATGGTTACAATACTTCGACTTTGGGAAAGATCTATCACGGTGTTCCACCCAAAGGAGAATTTGACAAGGTGGGTACCAAAGCACCATTACCCAACCGT
>JAOHKZ010000081.1 GCA_028101545.1 Opitutales bacterium | reverse complement strand
CTCTTGAGTCGGGGTTTCCTCTTTTTTTTCATCAAAAACGAACGGGTTTCCTTGGACAAACCTATGTTTTACACAAACTACGCACAATGCTTCAGAATGCTGAAAAAAATGGTGCGGAGTGGGCAAAAGAAAAAGATTCAAGAGTGACAATGGTCGGAAGGTTTTTACGAAAGTGGCGGATTGATGAAATCCCTCAATTTTGGAATGTCATCAAGGGAGAAATGTCAATAGTAGGGCCCCGGCCAGAAAGACCGGAACTCGAAAATGAGATTAATGAACGTCTTCCCTATTGGAAATGTCGCTATCTTTTAAAACCAGGCCTTACTGGTTGGGCTCAAATCCGATATAAATATGCATCGGACATGGAAAGTTCGGAGGAGAAATTAGCATATGATTTATATTATGTTAAAAATGCCTCGTTCTTTTTAGATTTGGAGATTATGTTATCCACCTTACGATCTCTTACCAAAGGCAGTAGATAATGAAAATTCTTGTTACAGGGGGAGCCGGCTATATTGGAAGTCATACTACTTTGGCTTTACTTAAAGCAGGCCATGAGGTGGTGGTAGTAGATAACTTTTCAAATTCGAGTCCAAAATCCTTAGAGCGGGTTGCAAAACTGGCTGGTAAGGCACCCATTTTAGTAGAGGGTGACATTTTGAACTCATCTGCAATGAGGGTAGCTTTTGACTCTCATTCTGATCTTTCTGCCGTAATTCATTTTGCTGCACTGAAAGCGGTTGGTGAGTCAACTGAGCAACCGTTAAAGTATTATGAAAATAATGTGGGCGGATCGGTGACTCTTCTTCAGGAAATGGAGCGGGCGGGTATTAATAATTTGGTTTTTAGCTCATCGTGCACAGTTTATGGAGAGCCCAAGCAAGTCCCTATTGATGAAAATCATCCTATTGGGGAGGTTTCTAGCCCGTACGGAAGAACCAAATCCATGATGGAGGAAATTATTAAGGATGCTTCAGCGGCCAATTCGAAACTCAGACCAGCACTACTTCGTTATTTCAACCCAGTGGGTGCAGATAAGAGTGGACAAATTGGTGAGGATCCAAATGGCATACCGGATAACTTGGTTCCTTTTGTCTGCCAAGTTGCGACTGGCAAATTACAAAAACTTCAGGTTTTTGGTTCTGATTACCCCACTCGTGACGGTACTGCTATCCGAGACTATTTACATGTTACTGACTTGGCTGAGGCACACCTTAGAGCCTTGGAGGCACTGCCAGATTGTAAAGGTATTTTGACTTGTAACTTAGGAACAGGAAAAGGATCTTCTGTTTTAGAAGTTATTAAAACTTTCGAAAAGGTAACGGGTATAAATATTCCCTATGAAATAGTGGGTCGTCGATCGGGCGATATCACAGAAGCATGGGCAGATCCATCTTATGCAAAAAAAATATTGGGTTGGAGAGCTAAGCATTCATTAGATGAAATGCTTACCGATGCATGGAATTGGCAAAAGAAAAATCCTAACGGGTACAGGACCTGATTTTTAAAGTTAGAGTTGGTAGTTTTGGGGATCTAATCCGCGTAGTTTAATTGCATTTCTTATCTCTTCTAAATCTAACCGATCGCCAATTTTAATTTTTTGATTACGAAAATCATGCAAATTCAATTCAAGGACAAACTGTATGTTTTTAGAACGGGAAGGTACCCCGTTTAAATCAAACGGCTTGGCTGCATGGATTTCCATTAATTTTCCTTTGGGGGAAAAGTATGCAATATCTAAAGGAATTCTAGTGTTTTTCATCCAAAACTTTTGAGGTGTTCCATATTCAAAAACAAATAGCATTCCGGTTCCTTGTTCCATTTTTTTTCTAAACATTAGCCCCCTTTGTCTTTCCTCTGGTAATATCGCGAGCTCCGCTTTAATTTTTGCCCCACCAATATGAAAAGAGAAATATTGTTTTTCACTTTCGTTATTTTGCTCTTCTGATTTCCCATTTTTGCATGAAGAAAAAAATAGAAGCGTAAATTGAAAATTGTGAATTACCTTAGTTTGTTTCATTATCATAATTCATGAAAGAACTTCTTAATCAAATCAAGCGCCTTCGTGTTCTAGTAATCGGAGATGTTATGCTGGATCGATATGTAAATGGAGGTGTTCATCGAATTTCTCCTGAAGCACCAGTTCCGGTATTGACTGTCGAAGAAGAAAAGATTGTTGCGGGTGGAGCGGCAAATGTAGCTTTAAATGCGGCTGCACTTGGAGCCAGTGTTGAAGTTTGTGGCTGGTTTGGTAGGGATAGTCAAGGGGAGCAACTTAGAGCCTTGCTTGTTGATAAGGGAGTTCAGGTTGATGAATCATTTTTGTTTTCCAGTGCTCCTACCATTAGTAAAACGAGAGTCACTTCATCTAACCAACAAATTTGTCGAGTTGACCGAGAAAATGCTCCAAGTTATTACACTCCTGATCTTGTTCTTTTGAAGGAGATTTTGATCTCAAAAGCAATTTCTTCAGATTTAGTTATTGTGTCAGATTATGGAAAAGGTTTTGTGAGTGATGATTTACTTCGAATCATTCGGGAAAATGCACCTTTTGTTTCCATTGATCCTAAACCAAGTAGGTTACTTAATTATAAAAATCCAGATCTACTAACACCAAATCGGTTGGAAGCACTTGAGCTGGCTGGGAAATCCCGTTTAACCACGAACGATTTTCCGAAAAACGAGGTAGTGGAAGAAATCTTTAATAAATTTTCACCGAGTAAATTAGCGATAACTTTAGGTTCGGACGGAATGCTTTTAGCTGAAGATGGTGATATAAAAGAGACCATTCCAACTGCTGCCCGGGAAGTATTTGATGTTTCTGGTGCCGGGGATACCGTAATCGCTGTTCTATCCATGGCATTGGTTTCCAATGGAACTTTTGAACAATCTGCCAGGCTAGCTAACTTGGCAGCTGGTATAGTAGTAGGTAAGGTGGGAACGGCTTCTGTAACTACGGAAGAAATCCTTTCAGTTTTGTAATTCTTTTCATGACTCGAGCAATTTTTTTGGACCGAGATGGTACGCTTATTCAAGATGTCCATTATTTAAAAGACCCAGCTGATATAAAAATTATTAAGGGAATTTCCGAGGCCCTACAAAAAATTAAAAATGCTGGTTACCTAATGTTTATGCACACGAATCAGTCGGGGATCGCCCGAGGGTATTATGAATTGGAAGATGTTCATGCCTGCAATCAGAGAATGTTGGAATTATATAAATTAAATACTGATTTTTGGGATGGTATATGTATAG
>JAOHKZ010000080.1 GCA_028101545.1 Opitutales bacterium | reverse complement strand
TGGAGAGAAAGATGGGCTTTCGACTTGGTGGTACGAGAATGGAGAATTAGAGCAGAAGAGAAACTGGGAAAACGGAACTCTGAATGGAACTTCGACTCTTTGGTACGAGAGCGGACAGAAGAGATCAAAGGGAAACTATAAAGAGGGAAAGCTAATATCCGTAGAAGTAGTATGGACTCCAAATGGTGAAAAGTGTCCTAAATCAAATGTAAAAGACGGGACTGGGGTTATCGTGAGGTATCACAAGAATGGGAAGAAAGAGTTAGAAGTGAAGTTCAAGAACGGAGAGCCAATCGGAAAACCCAGGCAGTTCTAAATAACCCTTATCTCTTTCAAAATCCATAACTTCCTCATCAAGCCAATCCTACAATAGTTTAAACGGTTATCTTGGATAAGTCTTCCCACTCAAAAACTATCCCAAACCGAATCAAACGCTGGATCCTCCACAAACTCCAACTTGTACTTGGCATCAATCTTTATCGCTTGCCGATATGCTGAAGGCGAAGGGGTTGGCGAAAGATTATGATGGGGAGGGTGCTAGGCCGGAGTGGTGAAAGGATTATTTCCCGTATTGAACTTTAAGTTCTCCCATGAGTTTTACGCATTCTTTTCGAGTAATTTCTTTGTCCATCAACCTCTTAATTAATTGTTTTTTGGCCTCCTCGTAACTTAGCCTACTAGTTCTCGCGTTGTAAGAAGGTTTGGCTGATGAAGGTGGATTTGATGGTGCTGCGATTACCCGAGTGCCTCCCTGCATATTTTGACCTGTCAATTTCGCATGTTCCATAAGAAATTGTTGACCATTGATCTGCCCATTTGAGAGTTTGTTAAAAAGTAGTTTTTGCTTTTGACTACCTCTAGTAGAAACCAAAAATTTCTCAAAGGTCATAGAAAGATGCTCTAATTCAATAGGGTATTTTTTATCGAAGATTCTTTTAGTGTCATTTACATAACTATCCTCCATTCCTCCATATGTGGCACTGCCCAGTAACCAATCTCCATCAAGGTCGAAAAATGTAACATGTACATTGATAATCCGTGAATTATCACCAGTGGATATAATCTTTCCTAGGAGGATCGTTTGGCGATCTAAAGTTATATGAATGAGAGAACTGCTCGGGGACATCATCTTTTTACCTTTAAGAATTTGACCTGTTTCGATTACTCCAGAAGTGCTCACAGGCCTATCAACCCTAAAATTAACAACTCTCATAAACTCGTCCATAGGCATACGAATGTATATTTCTCCTGCTTCTAATTTCTTAAAAAAATTGTCAACCATATATACTTTTGGTTCAATACTAATGCTTGCACATGAGCATAAAACAATAAAAGTTGAGCAAAATAAAAGTGGTGTAATACAAAACTTTAAAAGAACAATATTATAGTTTTTCATATTTAGATTTTAAAGTTTTTGCTTGTTGTTGAGCATCGATAAATCCCCCCCGATTAGAGGGTAATCTGTTAGTACAAAATATTACATTTTCTGCAACAGCTTTAGGTGCAGAGCGACTATAACCACCGGGTATGATAACAGGCGAACCACCAATATAACCATGCAAGTCTGAATGTTTCATCAAGTGGCTATAGATTCCTTTTTCTGAGTTGGTAACTCTGAAATAATTGTACCCTCTTTCTAAAGCAACTTCACAACATCTTAATAGACAAAAATCAATAGCATTTTGTAGATTTGTTGTCTTACCATCGTATTTTACACTAAAGATATTTTCGCCGAGCCTTCTATCGATTGAGCTGTATGGATCGTATTGGGGAGAGTGAGTGCCACAAGAGATTAAAAATAGGTAAGTAAGTAGAAGCGAAACTATATAAACCTTCATTAGTATAGATCAAATAATTAGTCAATTAATGGCGATGTCAATTCAGATTATATTAAGTCCCCCTCAAAAACTCTCCCAAACCGAATCAAACGCTGGATCATATAGAAAGTCTGCCTTGAGTGATCCGTTGGTTTTAAACATCCGCCTCACCAAATTCTTCGCCTCCTCCACATTGCCTAGAATTGCATGATACTTGCCCAGGCGAAAAAGATACTCTGCATCCTCGCTAAAGCGATCCTCGGCATCCTTTTAACATTCAATCGCCTTCTTAGTATCGCCCAACTGATGGTGTGCATCTGCTTAGTTTAATAACCACTCAAGACCGTTAGGTTTACTCTCATGCTTGAGCTTTGCCATAGTCACAGCAAGTGTACATTCATTGGCATCACCAGAGGACTTGTAAAATGCCCGTTAGGTCTGAGAAGGTTTAAGTTACCAAGAAATGTTGGTGCTCGTAAGAGCTCCTTCCAGCATCGTTTTCTGTGATGCGGGAATATTATTGCTCATAAGATTAAGAATTTTCAAATTTGTTAGGCTAGTAATTGGAAAGATATCCGTGATCTTATTGAAGTAAGCCCAAAGTTCGGTTAAATTCTTCATTCCTGAGAGAGGAGATAAATCTTCGATTTCATTATTGCCAATGTGAAGCCGTTCCAAACTTGTTAGTCCCGAAAGCGGGGAAAGGTCTGTAACCTTATTATCGGAAATGCCCAGCCCCTCCAAATTTGAAAGATTTGCAAGAGGAGTTAAGTCTTTAATGTTGTTTTCCCCCAACCGAAGTTCTCTCAAGTTGTAAAGCTCAGCCAATGGTGTTAAGTCAGAAATGTTGTAGTCTAAAAGTCTTAGCTCCGAAGCTCCGTTATCTTTCGCATCCTTAATCATACTGAGCACATCCAAACCACCATAAGGTTCTGGGTTTTGTACCCACACCTCGTACTTCTCTTCCCAAGACTTATCTTTATCTTGGTCATTAAATTCCTCCCATTTCTTTGTACTTGCTCTGTAGGCATATACCTTTCCATCGCGCTCACCTCTTAGATAAAGCCAATCCTCAGTTACATTATCGTATACCCAAGGGTATTCTTTGTAATAGAACCACTCACCTGCTGAAAATGCATACTCATTCATTACGATTAGAATAAACGAATAAAAAAAAGCTTTCATATCACTACCAAAACAACTTCACAGATTTTGGTCAAATCCGATTAAATTTAAAACCTATATCCGTAAACTCTTTGGTCTATTAAATAATTTTTAGTACCTGCGAGAAGTTTTGGGATATTCCCCCCCGTACTCTTCCTAGCAGAAAAGCCACATAATTTTAGCATTATTCAAATATTGCCTGAAGGATTGTTCTTAATTTTATTTTCGTATTCCTCTATCTCTCTCTGTTCTTCTTCATTTAGCTCCTTTCTTCTCTC
>JAOHKZ010000008.1 GCA_028101545.1 Opitutales bacterium | reverse complement strand
GCTGGATACACCCCTACCGAAAATCTCCGATGTCGACCGTAAGCGTACCAACCGGAAAGTAAACAAGGCACAGGCTGGAGATTATTTCCGTACGGTTTATGATCTTATCGTACTTGCCTTCCAGACGGATGTAACCCGCGTGGCCACCTTCAGCCTCGGGGGCGAAGGAGACGCATTTGCCATACCAGAAATTGGCATAACCGAATCTCGCCACCAACTCAGCCATCACGGAGGAGATGAGGGCTACATGGAAAAACTTACTAACTATGACACCTTTGCCGTCGATCAGTTCAGCTATTTCCTCAGCCGTTTACAGGAGACCAAAGATTTATCAGGAAAATCACTTATCAACTCCACTATGTCTCTATTCGGCAGCGGCATGTCCTACGGACACAGCCATGGAAATGCCAACCTCCCGCTCGTCCTCGCCGGCGGATCCGAGATCGGAGTAAAGCACGGGACTCACCTCGATTTCAATCAGGGTCACTTCGACGGTTACACCCTCGACAAACCGGGAGATCATTACCGAATCTGCAGCCGCCCGCTCAATTCCGATGCCCACATGAGCAACCTGCTCCTCCTTATGGCTCAAAAAATGGGTGTGGAAACCGAACAGTTTGGCGACAGTAACAAAGTGGTCACCTTATGATCAGGAAATGCCTACTTTTATTTCTCTCTGCTTTTCTATTCGTATCGGCTGTCCTTGCGTCCGTTGTCGAGGAGAGTGAACCATTCCGACCCGAAACTGGGAAATTTCCACCCATTGAAAAAGCCCACTCCTACCGCGGAGAAATCATCTTTATTGACCATGCCAACCGACGCGGAAGTATCCGCGTGGAGGGAACAGGGAAATTTTACCGCAACGACCCCCACCCTTTCGCTCTTCTTCCCTACGGCATGGTCCGTTACCACGATGGATCGGCGGATCTTCGTGACATTCCACTTGGTACCGTCATGCATGCCCATGGATTTTTGCCGCCCGATCCCAAGACCTCTTCCGTTCCCGTACTCCCTCCCAACAATAAGGACAAAGATGCCGGGCACTACCGAGGAACCGGGATTTTTCCCGCCGAAAATCATATTCTACTTCTTGAGGATGAGCCCAGCCATTGCCGACGCAATGGCCTGATGTGGAAAATCCTGGAAGTCGAGGTCAAAAACGAAGAAGGAACCATTGTCGCCAAGCGGGTCCCCAAGACACGAGACGGAGACAAGAATGAACCGCAAACCATGACCTTCGATTCCGCCACCCGTATTTGGCAGGGTCGTGAATCAATCCGCGTGTCCGATCTCATCTCTCAAAAAGTATGGCCCGAAAGCGGTAAGAAAGAAATCAAGGATCAATCCGTCCTTCTGGGCATAACCTGGAAACCGGCTCCCGGGGACGGACTCAGCGGAGCCTTTACCCGTTTTCATATCTCGGATATCTGGCTGGACGATCAATCGATTGAACACGCCGCTTATTTCCAGACCCAGAAAAACAATCACTTTATCCGTACCCGCTGGATGCCTGCGTTTGTGAATGAGGTAAAGTACGGAAAGTTTGGTCAGGCCACGGCGACCCTCACCCTCTTTGGGGGGATGGACCAGGCACTCTACGACGATTTTAAAAAGGAATCCGGTGGACAGATCAATGGTGCAGAAAATACCTTGAAACACACCGCTAGCCACTACGGCCCCGGTCATATGGCATCCAACGGAAAAATTGTTCAAGTCACAAAGCAGGAAGGAAAAATTCCCTTGGGCAGCAGTGGCATTGAAGTTGGTTTCAAGACCGACCAGATTATCGAAGCGATCCGTCCCGGAAGGGTTGTAAAAATCCGTCCGGACAGCTGGCCCAAGTCTCAAATTCCCCGGGAGGAATACCTTTTCCATAATACTCCCGAGCTCCGTTTCCCGACGCCAGACATTTTTCCGAAATACTGATAATTTTTTCAGTTTCACACAATTTTTTCAGTTGAGTTCAAGTCATAAGAAAATAATCCTTTAAAAAATGATACATACCCTACGCATCCTACCTGTACTTGCTCTCATTCAGCTTTCTCTTCTTGGCAAGCCCTTCCATGTCTACTCCCCGAGTTCGAAGGAAAATACTCTATGGATTGTCAAGGCGACGCCCAAAGGCGAAAGCCTGAAGCTCGAAGTTGCGAAGAAGGTAAAATTCGACTTCTCCGGCCGTGTGATCACCGCTCATCCCAGCAAGCCTCTTCTTTATGTCACCGCCACGGGTGGAGATCCCGAAAAAGTACCGGGAGCAGTCGTGTTCTTAAACAAGGACGGATCATACCAAAAGCATCAGAATATTAACTTCAATGACGGTGCCTGCTACCTGAGCCTGGACAAGGGGAATAGGCACATTCTGGGAGTGAGCTATGGGAATGGACGGCTCAATGTCTATCCCCTCAACGAAAAGGGCATCCCCGGGAAAGCCGTCACCACAATCGATGAAGGAAAGAAGGAAGCTCACTGCGTGCTCCTCCCACCGGATGGAAAGAATGTCTACATACCCTATGTGAAAGGAAACCTTGCCATCCTGCAGTATGCTTACGATGACAACACCGGAAAGATCACTCCTCTCAAACCGAAGGAAGCCAAGCCTCCCCTCGGATCGGGCCCCCGGCACATGGCTTACCACCCCACCCTTCCCATGGTCTACTTCAGTAACGAGCAAGGCATTGGGCTCTCCACTTACCGTCGCGAAGCCAACGGACAGCTTAAAGTTGAACAGGACATAAGTATTTTACCACCCGGCATGTCGAAGATCGGCCTGAGTGCCTCCGATCTCCTTATCACGCCCGACGGCAAATTCCTCTACGCCGGACTACGCGGGCACCGTCAGGATTTTAGTCGCATCTCCCGTTATCGGGTTCTGGAAGACGGCAAGGCCGAGTTTCTTGGGCTCACCGAGGCAGACCAAGTCCCCTGGGGACTGACCCTTTCCCCGGACGGAAAATTTCTCCTCGTATCCGCAACCACCGGAGCCAGTCTCGCCGCTTACCGAATTTCAAAAGACGGGAACCTCAAGAGAGTGGCTACGCTGGCATGGGATGAAAGAATGTCCGACTTGGTAGCCCGCTAAAAGCGGAGCGCAAACCAACCTCCCTTTTCAGAAACCCTTCTTTTACCAAAAATCCACCCTACCATGATCATGAAACAAATCATCCTGTCACTCGTCACGGCCCTCTCAGTCGTGGCACTCTCTCTGCAAGCCGCTACACTCGTCCAGCCCGGGGCCAAGGTACGAAAACTGGCCGGAGGCATGAAATTCACGGAAGGCCCCGTTTGGCTGCCCGGGGAAAGCAAGGTCGTCTTCTCGGACATCCCCAACAGCAAGCTCATGCAGTGGAGCAAAAAGGACGGCTTGTCCGTATTCCGCAAAAGCGAGCAGGCCAATGGAAACATTCTCGATTTGCAGGGTCGTATAATCTCTTGTCAACATGCGGCCCGCAACATCATTCGCATCGGTAAGGACGGCAAGGCCAAGGTCCTGACCGAAAAGTTCGAAGGCAATCGCTTCAACTCGCCCAATGACGTTGCCGTTTGGAAGGACGGAACCCTTTGGTTCACGCCGGCGCGATGTCCTTGCGGAAGAAGTAATCGGACTAGAGTCAGCACCATTTGCTCGGGCTGGGACCGGAGAATTTCCGACCTGATTATAAGCTAATGAACTTAAATATAACGGGGCCTAAAATAAAAACATTATGTTTCCGCTTGATAAGCTTTCGTTCGTAAAGAGGAGATAAATACCGACTAGACCTAATGGAAAATAAAGTAACTTATGACAAATCGTAGAAAATTCATTCAAAAAGGACTTTTAACAGCAGGTGCGACTGCTCTTTCATCCAACTGGACTTATGCCAAGGACGATGGACCGGACTATTTCACACTGGCAGTACTCCCGGACACCCAGAACTATTCATACAGGTATCCTGATGTCTACACCAGCCAAACGCGTTGGCTGAAGGAGAACGCTCAAAAGTATAGAATTCCCTTCGTTTGTCACGAAGGTGATATTGTCCAGTTCAACGATGTTGTTGAGTGGGAACGAGCCGTTGTCAGCCATAAGGAGCTGGATGGGAATCTCCCCTACGGCCTCAACGTCGGTAACCACGACTTCAACTGGACATGGGTCAATGGCAAGCGCGGAAAGATGGTTCGCGATACCTGTCGCATCGATCGATTCTTTCCTCCATCCAAATATGAGAAAGAAAGCTGGTGGGGTGGATGTTTCGAAAACCGCAACCACAATAGCTACCAATATTTCGAAGGTCCAGGCGGGCTGAAATTCCTCGTTCTGAATATAGAATTCGCTCCCCGCGACGTCGCTCTGGACTGGGGCGCGACCGTCATCGAAAAGCATCCCGACCATCGCGTCATCGTTATTACGCACGCTTACATGGACAACGATGACACCCGGTTGGGCGAAGGCGACAAGGGCGTAAAGTTATATTTCCCCGACGACAATGATGGCGACAGTATGTGGGAGAAGTTTGTGCGCAAACACAAGAATATTTTCCTCGTCATGAGCGGCCATATTTGTAGAGACTCCCGCAACAACTGGAAGTTCGACACCAGCTACACCGAAACGGGTCTGCTCACCAGCAAAGGAGACCACGGCAACGAGGTGCACCAAATCCTGGCAGACTACCAAAGCCGCCCTAACGGAGGCGACGGCTTTCTCCGCCTGATGCGTTTCACCCCGGAGAATAACGAAATCGAGGTCAAAACCTATTCCCCATTTAAGGACGAATGGCTTACTAGGGTCCATAACCAGTTCACGCTTCCCTATTCCATGACCTGATTAATGATTTCCAAGATGAAGCACATGTTTACCCTTATCGCCACCCTGCAGTTACTAGTGCCCCTCTATGTTGTGCAGGCAGCTGACCCGATTCTGATTGCTCATCGAGGGTTACTTCAGCATGCACCGGAAAACACCCTACCGGCCTTTACCACTTGCCTGGAACTCGGGATGGGCTTCGAACTGGACATCCGAACGACCCAAGACGGTAAACTCGTCGTATTGCACGACGCGACGCTTGGGCGAACCACGAACGGCCCGGACGAGCCTGTGACTAAATTCACCTTCACTGAGTTGAGCAAGTTCGACGCCGGCAGCTGGTTCGACCCGCGGTTTACCGGGATACGCGTTCCGAGCCTCGAGGAAACGTTCGCTTTGGTTCGGGAGCGCAAACGCCGCCTCACCCTGCTGGCTCTGAACGTAAAAGGGATCACCCGGGAGGGCGAAAGGGAACTGGTTCGGCTTTTGGAAGAATTCAAGCTATTCAAGGAGTCCTTTGCATTCGATCAGAGTGCCGAATGCAGCGAGCGCCTCAAGGCGCTTGATCCACGAATAAGGATTGGTCGAAACGTACGGTGCAAGGAGATCGAATCTCGTTTAGCCGATGGCGCGACCGACGTCTATCTACTTACGTCCGTTCCCAACGAGGCGGATGTGTCCTTGCTTCGAAAACATCGTAAGGCAATTCTCTTCAATTACGCCGGTACGGGGGAGCATCGCAGAGAGAAGAAAAACTGGCTCCGCGTCCGTGAACTCGGCATCGACGGAATGCTGACAGATTATGCCCTTGAATGCGCCAAACTATGGCAGGCAAATCCTTTGGAAAATGAAACTCAGAAAAAGCCATAAATTACAGAAAAGAAAGTAAATGATCCGCCTTGTTCTGTGTCTTGCTCTTGCATTCTCCAGTCTTCTGGGAAAAGAGAGAGGAAATTTCAATCGGGAAAACCTCGTCCCCTGGTGCATCGTTCCTTTCGACGCAAGCAAGCGTTCTCCGGAAGAACGGGCCAAGATGCTGGTTCGGCTCGGGCTGAAACGATCCGCTTACGACTGGCGGTCTCAACACGTTCCTGAATTCGAAAAGGAAATCCTCCAGTACAAGAAGCACGGGATCGAATTCTTTGCCTTCTGGGGCGGACACGAAAAAGCCTTCGAGCTCTTCCAAAAGCACAAGATCCATCCCCAAATTTGGAAAACTTTAGTCTCTCCCAAGTCAGGTACCCAGGAAGAAAAGATAAGGTCTGCCAAGGAGGCCATGATTCCGCTGGCCAAGCGTACCACTGAGATCAGATGCAAGTTGGGTTTGTACAACCATGGCGGTTGGGGTGGTGAACCGGAAAACCTGGTAGCGGTATGCAAGGCACTCCGTGCTGAAGGTCATGACCATGTGGGGATCGTATATAATTGGCATCACGGACACGGTCGAATCGAAGAATGGAAACAAGACCTCGACCTAATGCTACCCTACCTACACTGCCTGAATCTCAATGGCATGAATACAGGAGCTCGACCCAAGATTCTTGAACTCAGCAAAGGGGAACATGAGCAGAAAATGCTCAAGGTTGTCTTGGAGAGTGAATATAACGGCCCCGTCGGCATTCTTGATCATCAAAACGAATTGGATGCTGAAAAATCCCTGCAAGCCAATCTTGTGGGGCTCGATTCCCTGCTAAAAAAAATCTACCCTTCGAAACCAACGAATGAAACCCTACCCTTTCCTCATAACCGTTTGCGTCATTTTTATCGAACACAGGCACAAAGCTTTATTGCACAGAATGACAGAAATTATTCAAGAACCCTAAAGCCCTTTCCCGGATTGGATGGTGGAGGATGGGGTCACTGGGGACAGAACCCCGAATCCAACAATACGGACACCAGACTCAATGAAATGGATTTCGGAGGAGTCCTTATGCAGGCGACCAATCATGCTGAGGGCTGGGCCAACAAGGGAGTGTCGATTCAGAATGGTAAGTACGCCGCTCTTTTTGATCCCGAAAAACTTTGCTTTGTGGATGCATGGGAAGGCGGATTACCGGAGTGGAAAAGTCGCCGCTATGGCATTACATCAGGCGTTAAGGTCAAGGGTAAAAAAGTGCAGGGATTTACTGCCGGCAAATGGAGTATCCCTGATGGAACCAAGTCCACCTACTTCGGATTTTATCGAATAAATGATCAAGTGGTTTTTCATTACGAGATTGGAAAAGCAAAAGTTTATGACTGGGTCGATGGAAAGGAGAAATTCACCTACCATAGGAAAATCCATGGAAAGCTTCCTAAAGGCGTCAACTTCTACGGTAATAAAGCTTTCCTGGAATCTTCGATCATCTCCAAAGCATTTGCCATTAAACCAGCAAAAGCCCAATGGGCTGACAAAGACGTCATCACTAAAGGCAAACTTGGGAAAGCCCTCCCCCCTTCGCCTTATGTGATTGATACCCTCACCGTTCCCTATCGCGATTCAAATCCCTTTAAGACACCAATGAGAATCGGAGGTGTGGGTAATTTCTCTGACGGTCGGATTGCCGTATGCACGATCATGGGGGATGTATGGATTGTCAGTGGGGTCGATGACACCCTCGAGAAGTTAGTGTGGAAAAGATTCGCAAGTGGCTTAAATCAACCTCTCGGTCTGGTGGTTAGCGATGATCAAATCCATGTAATCGGGAGAGATCAATTAACCCGTTTACATGACCTAGATGATAATGGAGAAGCCGATTTCTATGAATGCCTGACCAACGAATTCCCGACCGCCCGGGGAAACAGTTTCGCCCTCACCCTGCATCAGGATGACCAGGGTCGGTTCTATTGGTTCACACGCTCATCCCAGTTTGGCATGACCCGCTTTACACCCGGTTCCAAGCCCGAAGCCATTGCCACCGGTCTCCGTGGATGCAATGGCACAGGGGTTTCCCCCGACGGATCAATCGTCTTTGCCATGCCCCAGGAGGGTTCCTGGCAACCCGCATCCGGCATCTTCGAAGTGGGGAATGGAAGCTACCATGGCTTCTTTGGTCCAAAGTCTGAATTTGGGAAGCACGGCTATCAGATGCCTCTCTGTTTCTTGCCCCGAGGAATCGATAATTCATCCGGTGATATCATCTTTGTGCCTAAGGGTAAAAGATTTGGTCCCCTAGCCGGTAGAATGGTCGGTACCTCCTTTGGGTATTGTGAGCACTATATGGTTCTTCGCGAAGTTATGGAGGATGGTAAAGTGCAGGGAGGGGTGGTGCCTCTACCCGGAGAGTTTCTTTCCGGTGCTCATCGTGGATCTTTCAGTCCCAAGGACGGACACTTATACATCGTGGGCACGGATGGTTGGCAAAGTTATGCACAGGAAAATGGTAGCCTTCAGCGAATTCGCTGGACGGGAGGTGAGATGACTCTTCCCGAGTCGGTGGAAACCCGCAAAAATGGATTGATCATCCGCTTCAATGAATTCATCGACCCTCAATCCCTGGATGTGGAAAAGGTCTTTGCATCTCAATGGAATTACTTACACAGCGACGCCTACGGATCACCAGAATATTCAGTCCGCCAACCCGGAATCACAGGACACGACCCGGTCGAGATTGATTCCCTGCACTTATTGGAAGACGGCAAGTCTATCTTTGTTGAAATCTCCCAGCTTCATCCGGTGATGCAGTTTCATCTCTATCTCGAATTGAAGACCCGGGACGGACGAACTTTCAATCCCGACCTTTATTACTCCATTTTTCATCAAGGCAAGGAGTTTACCGATTTCCCGGGTTATCAAAATATTTCCAAAGAAACATGGAATGATTTCCCCCATCCCGATAAAAGTCCGGTCGACCCGAGACTCCTTGCCCAGGAAGCCCAGTCCAAGATCGTCGGAGACGAACAGGTCTTGGCTGCAATCGAACGGATCGAATTGGATGCCATCGCCGGCTTACAGTATGCTCAAAAGGAATTACGGGTAAAGCCTGGGTACAAAGTCGCCCTGACTTTTCGTAATCTCGATCCGAGCATGCCCCATAATGTTGCCATTGTGCAACCCGACCGACTAACCGCAATTATGGATGCATCGATGAAGCTTGCCTCATCGCCTAAAGGAGTAGCTCAGCATTATGTTCCGAACGATAAAGGTGTCATTGCCATGTCACCAATTCTGCAAAGCGGAAATTCCTATGTCATCTACTTCCGTGCACCCCGCAAACTAGGAACCTATCCGTTTCTGTGTACTTTTCCGGGTCACTGGCAGGTAATGCAGGGGAAACTTATTATCAAATAAATAAACCAATAAGATTAATTATAGGTTTGGTCTTTCTGCTAAGGTTTATTTTGTTTTAAACATTATACTATTATAAATGACTTCGATTAAATTGAATTTAAAATACTGGTTAGCACTTTTCCTTGTATGTAAATTTTGCGTGGCTCAAGAAAAGTTGATTCCGGTACTTATTGTCGACGGACAGAATAACCACGATTGGGTAAGCACAACCGATTCGATCGAAGCCACTCTCCGAGCAACGGGTAGATTCACCGTTGAGATCGATACCGCACCTCAGACCAAATCAATTAAAGGAATTCGTGCACCCAAGTCCGATGCTCAGCATTACATCAAGGAAGCTTACAAAACCTTTCGCAAAGTTCAGCAGGAAGCGGAAAATAAAAATATAGTATCGGAAGGGGCTGAATGGGAAAAATGGAATCCTTTTCAGGGAGAGCATCAGGCTATCGTACTCAACTATAACGGGCGTGAATGGACACAAAAGACCAAGGAAGCGGCTGTAAAATTCGTAAGAGAAGGCGGTGGATTGGTCTTGGTTCATGCCGCGAATAATGCTTTTCGAAACTGGGATGCTTACAACGAAATGATCGGATTGGGGTGGAGACCCGCAAAATTTGGAGACTGTATTAAATGGGAAGCGTTGAAGAACAAAGCGTATATTGCCTGTGTCGATTGTTCTTCCGGTCATGGGTCTAGGCATCCCTTTCAGGTAACCGTCCGTCAGTCTGACCATCCGATTATGAATGACATCCCCACCACCTGGATGCACGGAAAAGATGAGCTTTATCACAATATGCGTGGCCCCGCCAAAAACCTGACGATCCTCTCATCCGCCTACTCCGATCCAAAGCAGCGGGGAACGGGCGAACACGAACCAATCACCTATGAAGTCAAATACGGCAAGGGACGAGTGATAATCACCACCATGGGGCATTTTTGGAATGGGCAGACGGACTGGGATGGGTTGCACTGCGTGGGTTTTCAAACCATTTTTTCACGCTCCGTGGAATATGCCGCTACTGGGAATGTTTCCCTTCCAATTCCCAAAGAATTCCCAAGTGCTGATCAAATTTCCGTTCTTGAACCCCATCTGATTTCCTGGAATTCATCCGAGGAGCCACCTGTGCCTGAATCAACAGGTCAACTTAAGAAAAAACAGAACCCCTATGCGATCCTCACTCCAGAAGAGGAACTGGAAACATTCGAACTTGCTCCCGGTTATGTGGCAGAACTCGTTGCAGCGGAACCACAGGTTCAGGAACCCGTGCTTACAGTGTGGGACGGAAATGGTGCCATGTATGTGGCCGAAATGCGTAGTTATATGCAGGACGAAAATGGAACCGGAACTAAAACCCTGCGCAATGGAAGAATTAAAAGATTGGTCGACCTGGACGGAGACGGAAGGATGGACAAGTCCACCATCTTCATCGACAACCTAAACCTTCCCCGAATGATCCTTCCCCTCGATGATTGGATAGCAGTTCGGGAGACTGACACCATGGATGTAATCGCCTACCGAGATACCGACGGAGATGGCGTAGCGGATGAAAGTAAGATGCTTTATGATAAAGGTCCCTACAGCCGAAACGGTCCCAAGACTTCCGTTGAACATCAGGATTCCGGGATGCTCTGGAATGTTGATAATCAGATCTATATCACCTACAACATGGAACGGTATAAGTTTACCGACGGGACTTGGCGTGCTGAGAAGCAACCCGGTCACTGGACACAATGGGGTCTGACCCACGACGACTATGGTAAACTTTTTTGGATCGATAATACCAGCCCTCTTAAGGCTGCACAATTTCATCCAAAGTATTGGAAAACCGTTCACCGACTTGCCAAGAATTTACCGGCGGGAGATCCGGTATCCCTTGGCAAGTCCTACGAACCTGCTTTTACTAAAGCTACGAGTATCTGCCTAACTGGCGACCGTGGAGGTCAGGTGGATGCGGTTCGTGGATTTACTTCCGCCTGTGGCCAATCGATTTATCGGGGAAATAAATTCCCTTATGATTCACGAGGAGCCTACTTTTTCTGTGATCCCACCATTCATGTGGTTAGGCGGGCTTATGTGGAGTATCCGGATGGAAAACTCATGCTTCGTAAAGCCGAACCCGAAGGAATGGAATTCCTACGGTCCTCCGATTTCAATTCCCGCTTTATTAATACTGCGATGGGGCCGGATGGATGTCTTTATGTCACTGACATGTACCGTGGAATCATTCAGGATGCTCCATGGTACAATGAGGGAAACCGGGAATTCGCAAGAAAGACGGGTGTAAACAAGCAAATTCAAATGGGCCGAATTTGGCGCATTCGACACAAGGACCACCAACCCTTCATCGAAAAGCCCCAAATGCTAGAGGAATCGACGGAGGAATTGGTGCGTCATTTGCAAAACCCGATCGGCTGGTGGCGAGATACTGCACAAAAACTAATTCTTTTACGAGAAGACCGGGAAAAGGTGATACCATTATTGGAAGGACTGTTCCGTTTTACCCAGTCCCCCCTCCCCCGGATGCATGCCCTGTGGACTCTAGATGGAATGAAAGCCTTGTCACCGGAAATTAAAAAGGAAGCCCTTGCCGATCGTTCTCCGATTCTCCGTCGGGCGATGGTGCAAATCATCGAACCGGGATTACCAAAAGAACTCGACCTGCTTCTTCCCTTAGAAAAAGAACACGACTCTCGGGTGGCTGAGCAACTGGTTTTCACTCTTGGCACATCCGATGAGCCCAGAGCCGAGGAAATGATCCAAATTCTTGCCGCCGCTCACCTTTCCGACCAAGGAGTCATGTTGGCCACTACTGTTTCTCTCTGGGGCAAAAAAGAACTTCCCTTTGTTCAGGAAGCCAAAACCAAAAAACTCTTTGCAAAACTTCCCCAGGAGAAGAGGGCCACCGTCCACTTAAATTGGGATAAAGCACTCTCCAGCTGGGATCGGGGGATGAAATTCGCCAAGGATTTCGATACCACTCACCGAAAAATGATCCAGAATGGAGAAACACTTTATTTCCAGCACTGCACATCTTGTCACGGTGCTGACGGCAAGGGTGTTCAGGTTCCGGGGACAGATCAATACTTGGCTCCGTCGCTTGTTGATTCCCAACGGGTACATGGCGATCCGGAAAAATTAATACCTCTCTTTTTCCATGGAATGATGGGGCCGATTGAGGGAAAGAATTATTCAGCCGGATATATGGCACCCGCCAAAGCATTTGGAATTGAACGGGAGGATCGGCTCGCGGAACTGCTTACCTACATTCGCTATGCCTGGGGAAAAGAAGGAAACTGTGTGGAGAAAGAAACAGTCTCAACTATTCGAAGGAAACACACCGACCGGAATAAACCGTGGACCGATCAGGAACTGAAAAACCTTTAGCCACGGGCGGACTTCACTTTTTTAGATAATCGATTTGTCTGACTTTCCAGTCCCCATCGACCTTGCTCAGCTCCACCCTAGAATGTGCATTCTCCCGAACCACATTCCCGCCTTTGCCCGTCCAACTGGCAAAAAACTTTACGGAACACACCGCATGATTATCCGTGATGTAAATCTTTTGCAATTCTGCACAGCGCAGCTCCATCCGACGCGATGCCACGCGTAAACGGCCGTATAATTGAGCCAGTCCCTGATTGGTGTGCTCCCCCGCAATTCTCGCCTTACTCCGGATGGAAATGACCACCTTGGGTGCGAACAATTCCTTAAAGTCTTTCACCACCATAGCGTCTGAAAGAGTGGATGCATCTTCTGTCTTTGAAGCAACTTCACAGAGCTCATCGAATAAAGCCTGGATCTGCTCCTCATCACTTGGCCAAACCAACCACCCCAGCACTCCAAGAACCAAAAATATTACCGTGCCAAAAAAAACGATTCGCTTGCTCATGCAATCAATTTAATTCAAAGATTTGCTTTGATCCATACTTATTCGAATGAAATTACTTATCATCTCTTTTTTTCTCTTTCTATCGAGCCTCTTTTCAGGTTCAAAAGATGTAAATCCTACGGTTCGTGAAACAGCGGGTTCAGTCACGGTTCGCGACTCGAGTGGAAGACCGATTTTCAAATACCTTAAAAAACCCTCAAAGGAAGCCAAACTCCATGCACCCCATTACTCTCGCACGGGATATATCCATCCTCTTTATTCTCCATCGGGAAAAATCATCACCGGAGACTATGCACCTGACCACCCCCATCAACACGGATTGTTCTTTGCATGGACCAAATCAAGTTTTCGAGGCAAGCCGACGGAATTTTGGAACCAGAAAAAGCAACTCGGTGATATTCGACACCAAGGATCTGAATGGAAGACAGACAAATCAGGCAAAATCATTTTCGAATCTGAGCAGATTTTCACGACTGGCAAGGATTCAAATGAAGCTATTCTTACCGAAACCTGGCGCATCGAAATTCCGACCAAACAAAACGATTATTATCAATTTGATCTTATTTCCACCCAGTCCTGTGCCTCGGATGATCCCCTTGTGATCGAAAAGTATCATTATGGAGGAATGGCCATTCGCGGTAATGACCAGTGGATGAGAAAAGGCGAGGACGGTAAACCTCTCGGCAAAATGATCACCTCGGAAGAAAAAAAACGGGAGAATGGAAATCACTCACGCCCTCGTTGGGTCGCCATGTATGGGCCGATAGATGGAGAAATTTGCGGGGTAGTGGTCATGAACCACCCGGACAATTTCCGTTTCCCTCAATGGGTACGCTTACATCCAACAATGCCCTACTTTGTATACGCGCCCATGGTCGAGGAGCCCTTCACCATCGAGTCAGGCAAGCCCTATATTTCAAAATTCCGCTGCATCACATACGACGGAACCCCCGATCGAGAAGTGATCGAGGGTTCCTGGAAAGAATGGATAAAGAACTAGTTCTTTAGAAATCAAACTTTAGACCAAGCTCTACGCTACGACCTGGAAGAGGTGCATACTGCTTAAGAACAGAAGAGTGGTTGTAAGCATGTTCATCGGTCAAATTATTCCCTTTAATAAAAAACTCTCCAACGGAGTCTCCAAAATCAACATCATAAGATGCGAATGCATTAACCACAGTGTATGCTGCAGTTGGTTCCTCACTATGATCTCCATGTGCAGCAACTCTGTCCTGTTTCAATGACCGAGTAAGCTTCATTCCAAAATCTAATTTTTCTTGTTGGACTTCAAATCCAATCCCAAGTCTCGCTGCTGGAATCCTCGCTAAATTAGTACTTTCCGTTTTGTTCTTTCCTCGGACCATGTCGCCATAAGCGGATAACATGAGATTCCAACTAGGACTTTCCATAGCCAGCCAATCAACTTCGACCTCTATGCCTTGAAACTCCGCTTTTACCGCCTCGTAATTTTTTACGGGAAGCCCCTCTGCACCTGAAGCGAATGTATCATCTTCATCACCTAAAGTTCCGTTAGGGCCCGGTTGATCTCCTAAATTGCCTTCTCCGTCGCGAACTTGTTCAGCATCTTCAAGAAAAACATAATCATTGTATTTTGTATGGAAAGCGGAAAATTGACCTGTTACTTTACCCACAGTTTTGCGAATAATTACTTCTACTCCCACCGCAGATTCAGTGTCTAGATTAGGATTTCCAATTTCAAAACTTTCCGTAGCATGGTGTGCCCCGTCCGAGTACAATTCGGCGGTGTCCGGAGTCCGTTCAGAGTAGCTTAGGTTTCCACTTATATTCCAAATCTCGCTGAGATCGTGGGAAACGCCTCCGCTTGCACTGAAAGTGGTGTCCTCCCGATCAGAAATAGTACTTTCATAATCGCGTTCAATATTTTCCCAACGAATCCCCGCGTTCAGAGTCGTATCTTCATTCAAGTCGTATTCTTCAATCAAGAAAAGTGCGATCTTGCTCGAATCCTCGGAACTTATTGGCGGGTTGTTGGCAGTTGGTTTTGAAAGACCACCAAGGATACTTTCTTCTCCTTGGATTTTAAATTCATCAAAGATCCCATGAAGGCCAAAAACTCCGCGTAAATCCCCGATTTCATGATTAAAGGCAATTCTGCCTTCAAAGCCTTCGCGTAGATAAGTCGAGTGAGTATGCCAATCTCTTGTACCGTTTTCCTCTTCAAAACCGCTTTCGCTATGCTTGTAGTCTCCATAACCAATGTTTAATTCTACGCCGGTTAACCAATCAGAATCATTAATCTCAATTTCAGTGCGAAACTCGAAACGATCGCTTTCCATTTCAATCAGAGTATCACTTTCAGCATGTTCTCCTGGAACGCCGTAATCATTTTGATATTTAGAAAAGCTAAATCCTGCAAAGCCTGAGTCCAATAAGTAAGAACCTCCCAACCCAACCGAAGAGCTAACGCCGTGACTATTTTTAACTTTATTAAATGGACCTTCAACAGATCCATCATGATGGTCCTCGGTGTAGAAGGTAGGAGCGTCGTAATCATTGTAATCACGCTTAAACCCATTGATTTGAAAACTGAGTTTATCAGAACCTCCAAATGCCATCGCTCCGTAATTCCAACCGTCGTTGACGCTGTTATAACTGGAACGAAGTGATGCACCCGGAGAATCATATGGACTGGTAGGAATACTTCGATCGATTACATTAACAACACCCCCGATGGCACTTCCTCCATGTAACAGCGCGGATGATCCACGAAGGATTTCAATCCGATCGACCATTAAAGGGTCGATGGGAACCGCATGGTCTTCGGATTGTGCGGAAACATCGAAGGAATCAGTTCCATTCTGCAAGACCCTTACCCGAAATTTGTCCATTCCGCGTATAATCGGCCGGTTTGCGGTGGGGCCGAATTGAGTCTGACTTACGCCAGGAACATTAGACAACGTCTCTGCAATAGTAAGACCTTTAGATCTTTGCAGCTCATCACCGGAGAGAACACTCCAAGCCTGAGTGACATCCGTTGTCTTAGTTCCAAGAGGCGAGGATTCTACAGTAAGGGCATCTAACACCCTGACGGCATCTTTATTTGAGTTTTCCTGTGCAAAGGCAAAGGAAGAGGCTAATAAAATAGGGACAGATAAAATTTTCATAATCGTTTTTTAATGGTGAGGAATTATTTTTAGACATCTTAATAATTCCGTAATGAACTAAATAGCAGGGAAACATAAAACTCTCCTGAGAGAGTCAGAAATTTTTGTAAAGTAGGTTAAACCTGCTCGGGAGGACCTCGGGCCCATTTAATTCCTGTTGAATCAGCTCGGAATTCCTTAAACACTTCCATTCTTGAAATTCCCAAATCCAAAAGTAAAGAACTTGAATAAGAAAGTTGAAAGAATGTAGGCTCAGAAGATTCCCCATACAGCACGACTGCGCATAGACCATTTGTATTTTCTGAAGATTCACTACCTTCAGAAGAACAAGGCAATCCTGTCTTTCCATGAGAGCATTGCTGATCTCCGTGGAAAAGAGATGAATGAACTTCTGGAGAGACCACGGATATGGTCAAACAACTTATGATTAGCAGACAAACTGTGCTTAGAAAACGCATGAAATTCCATAACTTATTTTTTTGCAATGAACTTGCAATAAGAAAAAGGTTATAGGTTTTATTTTTTGCTTGGACATATTTAAAGCTATGAGGAATGAATATAAAAATTTATAATACTATTATCTTTTCATGAAAATTGCTCACATCGCTATCATTTGCTTTTTGACTCAGTTTGCTTTTTCCAAAAGTAATGCTGTCCAGTACACTCCGGAAATTCCGAAACCGACCTACTCTGAAGTCCGCTATGGCAAGCACGATCGAAATGTCCTTGATTTCTGGAAAGCGAAATCAAATAGACCAACTCCAGTCGCCTTTGTGATTCATGGGGGTGGCTGGAAAGGTGGATCCAAGGAAAGGCTAAGCCGGTTTGCGGATGCAAATGCTTTGCTCAAAGCAGAAATTTCCGTGGTTGCGATCAACTACCGCTATGTTACGGATGACGAATCGCCTCCCGTAAAAGCTCCGTTGCATGATGCTGCCCGTGCCTTACAATTCATTCGAAGTAAAGCCAAAGAATGGAATATTGATAAAACCCGCATCGGAGCCGCTGGAGGATCTGCCGGTGCCTGCTCAAGTCTTTGGCTTGCTTTCCATGACGATCTGGCGAATCCTAAAAGTAAAGATCCTGTTTTGCGTGAATCCAGCAGGTTACAATGTGCTGCAGTGACCGGGGCACAGACAACACTCGACCCAAAACAAATGAAAGAATGGACACCCAACAGCAAGTACGGTGGACATGCCTTTGGAATGCACCCTTTCGACAAGTTTCTTGAAAGTCGTAAAAAAATACTGCCATGGATCAAGGAATACTCACCCTATGCAAATGTAAGCAGTGACGATCCTCCTGTTTTTCTTGAATACAAAACACCACCTGCGATTGGCCAAGCCCAGAGAGACCCAACCCACACATCCAACTTTGGTCTCAAACTTCTGGAACATTGCTTAGCAAAAGGAGTTCATTGTGAACTTTATTACCCAACCGGACCGAAAACGGTGCATCACAACACCACTAGCTTTTTGATTACCCACCTAAAAAAATAGATATCATACCATGCGACACCTTCTATCATTCATTTCTTTTGTTTCACTATCTCTTGGGATACACGCCGCCCGCGACCCGATGCGGTTAACGCACGGTCCGATGCTTGGCAATCCCACCTCTGATTCAGTACGGGTATGGGGAAGAACCTCCGATCCTGGAGAATTCTCCGTTCGTTATGGAACAATCGAGGGTAAACTTGACCAAGTATCTGAGCCAACCACCACCAGTATTTCCAATGATAACACCGGTTATGCCATTCTTCGAAACCTGAAACCTGATCAGACCTATCATTATCAAATACATATTAAGGACCGCCCCCATGGTCTGCCCGGCTCGTTCCTTACCTTGCCCAATGCTGAATATACCCGAAACGCGGAACATAACCCCAAGGGACTTTTCAACTTTCGCTTTCAAATTGGATCCTGTGCCAATCAAAACCCCATTCATGGAAATGGACATCGGGCTAAGACTTACGAAAACCTCAATCAAGACTGGGCTCACAAAACAAATTTTCATATCATGAATGGAGACTGGCTCTACGAGGAACTGCGTGAGTATCCTGTAGAAGCCTGGAGGTTGCGAGCTGGTATCGATGCCCTACCCTCCGTAGTAAATCTTATGCCGACAGTCGTTGGAGTATGGGAAAACTACAAACTTTATCTCAGCCGGGGAATCTCCCTTTCCCAATGGCACCGGAATGTCCCCAGTTTTTTCACCTTCGATGACCATGAACTGGTAAATGATATCTGGGGTGCAGCCACGGCGGGCCGACGGGACAGGCGGGCAGTGTTTCGCGATATCGGGACCCATGCATTTTATAATTATCTGGGCTGGGCAAATCCTACGACTTTTAATCACCCCGTCCACTTTGCCCGGGCAAAAATGAAAAAGGGAAGTAAACTCCTAATCGATAAAAAAACGGATTTCACCAAGCTTCCTTTGGACGAGATGCTCAATCTTCATGTTCACTGGAATACCCCACAGGCAGGGGTTAATGACCTCACCTATGATGACTTGTCCCTCGGACATCCCAACTCCTATGTCTACGATATCGAGAAAGTGTTGGATAAGCACACCCTTCAACTTCACATGCCCGCCAAAGTATCCGATGAAATTACCTACTCCATTGGCCGACGGAGCTACGGAAGTTTCAAGGTAAGCAACTGCGAGTACTTCCTGCTTGATACGCGTGGATCCCGTGATATGCACGACACCTCAGACCGTGGAAAAGAAGGTCTTTCTATGCTGGGCAAAACCCAACGCGACTGGTTATTGAAATCGATGAAGGAAAGTGATGCTGATTTCTTTTTTGTTATCTCTTCCGTACCCTTCATGATACCTCACAGCGGTGCTGGGGGATTCGAAGCTGCAGCCAATAAGGAAGAAGCATGGACCGCCTTTTTTGACGAACGGGAAATTCTCATCAAGGAATGGGAAAAGATGGGTAAAAAGGTTTTTGTAATGACGGGAGATCTTCACAACAGTTTTGCGATCAAGATCACCGAAAATGTCTGGGAATTTTGCTGCGGTCCACACAACAGTGTTAATCATGTACCCAAGAACGATGAAATGGACCGCCCCGCCACCGGAAAGTATAAATTTGGACCTCGGGAATGCGATATCCGTTGGAGCAGTTACATCCTTCCCGACCTGGAACGTACGGATCGACTCTATCCTTACTACGCCGTGGTAAAGGTAAACAATGTATACAACATGCCCAAGAAACTCGGAGATAAACGTTGGGTCGCCTACCCTCACCCACAGGTGGTTTTTCAATACTACAACGGAAACAGCGGGGAATTGGAATATGCTGAAGCGATTTCCACTTCAAGATGAATATTTATTGCTCAATTAATTTATGGATTGATTCAACCGGGATACAGTTTTTGACCACCATCTGTAAGTTTTCTTTCTTTCCATTTTCAGTGTTGTAGTAAATCGAATTGGTAGAGGATACAACCCCTACTACCTGTCCATTACGATTGAATACGGGGGCACCGCTTGATCCTTTGGCATAGTCAGCGGTAATCGACATTCTGCGCCCTAGCTTTTGTTTATTTACCAGCACCATGTTGTAACGGGAAACCATACCATTGGTCATCATGTACATCTTCCTATCCGGGTGACTGAGTACCCAGACATTAGATCCAACATTGGCAGGCTTACCAAGAGCCATCGGGGTTAACTCAGCATTTCGTAGTTTTAAAATAGCCAGATCATCCTCTTCGCTGGCGGCAAGCACATTAGCGATGGAATATACATTCCCTTTATAATCCATAGCTCCCAAGATTTCACCCTCATCTTTTTCCAAAACATGATAATTGGTTACGATGATACCATCTTTCGCGATAGCAAATGCGGATGCCGTTGAGGTATGCCATTTTGAACATTTCCCACAATTATAAAGCCTGCCCATTACCAAAACAGATTTAGATATCTGATCATACAGTTTATTTGGTGAAACCGGGGGGATAGAAATATCACCGAGTTCAACCTGCGAATGCTTTTGAGTAAGTTGTTTTTTTAAATCGGAGAGGCTAACCGATTGGTTACCATCAAATAATTTCTCCAACCCTTTTTGAAAATCAGAGCGGATTTTGTAATCATTAAAATATTTTTGCTCGGCCAACAAAACAGAAAGGCTAAGCCAATGGAAAAAGAAAAGGCTCAGGATTAAAATTCTTACCATACAACCATAACGAAGATGACTTTCAGGAAGGTCAATCTATTCCTTCCTTGCTTTGTACTTACCTTCGATATGAAGGGTATCTCCAATAAGCTTGTGAACGAGATTTCCCTCGAGTACGAATTCATTTTCGGACTTAGAAATACAACGGCGTTTCCAAACGATATTATTTCCAAGCCGCAAGGTAACCTGTCCATCTTCTGCAATCTCACGGGAATATCCATTAAGATACTTCCATACTCCCAGTGCGGGATGCCCTTTAAGGGTAACCATAATGGAAGGTTTATACACTGGAAGTTTATCCTCATTAGCTTCAGACAGTTTGCGTAGACGAATATTGCGAAATTCGATCGGAGCTCCCTCGGACTCCAGACAAAAATACCCGGAAGCGGGTTCAATTCCGTCCCCGCCCGAAACCTCTTCTCCGTTGACCCATAGACGAACCTCACCGTCCACAGCCCGGACATAATACCGGTTCCATTGATTAATTCCCTTGGTGGTTTCCTTGCTCGGAAAACTACGCTTTCCATTGGGTGCGACGGGAGGAAAAGGATTCATTTTTACCGGACCCACGGGAAACACATCCCCGTGACTGGTAAACCAGTCGGCTGGTTTTTTATGCCGTTTGGTATAGTGCTCGGCGTACCCGAGATCGAGTACCTGCACCTCGATCCCGTGGGGCAACCGGCCATGCCCTGCGGCTAATTTAGAGATACTTTGCGGGGTTGCCCAAACAAAGACGCCCGAATTTCCGGCGTTCTTTTTGTGCATCCATTCGAGCAGAAGTTCAAAATTTTTCAGAGGCTCACGGTAACGGATGACCCCAGTGGGATTACCGGTACAGTAGGCATGTCCTCCCTCCCAACGCCAGGTATCGGGGAAGCAATTCACATTAACAAAGTCATCCCCGGTGACCACCTTCCACCCGGGCTCATTACCGATAGGAGGAACCGGTTCACCAGAATCTCCAGAGATGGAATCGTCTTCCCCCGAACCGGTAGATTGCATGTACACCGCTAGGTCAGCAAGATCCTGATCAGACATTCCCATCTCCGACGCGGAGGGCATCCAGGACTCATTCAAATAATGGATCTTGGCTGCTGCCCGACGAAAAAGAATCTTGCGGGTTTGCCCCCCCAGCACCTTCAGCTTGAGAGAACCGGCGTGCCAACTGTAATTGGATAGCAGGCCCTCAGCGGTCTTCCCGGTCTTTTTGGAAACCAGGCGGACCGGCTTGTCGTACCCGTGAGCAAGTTTCTCATCGGGATAAACAATCTCCTTCACAATTTCCTCCACGGTACGTTCTTTCCCCCAATGAGTAAGGTTGGGGCCAAACCCGACCCCAATTCCCTCAATCTTATGGCAGAGGTAACACTTTGCCGCCACCCCTTTCCCCCGGGTGGCATCTCCTTTAAGCTTGGCAATTTCCTCTGGATTCGAAACCTTAGTCATTTGCCCGAGTTGCTGGGGAATAAGGTAACTCGTTTCCATCATTTCACCCTGCAAATCATTGAGGTCTTTTTCTATAATCTCATCAACAGTTATTTGATAGTAATCAGCCGCAAAGGCAGGCAACTGAGCAAGTGACTTCAATCGACTTGCACGTTCTTTTCTTTCATCATCATTGCGAAAACTGGCAAAAGCCATCGCAAGAAAACGGAATTCATCAACCGGTGGCTTTTGCGAACGGATACAAACATCCAAGTCCCGAATTGCTTTCGATGTATGGAGTCTCCAAGCGATATTCTTCGCTTTCCAGTCCCAGTTTATAGGATCAGGAAAAAGGTTGGATACAATTTTATCGTATACTTGTTTTTCCTTAGCGTGAAATGCTACCCCCAAAGCTTCCAAGTAGAAACGATTTCTCCCGTCGTACCCATCGATCAGTTTTTCAAGGATGGAGCGACAATCCTCAAAAGCAATACCACGAAGGCTTACAGCTATCTCCCTTAATAAAGATAAATTCTTCGAGTCTGCATACTTCTTTGCACGGGCAAGAGTGCCCACGGGATCGGCATGCCGAAGGGCACGGTAAGCGACCACCTGTAATTTATCATTTTTTTCATCCTCAAGAAATTTCTCCACTACTTTACTGTCTCCGATTTGAGCAAGTACCCATAGGGCACGGGCTTGGAGAACTTGCTCTCCCGTTGTTTCTCTAAGAAAATCTTGTGTCGGTTGAATAACTTCTTTTCCTTTTTTCACCAGCAGATGGGCGGCATGAGACCGAACATTTACGGCCGGATTCTTTAATGCGTTGAGAAGTCCGAGAGTAGTGGAAAAATTAACTTCAGACAGTATCATTTTCTTTTTGTCCTTACGGGTAATTCGATAAATGCTTCCGCTTACCTGATTTGTTCCCCGACTAGTATCGTTGTAGAAATCAGAAAGAAAAAGTGATCCATCAGGCGCTAATGCCAGATCGGTGGGAAGAAAAAATTCTCTTTTCCGGTCTTTCTTTAACCGAATGAAAGGTTTGTGCTCCCCCATCTCAACCTGTGCATCCTTCCATTTCGGGGTAACTGCCATTACTTCCTTGCGTACCATACAGGCTACCAAGTAGGTGCCCGCCAGCCCGAGAGTTTCATCCTCAATCAGTACATTTCCGGTGGGTGAACCAGCACCGTAAATCGTGCCTGGTGGAAAAGCTCCCGGATAATTTTCACGCCAGTGGGAACGGGAAAAACGAAGGCTCTTACTCCAACCCGCCGGCTCCTCCCATGACTTGGCGACTTCCTCCCATGACCGGCATCCATCAGTCAGGTCGGCGTATCCCATGTTGGCATGTTCCATTACCCAACTGATCCGAGCATGGGCAGGATCATCATTATCACTCTGGTAAATATCCCCAAAGGAACTTACGAACATGTCGTGGGAATTACGCATATTCTCTCCGGTAGGCGATAACCCGGTACCATCCGGGTTGATACGCATGGTCATTCCACCCACATAGACCTCACCGTCGGAACTCTTTTTCCCGATCCCGTCACTGTAACCATAATAACAGCCCGAAATATGATGCCTTCCATCCTTGGTTTTAATATCCGCTCCACGATTACCATAGGAAAAATGCCACTGTCCACTGGGGGCACCCACCACCGCATGGAGGGTGTGATCATGGCTGGCATCGCGAAACCCAGTTAAGAAAACTTCCCTTTTATCAACACCCTCATCAAACACCGCATTCCGATTAACATCGGTGTACACGATAATCGATGGGGTGGAAGAAAGAACGATTCGGTTGTCAAAAACTGCAATTCCGAGGGCGGCGTGGCGGATTTCCTTTTCTGTTACAAAGACATGGGAAGAGTCAGCTTTTCCATCCCAATCCTTATCCTCCAATACGATGATCGATCGGCCTTCCTTGATTCTCATCCCTCTTTGGTAGTCAATCCCTTCGGTCGCCCACAGGCGTCCCTGAGCATCAAAGTCCATCGCCACAGGAGAATAAATCATAGGGGAACGGGCCCACAACTCAATTGTGAGGTTAACATCGCCAAGTTCAAAGGCATCAGTTGGGACGCCACTAATGGATCTTTCCTCCAAGGCAAAAGCTTCCCTGGTCGGAGCGGCAGAAATAGAAACGAGCAGGCAGAGGAAAGGGAGAATAATAATCTTTTTCATAATCAAATTTGTTATTTACTCAACGGGGTATGAAACCACAAACCCTTTAGTCTAAAAAGCGATCCTTTTCTTCTGGAGAAGGAAGTCGGCAAGTGGCTCTCTTTTTAGAAATCAAATGACGACTATTTGCGATTATACGATAAAATAAATCCCTCAGAAAAGCGGGTATTAGAAGGAGTGGCCAAACTACAACCCAAGGCCCTCCCAAATCAACGAGAATTTGTAAAACCGCAGATGATCTTCGTAAGATCTTTCCGTTTCTAAAATAAATAATTGTATTTAAATCCTTACACTCTTGAGGAAACTGTTCATTGGCAAATTTCCCCTGAAGGGCAGAAAATAAAAACTTTTTATCCCGATCACGGTTGAGAATAAAATCGACTGATGCATTACACATACCGCATACACCATCAAATAAAACGACCTGTTGCCTATCCTCTTTTTGTCCAATTGACACAGCTACAAACTAACTGGTTGAATTTCATTGCCAACCCTTTTTAAAAAAGACCCGCGTTTAGTAAAGTATCATGATCTCGACATTTCAGTTGACTTAAATGGCTCCGGAAGGAATTTCAATGGATGAAAATCAATAAAATTCAACCGATCGCCAGAGTGACAAAAGCTGGATTATTACTAACGAGTATGATTATTCTTTCTGGTTCACTTTTTGGCCAGGATGATAAAAAAATTGAGGACGCGGAAATTTACGGGGCGATTGGAATGATGTTTGCCGAAGGATCCGGATTGGCAAAAATGAAGTTTACCGATGAACAGATCGATCTGATTTTAGCGGGTATGAAAAAGGGAATCACACTTGGGAAAATGCCTCCGGAAGCTCAGGCTCTGATGCCCAAGGTTCAACAAATCATGATGGAAAAGATGAAAATCGCCCGGGCGGCAGAGCAGGAAGGGATGAAAGGACTAGCCGCGGAGAACAAAGCAAAATCAAAGGAATATCTCACCCTGCTGGCGACCGATGAAAAAGTCAAAAAAGACCCCTCCGGCTTTTACTACGAAATCCTGCGTGAAGGAAAAGGACCAAGCCCCACTATGAAGGACACTGTCCGTTTACATTACCACGGCACTTTGATTGATGGTACTGTTTTTGATAGTTCGGTCGACCGGGGCCAACCTGCAAGTTTCCCCATGAACGGTGTTATTAAAGGTTTCTCTGGTGGTCTGACTAAGACAAATGTCGGAGGGAAAGTAAAAATTTACATTCCAAGCGAACTCGGATATGGAGATAACCCACGCCCCGGAGGAAAGATCAAGCCCGGTGACATGCTAATTTTCGAATGCGAATTGCTCGAAATTATGTAAGTCCATTATAGGAGTCTTAAAGACCACTTTCCTGGGAAAAAATTTCATTTCAATATCCCCAACGATTGACCTGAAGAAAGGGATTTATAGAATGTATTGAGTGTTTCTTATTTCGAAAGTAAAAAGATTTTTTTGGTCTTTCTTTTTTTATATTCCTTTTGCGGTACTTGCAGATTTTGCTAATGAATATAAAGAAAGTCTTACCCATTGGGCATTTCAACCCATTATAAATGTACCCATTCCTGAATCCAGACTACATAACCCGATTGACGCTTTCGTGGAACAGAAACTACGGGTACACTCTCTTGACTTCGCCAACCCTGCAAATCGGCAAACGATAATCCGTCGTCTTTATCACGACCTGACCGGACTCAAGCCAACCTATGAAGAGATCAAAAAGTTTGTGGATAATACGAATCCAAAAGCTTACGCCAACTTAGTGGATCAATTACTTGCGTCCCCACACTTTGGCGAAAAATGGGGCAGGCATTGGCTTGATGTTGCGCGCTATGCAGACACAAAAGGGTATCTTGCAGGTGGAGAAAGCCGTGCTTATCCCTACGCCTACACTTACCGGGACTGGGTGATCAAGGCATTCAATAAAGACCTCCCCTACGATGAATTTATCAGGAAACAAATGGCGGCGGATTTCCTGACTGAACAGCCAAACCATCCAGACCTCGCAGCACTTGGATTTCTGACTGCAGGCCCTGTTTTTTTAAACCGCAGGCAGTTAATTATTGATGACCAGATCGATTTGGTAACCCGTGGACTCATGGGATTCACGGTTGCCTGTGCTCGGTGCCATGATCATTTCCATGATCCTATCCCCACGGCCGACTACTATTCACTCTACGGAATATTTGACGCTTCTATCAAGCCAACCCAGCTCCCATTAATCGGAAAGCCTGATGAAAACTCCACCGCCTACATAGAATTCAAAAAGAAACTTAATGAGCTGGAGGCAAAGGTGGATCAATATCTGCAATCCAAACTTGATATCGCTCAATCCAAGAAAGGAATCGAAGAGTACATTAAAGTGGCACTTGATGGCTATGAGACCCCAAAAAATGATTTCGAAGCATTAGCAGGTAAGCGAAAACTCTATCCCAAACTGGCCAATCGTTGGAGGGATTATCTTAAAGGAAAAGATAAAGTTGAGCATAGCTTTATTAAACCACTATTGAACTTTGCAAAATCAACATCTCAGGCAGATATTTACAATAAATGGAAGTCATCCGAACAAGCTGACTTCCCCTCTTTTTTACGAAAGAAAATTAACGGAAACGACGCCGCAGAGCTGAGCGATATTATTTCCTGGTATGCAGAGGCATTGCACGAAGCACTGATTGAGTCTAAGACCGCTGTGGAAAAGAAAGGGCTTCTCTTCGCCGTTTCAGCAAATGGTTTTCCGGCCAATATAAAAATTGAAGGAATTGAGAAGTATTTCAGTCAAAAAGATCGTAATCATAAAAATAGCCTCCGTAAAAAAGTGGCAAATCATGAGTCCACTCATCCAGGTGCCCCTCCACGGGCAATGTCTCTGATAGACAAAGAAAATATTCAGGAACCGTATGTTTTTTTACGCGGTACATTTGGTGCCCGTGGAGATCGTGTTCCCCGTCGCTTTCCTGTGGCTCTTTCTCCCAGTGGAAAGGAAAGAACAAATTACAAAAAAGGGAGTGGACGCAGTGAACTGGCTGAATCCATCATAGATCCATCCAACCCCCTAACCTCACGGGTGATGGCAAACCGAATTTGGAAACATCTTTTTGGGAAAGGGATTGTCCGGACACCCAGTGACTTTGGATTGATGGGAAAAAGACCAACCCATCCCGAACTGCTCGATCACTTGGCCAAATCTTTCATGGGAAACGGGTGGAGTATTAAAAAGATGATACGCACCATAGTTTTGAGTAAGACCTATCGCCAGGAAACTCGAAAACTTCCCGTAAAAGATCCCGATAATCTTTATCTCTCTTCCATGAATAGAAAACGGCTGAACTTTGAAGCAATGAGGGATGGTATGCTCCAGGTATCAGGAGAACTCGACCTGACCATGCATGGCCCCTCCCAAAAACTTCATTCCAACCCCTACTCCAAGAGAAGAGCAGTCTATGGTTACATTGACCGGCAGAATATTTCCCCAACACTTAACTCCTTTGACTTTGCCAATCCTAACATCCATGCACCCCAACGGGTGGAGACCACAGTTCCCCAGCAGGCTCTATTTGCATTCAATCATCCATTCGTTATTGATAGGTCTGTCACCTTGGCAAAGAAAGCATTCGATTCTAAAACTGCCAATCCTTCCTCCAGGGTTGAATTTCTTTACCGTCAAATTCTGTCGAGAGACCCAAAAAAAGATGAAAGTAAACTGGCAGTTGAATTCATCGGAACCGATGCAAAACTTGCCAACCTTGAGGATCTTGCACAAACTCTACTCGTTTCAAATGAATTTTTCTTCACCGACTGATGCACCCTTTTTTACATAATTTAAACATTCCGAGAAGAAATTTTCTTGCCAGTTGCGGAATGGGTATGGGTTTATCCGCACTTGCTCCATTGCTCAATGGACAAGGAAATCCGATGCTCCCTAAAGGCCCTCACTTTGCACCCAAAGCAAAAAGAGTGATCCACTTATTCATGAATGGAGGTCCCTCTCATGTCGACACCTTCGACCCCAAGCCTGAACTTACCAAATGGCACGGAAAAACTCTTCCTGACGAAAATCGTCTCAACACCGAACGTAAAACCGGAACTGCATACAGGTCTCCCTTTACCTTTAAGAAACACGGCCAATCCGGATTACCCGTAAGCGAGCTGTTTCCACATGTAGCCAAGCATGCCGACGATCTTTGCGTAATACGATCCATGCGTGCGGATGTGCCCAACCACGAACCATCCCTCATGTTAATGAACTGCGGAGATGGCAGATTGGTTCGCCCAAGCATGGGTTCATGGGTCACATATGGTCTTGGAACTGAAAACCAGAATCTGCCCGGATTTGTGGTCCTATGTCCAAATGGATACCCCGTCACCGAAACTCAAAACTGGCGTTCCGCTTTCCTGCCGGGAATTTTTCAGGGCACTTATGTTAATCCGGCACAAAAAGCTGAAGAAGCAATCATCCCCAATCTTAAACCAGCACGGTCAAGTACGCGCCAATCAAAGCAACTCCAGTTTCTGCAAAAATTAAATCGGGCTCATCAAAACACCCGGGATGGTGATGATCAACTCGACTCAAGGATTCGCTCCTTTGAACTCGCCTATCGTATGCAAATGGAAGCAAGTGATGCTTTTGATACTAACAAAGAATCTCCCAAAGTACGCGAAATGTATGGATCCGGAGTTCATGCCAAACAATGTCTTATGGCCCGTCGTTTGGTTGAGCGAGGAGTGAGGTTCGTACAACTATGGCATGGCAAAGACCAACCCTGGGATAGTCACGATCAAATCGAAAAGAACCATAGTAGATTGGCTGCCCAATGCGATCAGGCCATTGGAGCACTTCTGCAAGATTTGAAAGAGAGAGGGATGCTCGAAGAGACTCTTGTCCTATGGGGTGGAGAATTTGGACGTACACCCACTGTTGAATTACCCGGAGGTGCCAATGCAGGCACAGCATCTGGAAGAGATCACAATCACCATGGATTCACCATGTGGATGGCTGGCGGGGGCGTAAAACCCGGGTATATTCACGGAGCTACCGACCCCTTTGGCTTCAAGGCCGTGGAAGATCCGGTACATGTACATGACCTGCATGCCACCATCCTACATTTGCTTGGTTTTGATCATGAGAAACTGACTTACCGCTACGCTGGCCGTGACTTCCGTCTCACCGATGTTCACGGAAAAGTAGTTACTCCCTTGATCGCGTGAAAGTGTACTTCGCAGGCTCGATCCGGGGAGGCCGGGAAGATCAGCAAAAGTATTTAAAGTTAATCGATTTTATCTCGACCAAAGCAGAAGTTCTTACCGAACATGTCGGGTCCCACTCAATTGGAAAAATCGGAGAGGATGCTCTGGATGACATTGCAATCTACGAGCGTGACATAGAATGGCTCGAGGAAGCCGATGCTGTGATTGCTGAAGTCACCACCCCTTCCCTTGGAGTTGGCTATGAATTAGGAGTAGCCGAAAAACTTAACAAACCCACCCTTTGCCTTTTTAATGAAGGCAAGAAGGATCAAACATTATCCGCAATGCTGGCGGGCAATTCAAATTTTCAAAATTACCACTACCAATCTTTATCCCAGGCTAAACAAAAAATAACCGATTTTTTAAGCCTGGCTCTTTAACTTTTTTAGAAACTCTCCGGGACTCAGTCCGGTCACCCGTTTAAAAACGGTCGAAAAATACTGACTAGATGAAAAACCCAGGCGATGGGATACTTCTTTAATATGCCATGAACCCTGACTCAGTAATTGCTCGGCCTCGCGAACACGCTGACGATTAATAAAATCCAAGGGAGAATATCCGACCTGCTGACGAAAAATTTTACGAAACGCAGTCTCTGAAATACTCATTGATTTTGCAAGCTGTTCAATCGTGGGTGGATTATCCAAGTTCTGAGTAATTTCTTTTATGCAATTCTGTATATCCTCTGAAATATCCGATTGGCCCAAATTCCCACCCTCCGCCGTATAATCCCGGATTACACTGACAAGTAAGTGATGAAGAAGAGCTCGACAAACCATTCGTGAATGTTCGTTCGGAGTCTGGTGTTCGTCTACTATATCCTGAAACTGCCCCCCTATTTTACGAGAAACAGGGAATGCCCTAATTTCAAAACTATCCAAAGCGGACTTTATTTTTTGGGTCTGCTTCAAATCAATGCCAGGTAATGCACTCTCTTCATTCAATGCTATCCGTAGCCAAAAATGTTCACAGGGCTCAAGGGCACCAGTACGACTTCCGTGACGTTCGCCTGGACGAATCACCAACATGGTACCCGCCCGTAAAATATAATTACTTTCCTCCACCCACCAATTCACTTCCCCATTTACAATATAATGGATTTCATACTCATAGGGATGTGCATCCTCCTCCAGCGCTTGACCAAAAGCTTTACTAAAGTGAAGCCAACCGAGAATAGCCAATTCAGGAAGGAGCAAACTATCTTTTTCAAAGGTAATATGCTGCCGCCCAGGTTCTGGTCTAAAATCTCTCCACACATCTAACTTATTACCCGACATGAAATAAAGAATGATTCCGAAAAAGAGAAAGTCAACTACTTGTATAAATTTCGAAACCATTGATATTCAAAACTAAATTCGCTTTTCATTAGGTCTTTATTTGAAAATAATGAAACTTTGATTCCTAGAATTTGGCTATGTATAAATTTCGATTAATTTAGTTAGCTTATGAAATACCCATTCAATACCATTAAAGTTATTTTACACTACACCACGCTAATTCTATTTAGCTGTGTAAGTGTAAGCCTGACCGCGGCTAAAAAAGCAACCCCTGAGGAGATTCAGAAAATTACCGAAGCTATTCCCGCAACTATCCAATCTGCAAAGAAATACAAGGTTTTGGTTTTCTCCAAAGCATTTACTTATTACCACAGCTCTATCGCAGTAGCAAAAGAGATGGCCCGCCAAATGGGTGAAAAAACCGGTCTCTTTGAAGCTGATTTCACTGATGACCCAAAGGATCTTAGTGCTGAGAACCTGAAAAATTACGACACAGTCTACTTGAATAATTCAACCAGTATTGAAAGAGGCCTGACCACTGAAAAAATGCGGAATGAATTTATTGAATATGTAAGAAACGGTGGTGGTTTGGTTGCTATTCATGCGGCCACGGATGGCGGATGGCCCGGATATACTGATATGGTGGGAGGGGATTTCGATGGGCATCCATGGGGACATAAAGGAACTTACTGTATCTGCAATGAGGATCCAAAGCATCCGATTGTGAGTGGAATCTTTGATGGTAAACAGAGCTTTAATCTCAATGATGAGTTGTATCAATACAAAGACTTCGATCGAAAAAAAGTGAGGGTATTACTTTCAGTCGATATGTCGAAATTTGAAAATCATCGGGGTGGACGAAAGAGGGAGGACAATGACTACGCAATGGCCTGGGTCAAAGAATTTGGCAAGGGTCGAGTCTTTGTATCCAGCCCGGGGCACAATCATCACATCTACTGGAACAAGGATATCCTTAAGATGTGGTATCAGGGTTTTCGATTTGTTCTCGGGGAACTTGATGCAGAGACTGAATCTATACAAAAGCCAAGTTATGCCCTACCGCCTAAAGAGGGAGGACAGGACCCCATCGTTCGTTTCAAAAGCCCGGAGGAGAGCCAGGAATCGTTCAAGGTTCAACCGGGATATTCCCTTGAGCTCGTGGCGGACAATCCCATGGTCACCGAACCAACCGTCTGTGTATGGGATGGAAATGGGAGAATGTATGTGGCCGAGTGGCGCACCTACATGCAGGACATAAATGGTACCGGCACCAATGATCCGGTCAGCCAGGTCGTTCGTCTAGAGGACAAAAATGGGGATGGGGTGATGGATCACAAAACGGTCTTCGCAAAAGACCTGCTCCTCCCGCGAATGATCCTACCCCTGCTCGATTCTGTTCTTATCGCAGAGTCCAACACCAATGATATTTTTGAATACTTCGACCGTGATAATGACGGAGTCGCTGAGGAGAAAAAGATTTGGTTCGAGGGTGGAAAACGCGGTGGTAATGTCGAACACCAACCATCAGGATTAATTTGGAGCATGGACAATTGGCTCTACCTGACATACAGCGACTACCGACTTCGTTTGCATGACGGTAAAGTAATTAAGGGCGAGACCAAGGGAAACCGGGGTCAATGGGGACTAACTCAGGATAATGCCGGAAAAGTCATGTATGTGGATGCCGGTGCCGGCATCGGTCCCGTCCACCCACTATTTCCAAATATTTACACAAAATGGCACCCCAAGTGGGTTATGGCGGAAGGTTTCAGGGAAGTCTTTCCCATTGATAACATTGCGGATTCGCAGGGCGGGTTTGGTAGCATGCGGGCCAATAACTCTGCCAAGAGTTTCACCGCAACTTGTGGACAGACCATCTTTAGGGGGGATCGTTTGCCCAAAGATTTAATTGGTAATTTATTCTTTCATGAACCAGTTGGACGCCTGACCCGTCGGGCAAAAATCAAAACGGACTCCATGGGTCGGCGCGTGCTTCATAATGCTTATATAGAAGACGAATTTGTAACCAGTTCGGATGCCAATTTCAGACCGGTCAATTCTGCAACAGGACCGGACGGTACTTTATATATCGTCGATATGCACCGTGGAGTGGTACAGGAATCTGCCTGGGTTCCGAAGGGTTCCTTCATTCACTCCTCCATTAAGCACTATGGACTCGATCAAAATATACAACGCGGACGAATTTATCGGGTCCGTCACTCTGGCTTCACACCCGGAGCGCGTCCCAACATGCTCAACGAAACATCTAGTGAACTGGTTAGCCATCTTTCCCACCCGAACGGATGGTGGCGGGATGAGGCTCAGAAATTAATCATTATCAAGGGAGACCAGAATGTGCTTCCCGCACTGCGCCAACTGGTGAAAAGCTCTGCAAACCCACTTGCCCGACTGCATGCACTCTGGACAATAGAGGGATTAAATGCAATTGACTTGGATTTTCTTAAAACCGTTTATCAGGATAATGATCCGACAATTCGGGCGGCAGCCATTCGGATGACTGAACCATTCTTTCATCAAGAAATAAGTACCATTTCTACCCTTCAATCTTTGGTAAGTGATCCACATCACGATGTTGCTATTCAACTTTTACTCTCTGCCTCTACCAAAGTTTCACCTGAAACTCGGGCACTGGCTGGTTCCGTTTTGGCAGAAAATCCATCCAATACATACCTCAAGGAAATTGATGATGAATTGAATAAGGATTATTTTGCGGAAGTGGCACGGCAAAAAGAATTGGCCCAGTTAGAGGCAGAAGAAGTGGCCTTACTCAATACAGGCAAAAAACATTTCGAAGCACTTTGTGCCACCTGCCATGCCCCGGATGGAACTGGAGTCAAGACTCCAGAAGGCAAAATGAAAATGGCTCCCTCTTTCGTTAACAATCCCACCGTGATCGGCTCCAAAGATGTACTTGCAAAAGTCGCCCTCCAAGGAATTTCCGGACCTTTACGCGGAAAATCTTATATGGGAGGGTTCATGATGCCTTTGAAGACAAACGACGATCAATACATCGCTTCCGTGTTAACTTACATACGCAACAGCTTTGGTAATAAAGCAGGAATGATTAAAACGGAGGAGGTTGCACAAGCTCGTGAGGAAACCGCGAGTATGACTCAGGCCTACACGGAGGCCTCTCTCCGTGAAATTCTGCTCAATTCAGGGAGCGAAATCAAACTTTGGAAACTTTCGGCAAGCCATGGACAAAAGCATCTGCAATTCCTCCAGGATAAGGACGAAAAGACGACCTTTGCGACCAAGGCGGCCTTAAAAGTAGGCACTTGGATCGAGGCCGACTTCCCTCATCAAAGGAATGTATTCAAACTCATTCTTACTGCCAAAGGTGGGGATTACCCGGGTATGCTAAAAGTGGAAACATCCGAGAACGGAGATTCCTGGATTACAGTCGCAGATCAGGTTCAGGGATCCCAGGTAACTACGATTCTATTCGACATGGTGGTGGCTAAAAAAGTTCGGATCACCAGCCTGGAGGAAAAAAATAGTTGGTGGCAATTGTACAAACTCGAAATAATTGGTCCTGGCATGGGTGATGTTGATCAGTACAAACCTTCCAACCGTCATTACCTCCAACTTAGTAACGCAAAAAAAGTCCAAGTTGGCTGGGGCACCGCTAAACAGAATCGATCTGTGACTGGAGGCGAGCTAAAAGTGGCAGGCCAAAAGTTTACCCATGGTATTGGCACTCATGCACACAGTGAAATCACCTATGATCTGAATGGAAAAGGATATCGACGATTTTATAGCATGGTGGGGCACAACGACGGTGGACAGGATACCTACCTGACTTTTGAGGTTCATGTGGACGACAAAAAAGTTTTTGACAGTGGAAATATGACAAAAGGAGAACCTGCCAAGGTATTGGATATCTCCATTAAGGGAGCAAACGAACTCAAGCTCGTAGTTACCAATGGTCAGGATGGGAAACCAGAAGGTGACCACGCGGACTGGGGCTATGCTTTCCTTGTGAAATGATTTGATGACAGACCTTGCCCAACGCAACCCTCTTAATCCGTTAATTACTCCTTCTCAGGTTAACTCATACCATCCTAATACGGAAGTAGAATGCCTATTGAATCCGGGTGTTTTTCAATTCCAGGAAATGACCTGGTTAGTTGTCCGGGTCGCTGAACGGCCAGAACAAAAAGAAGGGGAAATTTCATTTCCGATAATTAAAAACGGATCGGTAGAAATTGTATCCTTTGGATTAGATGATCCGTTATTAGATGTAAGTGATCCAAGGGAACCCCGTTATAATGGTGTAACCTACCTATCAACCCTTTCACACTTAAGATTATTCAACAGCGAAGACGGGGTTCATTTTAAAGATGCGGGTTGGCCTAACTTGTTTGGAAAAGGTGATTTGGAAAGCTACGGAATTGAAGACTGTCGGGTTGCTTCGATGGAGGATGGTTCTTTTCTACTTACTTATACCGCCACTTCCGAAAATGGATACGGTGTTGGATTGCGCCGAACCTACGATTGGAAAACACATGAGGAATTTGGGATGATACTTCCGCCCGCCAACAAAGACTGTGCAATCTTCGAAAAGAAAATCAAAGGAGAATATTTTTGTTTTCACAGACCAAGCGGAGTGGGCCTAGGTGGTCACTATATTTGGCTGGCATCCTCTCCGGACTTATCCCATTGGGGAAACCATAGATGCCTCGCAAAAACTCGCGAAGGCATGTGGGATTGTTCTCGAATTGGTGCGGGAGCGGCCCCGATTAAAACCGAGCGGGGATGGATGGCAATTTACCATGGAGCAGACCATCAAAACAGATACTGCCTGGGTGCTATATTACTTGATAAAAACAATCCAAGTAAAGTAGTAGGAAGGAGCAAAAAACCGATTATGGTACCCACTGCCGACTACGAAAAAGAAGGTTTTTTTGGAAATGTTGTCTTTACAAATGGTCACATTGTGAAAGACGATCAACTTATTCTTTATTATGGTGCTTCCGATAGTGTAATTTGTTCCGCCGAATTTTCCATTTCGGAAATACTTAAAACCTTATGAAATCCGAAAAATTAATTTTTGAAGGCTTCCCTGATCATGACATATATAATATAACTGCCCCTTTTCATTGGATGGGACGAGATGTAATCGCTGGACGGGTTGAAAAAAGAACCGAAGAACTCTCTCAAATTGTAATATTCGAAAAATCTGCCTACGGTTGGACTCCAGTTCCAAATGCGCCGGTTTTTTCTGGACTGCAGGATCCTTGTGTTACCAGGATAAATGGAAATCTATTGCTTGGCGGGGTACGCTTCCCCGTGATCAGCGGCGATGATCAAAATGCCTGGCAGATGGAATTCTTCATCGAGAATGAGGAAGGCAAGTTTGAAAAGGTTCTGACCGGACCACCTAAAATGAAAGATGTTCGCTTTCTTCAACTTCCGGATCACCGAATATTTATCTTAACCAGACCACAAGGAGAGAAAGGGGGTCGGGGTAAAATTGGATTTTGCATTGTGGATTCCCTCGCAGACGCAACCCACGATGTAATTGATCAGGCTCCCCTTTTTGATCACTGTGCAGAAAAATTATGGGTCGGGGCAAATGAGGCTCATAATCTAAAAAACGGCAGGATTGGTGTACTGGGTCACATTGCCGAATTTGACGAAGATCAAAATCGTCACTACTACTCGATGGTATTCGCAATTGATCCAGAAAAAGGAACCTCTACTCAGCCTAAAATTATTGCCAGGCGTTCTGATTTTCCGGATGGAGAGTCTAAGCGCCAAGATCTTGAGGATGTCATCTTTTCAGGAGGGATCCAACGGCAAAAAAATGGAAAATCCCTCCTCTTTACAGGTCTAAGTGATGCAGAGGCAGGCTTCATTGAATTACCCGACCCCTTCCTTCAATACGAAAACTGAGGTGCGCCTGCTTCTGATCATAAGTTTATTTTTCGGGTGCTTGTGCCAAGCTCAAAACTTGCCAAGCATTACGAAATTCCCAGACTTCCCTCCTGATTATTCTTTACGGGATTGGAAAAAAACTGCCCTCGATTACGATACCCTGGTCTTTGATCAGAACCGGACCGGAAAATTCCTTCCCCTTATTTGGATGGACGATTCGAAAAAGGTAAATCCATCCAATGGTTTTGGCCTTCCCACTTATGTGGGAGACTCACGACAAAACCCGAAAACCGGTTTACATGAAGCAATCACTGGTATGGCATCGGTCCTGAATGGCACCTTACTAGGAGAAGACAAGTCAACATATGTTCCCATGCTTGCTACTCATTTCCACCAAAAAAATGGTATTGGATTGTACCTTAATCAGGTGGGCACAAGAGGAGATAGTTTCTGGTATGACCTTTTACCCAGTCTTTTATTCGTTCATCTTTACCATCACTACCCACAAACATCGGTTCTAGCAGAACAGTTCCATTTAACTATTAGTACATGGGAGCAGATTGCTGAGCAACTGGGTAACAATTTTGATCATACTGGATATGATTTTTACACGAAACTACCGGTAAACCGCGGATGGTCGGAAGCAGATATCGTTGCAGGTCTGGCTTGCTTACAATATATTGGATGGAAGAAAACGCGGAACCAATCCTTTTTGGAGATGAGTAAAAAATGCCTTAATTGGATGGACCGAAGAAAAACCAATCCTTACTACGAATGTCTTGCCCCCTATGGTGCTTATGTATCCGCGCTTTATAATGCAGAACGGAACGGCACTCACCAGACTGCAAAATTTATTGAATGGGTCCTCGCTGGAGATAATCCTAGAAAATGGGGTGCCATGTTTGAATCATGGAACGGAATCCCGGTTCATGGACTAATTGGCAGTGTATATCCAAATTATGAATATGCCTTTGCTATGAACACCTTCCAGGCAGTTGGTATCATGGCACCCATTGCTCGCTATGAAGACAAGTTTGCCCGGGATTTAGCCAAGTGGATTCTAAATGTTTCTTCCAATAGTCGATACTTTTACCCAAATGCATGGTCCCCTGAACAGCAGACCAGTTACAAATGGGCCCATGAACATGATCCCACCTTTTGCATTCCCTACGAAGGAATTAGAAAACAGGGAACCATTCGAAATTATCCCGAAGGAGACCGTATGAAATTGGGCACTCTCAAATTGGGAGAATCAACCAACCCCGATAAAGACATGCTCCTGACCGCAAACCATGAGGGTGAAGTTCACTACGAGGGAGAGATTAACTTACCCACCGGAATGGTTCATTCCCTGATTGCAGTGATCAGGCATAGAAAAATCGAAAACGAAATTCAAGTCTTCATCCAAGGAAACCCCACCAATCAGATCAATTATCTCGCCCAAAAATCGGATCACCAAAAGCTTTCCTTTAAGGGAAAAGGAATGATTGAAGTGGTGGTGATGGCCAAAGGACTACAACCCGGTGAGGTAATTCAGGTCCAGGATCTAGTGGTGGAAACCAGATTACCCAATCCGCCCCATGTCGGTGGAGATGCCACTATTCATGGGTGGGGTGAGACTGACCTCGGACTCTATGGTGGATCCAATATCGGCTACCTTGCCGCATTGATTGAACCGACCAATATTGAAGGGATTCTTGCGATTGACCCAGTGGCAACCGATATCATAAACCCAGACGCATTCCCCACTCGTCTACTCTATAATCCCTTCCCTAAAACAAAAACCATTCATTGGAATTGTGGAAAACATGCGGTACGGGTGTACGACGCACTTAGCAATAAAACCATTTATTCATCCGTTCACGGTTCACAGAACTTTGAAATTCCTGCCAAACAGGCAATCATGCTTGTCTCCACCCCAGCGGATAAACCCTTGGAAAGAATTAAAGGTCAGCTAATTTGCGAGAATATCGTGGTCGACTTCCAACTCTAATTCTATGCACTGGATCGACTACAGTATCATTTTTCTCTACATCGCATTTGCGATTGGAGTAGGTGTTTTTTTCTCTGGTAAAGCATCCAAAAATTCTGAATCCTTTTTTCTAGGCGGAAGATCCCTTCCGTGGTGGGCAATTTGTTTATCCATGATTGCCACTAGTTTCGCATCGGATACTCCAATATGGGTGACGGAGGTGACCAGAAAAGACGGTCTCGAAAGAATGTGGTGGGTCATTGTTTCAGTCCTTCCCCTGATCATCGGTATTTTTCTTTTTTCCAGACTATGGAGAAGAACGAACCTGATTACGGATGCTGAATTTTTTGAATTTCGGTACGAGGGGAAATCCGCGGCAATCTTGCGTGGAGTCCGGGCGTGTTACGGAGGAATTTTACAAAATCTATTAACCATTGGCTGGGTCACTTTTGGAATGAGTACGGTAATTGAAGTGCTCACCCCTTTTGACCAGACACAAGCAATCGTAGTGCTTATGGCCGTGGCCCTTTTTTACGCCACCTTTTCCGGATTCTATGGAGTCGTGACCACCGATGTGGTTCAATTCTTCATCACTATGGGAAGCATGCTTGCCCTTGCCTGTATTGCCGTAAGCCAAGCGGGGGGACTGGACTCTATTCTTACCGGGATTCGATCGATGCCTGAATACGGTGAAAAAACCCTCTCCCTCTTCCCCAATTTTTCGTCCTTCAATTCAGATGTTATCAAAATGCTGGTGATTTTCACCCTGGTCTGGTGGAGCGATGCCAATGGATATAACATGCAAAGAATGTCTGCCTGCCGAAATGAAAAAGATGCCATTCGGGCAACCTTATTTTATTCCATTTTCCAATCATGTCGCCCCTGGCTTTGGGTAGTGGTGGGGCTTGTTTCCATTGTGGCCTTCCCTGCCCTATCCGATCACAGCAAGGCGTATCCAATGGTGATCAATAAATACCTAGGGATTGGGCTGAAGGGACTTCTAATCACCGCTTTCCTCGCCGCTTTTATGTCCACTATAGACACGCACCTCAATTGGGGAGCTTCTTTCCTAACCATTGATTTGTACAAACGGTTTTACCGGAAAGATGCGACTGAAGCTCATTACGTGCGGGCTTCCAAATTATTTATGGTTTTACTGATGATCGCAGGTGCAATCATTGCCACCCAAGTCGAATCGGTCAGTGGGGTAATGGAATGGCTCGCGTATCTGATGATCCCCGGAGGTATTGCCTCAGTACTTCGATGGTTTTGGTGGCGGATTAATGCGTTCACCGAGTTAACCGCTTTGGTTGGAGGATTACTTGGAGGCATTCTTTTTAAACTACTTGATTCCGACTTGATTATTTGGGGACAACCATGGGGCAGCTTCGCCTGGGAATTCAAAGTGGCTATTTTAGTCAGTGTAATCTTCCCACTCAGTATTCTTGTTACTTTTCTGACCCAACCGGTATCCAAAGAAAAACTGATTACATTTTACCGCCAGGTTCGACCGGGTGGTGCCTGGGGGCCAATCCGTAAAGCAGTGGGTAAAGTTTCTGGATCCACCCTCACCCTATCCAGTTGGCTCGATGTCATAGGAGGAGTCATGCTCTGCTATGGATTATCTCTGGCCATCGCCTATGCAATTCTTCTTAACTTTCCTGCCTGTGGTATCTGCTCCGCCATTTCATTCACGGGTGCTCTTTTGGTATGGAGATGGTATAAAAAAGAAGTGGTACGCCTCACTGAATAAAATGAAACTCCTGAAATCAGTCTATCGCTCCAGCTGTTTTTTGATCTTTCTTTTCATTTGGTTGGAGTCCACCGCAGCCCCAAAACCCAACATTCTTCTCATCACCGCCGACGATCTAGGATGGGATTCATTGGGTTGCATGGGGAACCCCCTTGAAGGATTGTCCCCAAACTTGGATCGTCTTGCCTCCGAAGGCTTACTTATCAAGCACTGCTATGTGGCAACCCCCATTTGCGGGCCTTCCCGCCAGGCTCTTTACACCGGAAGGTTTCCACAGAGCACTGGACTTATGGGACACGGAGTCCAACCTCCTAATTGGTGGAAATTAAATAGGAGCAATGCAGGAACTCAATCAATCACATCCCTACTGCTACAGGATGGATACCTCAGTGGAATGATCGGAAAACACGGATCCGAATGGTGTCAATTCAGTCTTCCCCCACACGGACGAAACGATCAATCCGGAATGGGACGAAATCCGGAAAAATACTTCGACTACACCCGTCAGTTTCTTGCCCGGGCAAAAGAAGAAAAGAAGCCTTTCTTCCTCGCCGCCAATGCCCATGACCCGCATCGCTACTGGGCAAGGCATCCAGATGAAACATCTAAATGGATCAATCAAATGATGGGAGATGAACCATGGGAACGCCTGCTCAATGGCAAACCTTACCCCGATCCTAAGTCCAGATTTATACCCGAGCAATGCCCTGTCCCACCCGCCTATCCCAGTGTACCAAAATTAAAAGAATCCCTGGCCACTTACTACGACTCAGTCAATCGAATGGACCAGGTTGTCGGAGGGGTCCTACAAGCACTAGAAGAAAGCGGACTGGCCAAGAACACCCTCGTACTCTTTCTCTCCGATCATGGGATGGCGTGGGATTTAAGCAAGTGGTCCCTTTATCCATCCGGGGTCCGCACCCCAATCCTTATTCGTTGGCCCGCACAAGTAAAAGCCGGACAAATTGATTCACAATCCATTGTTTCAGTCGTTGATATTGCTCCCACCATTGCGGAACTTTGTGGATTATCCCCCATGACTAAAACCGATGGAAAATCTTTTTCTTCTTTATTGAAAAAACGACAGTCAAAATGGAAACGCTCCAGTGCATTCAGTTGCTTCAATTACATGAACAATAGCCCTGAAATCGATAATTCGATTGATTCTTTTCCTTCTGGTTTACCTGAAAAATTTGAACAATACCGTCCATCTCGCTCCTTAAACAACAAAGATTTCAGTTATATATGGAATGGGTGGGCTGATGGCAATCGATCCTTACCGAGAACCATGCTCGGAGAATTTCACTGGATCGTAACAAAACTGGCAGGGAAGAAGACTAATTTAGCCTACGGAGATTATATTGAAAGAAAAAATTTTATTGAATTTAGAACGCGGGAAGAATTGTACGATTTATCCAAGGATCCTGGCTGTCGTACAAATCTATCCAACCATAATAATCATCAAACTACCTTGAAGGATTTTAGGAATCGCATGAAACAGGTTTTGCAAAAAACCAACGATCATGAATTAGATAACTATTTAACCTTCTTAAATAAAAAATGATTTCTACATTATCGACTCGTCTCATAAATTTATTTCCCCTACTTGGATTTGCCCTTTTGTGCCAAATTCTTGTGGCTGAACAAACAAAGCCCAACTTTATCATTATCATAGGAGACGATGTGGGATGGGATGCCTTCGGATGCACAGGAATGAAAGAGGCAAGAACTCCGGCGATCGATCAGTTAGCAAACGAATCAACCATGATGACTCGTCTATACTGCAGCGTTTCCCAATGTGCTCCCCTTCGGGCCGAGCTTTACACCGGTCTATTCCCAATGAACAACGGCGTACTTGCCAATGCGAGGAAAGAAAAACGCACAGGGATTAAAAATGTCGCCGATCATTTGAATCCGCTTGGGTACAAGGTCGGACTATCTGGAAAGAAACACTTTGGCTTAGGCACTGCCAAGATCGATGAGATCCCCGGATTTCCCTCCAATGCGAATGGATCAAACCAGATCCATTCATTCGATGGAGTCGAAGATTATATTTCCCAAGCAAAGAAGGAAGGAAACTCGTTTTGTGTGGTTATTGGGGCGACTCACGCACACCATCCATGGGATCATGGAAAAGAATCCAATTACCCTGTGGGAAAAGTAAATTTACGTCCCCACTACATTGACACACCGACCGCCCGGCAGGCGGTTGCCAAACATGCAGCCGAAGTCGAAGTGCTCGATCAACAAGTTCGCGAGACCCGCGAACTGATGAAGAAGATGGACTTGGAAAAAGACACTATTCTGATTTTCCTGAGCGAGCAGGGAATAGCCATGCCCCGGGGAAAATGGTCCCCCTACGAACACGGATCGCGAGCCATTTGCCTTGCCCAGTGGAAGGGAAAAATCCTCTCACGCAAGACCGATGCCCTCGCCATGTACTGCGACATCGTTCCCACATTGATCGACTTTGCAGGGGGGGGGGAATCCCGGTCTGGACGGTAAATCACTCAGGAAACTATGGACCAGTGAGAAGATCAACAACCACCGTAAAGAAATCCTGATCTCCAATGTCCACCCATTCTGGCAAAAGGCCATTGTCACCGATTCCTATAAATTGATCTGGACCGGGCATCCGGAAAAAGAGCATATCTTCAGTAACTTCACATCTAAAAGTAAATTTTTCGCCAAGCCTTGGATAGAATGGATAGAGAAGGCCAAGAATAATGAAAGAGTGGCCCGCAAAGTTGATCATATCCTTCAGCCCAAAGCCTTCGAACTGTATAATATCGTGAACGATCCATACGAAATCAAAGACCTTTCCAATCTTCCCGAAAACCAGAAAAGAATCGTCACGCTCAAGGCGAAGCTCAAGAAATTAATGACCGACTGTGGGGAATCAACCACCCCTCCATTAGAAACAGCACCCAAAACTAAGAAAGATAAGGGCAAGCGACGCAAAATCCAAAAAACCTCAAAGTAAATTATCATGACTACAAAGACCCGCCTTCTAAACAAAATTGCATTTCTGGCATTTTTTGTATCTTGCACGCTCCCCTTAATAGGAAAAGTTATAAAGCCCAACATTCTCTGGATTACCAGCGAGGATAACAGCATTGAGTGGGTCGGTTGCTACGATAGCAAAAACGCCCAAACTCCAAATATTGATCAACTGGCAAAGGAAGGATTTCGTTACCTTTACTGTTTTGACAATGGTGCCGTCTGCGCCCCTACCCGTTCCTCCTGGATTACCGGCATGCACTCTATTTCAAATGGAACACAACCCATGCGTAGCGGTTTTGAAATCCCGGAATCGATTAAATTCTACAACGAACTCCTCCAAGAAGCAGGTTACTTCACCAGTAACTGCTCAAAAACAGACTACAACCTCCGAGGACCCAATGGTCGTAACCCTAAATCATTTTGGAACTACTCAGAGAAGGATTATGCGGACACATGGAAAAAACGGGAGAAAGATCAGCCCTTTTTCACAGTCTACAACATTGGAGAAAGCCATGAATCCAGAGCATTTGGAGACCATAACGACGAATCAATCGATCCCCAGAAAATGATACTGGCACCCTACCATCCGGATCTGCCTGAAATGCGGAACACTTATGCCAAATATGCCAGTGCAATATCCAAGATGGATGCATTGGTCGGTCAAGCGATCGAGAATCTGAAGAATGATAAATTATATGATGACACCATTATTGTCTACAACTCGGACCACGGAGGTGTTCTTGCCCGCAGCAAACGATTTCTATATTCCAGCGGAATCCATTGTCCCCTGATTGTGCGAATCCCTGAAAAGTGGAAACATCTCTACCCAGAAGGGAAAAAGCCTGGTTCCACCATTGACAGAATTGTAAGTTTTATTGATATGCCCAAGACTTGGTTAAGTCTAACTGGGGCGAAAGTGACAGAAAATTTTCAGGGAAGAATATTTCTCGGTCCTGATACCGAACCTGAATCCCGCTATCATTTCTCGTGGCGTGAACGGGCGGATGAACGGTTTGACAATGTACGGGTGATGCGTGACGAACAATTCGCTTATCATAAGAACTACGCACCCTTTGCTCCCAACGGCCAATATCTGGCTTACATGCACAACATGAAAGCAACCGGGGCATGGGAAAGACATCATCAGGCGGAAAAAACCGATGCAGTAACTGGTCGTTTTTTCAGACCCAGACCATCTGAGGAATTTTATGACAACTTCAAAGACTTCCACAATATCGATAACCAAATCGACGACCCACTGCACCAGTCCAAAATCAAGGAACTGAAGAAAGAACTCCGAAGGCAACAGTTGAAATATTTTGACTCGGGTTTAATGCCCGAAGAAATGAGAAATCGAATGATCAAGGAAAAGAAAACAACGGTCTATGCTTTTGTTCGGGACCCCAAACTATATCCACTCGCAAAATACCTCGATTATGCAAACTTTGCACTGGAACGAAAAAAGAAGCACCTGAAAACATTCACCAAAAATTTATCTGATGATGACCCGGTGATCCGATATTGGTCAGTCGTGGGTTTACTTCTCCTAGAAAAAACAGCTAAACCCGCCATCCCCAATTTAAAGAAAGTACTCGATGACCACGATGAAATCCCCGCACTGGCTGCTTGGGCAATTTTCAAAGCGGGGTCAGAAAATTTTGCAAAGCAATGGATGCTGAAAGAAATCCTACAAAATCCTGAAAATAAGATGCTTGCCAATGTCTTAGACTGGATGGATCAGGCTAGCTTTTCCATACTTTCCAATATTCCTGAAAATAAGCTACCCAAGAAAGGACTTCTAAAGGATATTGTAAATCGCTACAAGGTCCGCATCTTAAACCAGCCCTAAAAAACATAACGATATTTGGAAAGATCTACCTGCCCATCCTCACTGACATAAACTCCCTCTTGTCTTAGTAACTCTAACTTCCTGCACGAACCTGTGGCATAGCCCCCAACTTCGCCGTTGCTTTTGACTACTCGATGGCAGGGAACATCAATAAGATTTGGATTTCGATTCATTGCCCGTCCCACAGCACGATATCCCTTTTCACCCAATGCGTGAGCGATTTCCTTGTAAGTGGTAACCTTACCTTCAGGGATTTTGAGTAAGAGCTTATAACAATCCTGTTCAAAGGACCTTGATGATTCATGTTTCAATTTTAAAAATTAATTATGCCATTTAAAAATAGAGGGTCAGTCGATTAAATTTAATTCACTATTCTTGTAATACACATTGACCTAAATTCCCAGTGGTTTTCTTATAGTGTAATGATCAAGACCCACATCCTTTCAGCGTTACTTTCCCTGTCCATTTGTTTCAATATAAATGCACAAAAGAAAATTGAAAAAACAGAACCTAAGACAACTGTTAAGCAACCAGCCAAAACGAAAGCAAAAACCAAATTTTTTAATAAAAAACAGGTTCGCTTTCTTAATACTGCCATAACACTTTCAGGTGATCTCCAAAAACTTGCTAAGGATGATCTTCAATACGATCTGCCCGATGCGACAGTCGATAAAGATGGCCATGCCCTAATTACCCATCTTATTTGGGATGGAATAGAGGATCGCTTGGTACTTTCAAAGGAAACGGATGATGGGTTGGTTAGACTTTCAGGGCTTTTCGCAAAAGGAATTCTTCATCAACCGGCCATTACAATTGATGGCCAAGGCACAGTGTGGGTATTTTGGGGAAGTACTCAGAAAGATACCACGGTCGATCTTATGGCAAGATCATGGACGCGTGGAAAAAATCAGACATTATTTGGCCGAACGAAAACTCTTGCCAATTCTAAGGCAGCGGAAGCATTCGTCGATGCCGGTACTGATTCGAAAGGACGGGTCTGGGCAACTTGGCAATCGATGAGGGCCGGAGAAGCAGATGTCTACGCACGCTACTTTGACCCAGGAAACGGAAAATGGTCACAAGAAATTCCGGTTTCCACAAAACAAGGAGGAGACTGGGCACCAAGTATTGCTTTCGACAAACAAGGGAATGCCTGGATTGCATATGACAGTTCGCGTGGTAATGAATTCAACATTTATCTAGCAAAGGTAGAAGAGAATGGTAATGTCACCGAATACCCGATCGGACACAGCTCGAAGTATGAAGCCAGAGCATCGATTGCGGCCACCCCAGCACGAGATGGATTCTGGATTACTGCAGAACGGGGAAAAGAAAAGCATGGATTGGATTATCGTGGACACGGCAATGAAACCGGAATTAATGCCCAAAAAAGAATTATGTTCGGAAAGTTTGGAATTAATTCCGAGAAATTTACTGAAATCCCTTTGGGACCAGCAGGAGAGGCTGGACTCCCGGTAAACCGGCCGATGGTTGGCGTTGGTAAGGATGGTAATCCCTGGGTGGCCTACCGCTATTTTAATTCCGCACTTTGGAGAATCGCTGTGACTTGCTATCGCCAGGAAAACAAGACATGGAGTTCAAGGAGAAGGCTTCCATCAAGCAGTTACGGACAGGACCGATCCGTTTCTTTTCTCCCTCCACATAGTAAAGGAGACATACGCATTTGCTGGCCATCAGATGAACGTCCACATAAAGCACATCAAACTGTCAGAATAATGGTGGCTAACCTACCCTCTTCCAAATCTTTACCCGACGCCCTGCCCCCCAAGCCTTTATCGGTGGGCAAGGCATCCGACCTTCCTCATTCACACAAGACACCGGAACGTCCGGCGTATGACCGGCATAAATGGAAGGTGGAAGGAGAAACCTACGGTCTTTACTGGGGGGATGTTCATCGTCACACCGATGTTTCCAACTGCAGGACAGGTTTCGATGGATGTATCGTCGATCATTTTAGATATGCCTATGATCTCGGTAAAATTGACTTTCTGGGGACATCCGACCACACTGATATTGGAAAGATTTATCACCCGTACGAATGGTGGCATAATCAGCGCATGCATGATGCCCTACACAGCCCTGGAGAGTTTAATACCGTATATGTATATGAAAGAGAACAGAGATGGCCATGGGGACATCGTAATATTGTTTTCGCTCAGCGAGGGGGTCCCGTTGTTTACATCAAGCGTGAACTCTATCTCAATTCACCATGGCAAAAGAGCCTGCCCGTTGATCCCAAAGGAGCCGCAGAAATCTCCCCCTATGAACTTTGGGATCTGCTCAAAAAATATGGTAAACCAGTCGCGGCGCTGAGCCACACAGGTGCAACTGGTATGGGAACAGACTGGAAGAAATATGAAAGATTTGATTACAGTTCGGAAAATGTGGTTGAAATCTTTCAGGGAGCCCGGGTTTCTTACGAGGGTGCAGGGGCACCGCAACCATCCGTTGGATTTAGTCCAAACACTCACTTAAATCCAACTGGTCGGGTAGTTAGTTCACCATCCGTGCCCATCGTAGATTTTGGGAAATATGCGAATGGTACTTATCAAACAGCATTGAGCGAAGGTCATAACCTTGGGGTCTTTGCCAGTTCCGATCATATTTCCCAGCATGCCAGCTATGGCGGTGTTTACTGTAAGGATTTCACTAGGGAAGGAATCATTGAAGGGATGGATAACCGACGCACTATTGCGGCCACCGACAAAATCTACCTTAATTTCACCTGCAATGAAAAGCCTTTGGGTTCCTTCATAAATACCGAAAAAGCACCCAATTTTTGGGTCAAAGTTGACGGAACATCCGATTTCAAAAGAATCACCATTGTCCGTAACGAAAAGGATTGGAAGCACTTCAACGAATTCGAAGGAAAAGTTTTTGAAAAAACCTTCTCAGATCCAAAGATGCTCGACGGGGAAAACCGCTATTATGTCCGGGTGATTCAAAGAGACGGAAACATGGCGTGGTCCTCGCCAGTCTGGGTCACAAGAAAATAAGTCTTATTAGGCGATAATGAAAATACTCGCCATAGTAATCTTGTCTTTTCTTCCGATTGCTTCTTTTTCAAATGATTTGTTTGCTACGAAGTCTCAGTTGCGAAAGATTGTTGTTAGCCATACAGACGAGAATAACATACTTCAGCTATATTATGTTTATGAGGATGGGTCATCGAGGTTCCAAATAACTAATTCTATTCATGGGTGCCTACAGCCTGCTGTGTCTCCTGATGGTAGAAAAATTATATATTTAGAAAAAAACAATAATGGAATGAGCATCTGCCTGTCCGATATAGATGGTAAAAACTCGAAAGCTCTCACGAAACCAGGAAGAAATTTAATACCTTCCTGGTTTCCAGACTCCAAACACATCGTATGGATGATTTTTAAACCGGGAAAAGATCCTGCTGAGAATAGCCAATTACATATCATGAATACGGAGACCATAGAATCAAGGCGACTGTTCAGCGACCCTCAGCAAATCAAATTCAGCAATTCCATGCCTGTAGTATCACCCAAAGGAAAACAGGTGGCATTTGTTTCAAATCGTGAAGGAAAGTATAGGGTTTGGGTAAGCAACCTTGATGGAAGTGATGCAAAATCCATTACACCTACATTCACTAGGCAACACGATATTCTCAAATTGCCCATTGAACAAAAAGTCCCCGCCTGGTCACCTGATGGTAATTGGATTGCTCATTGGGAAGGGGTGGAAATGATTCATATGAGCAAGTTTACTGGGATACAAAATCATCAAAAAGACAAATTGATAAGCGATAGTTGGAATGTATGGGTGGTTCGAACTGACGGGAAAAATAAACGAAAAGTGGGTCATGGTGACGATCCAACATGGTCTCCCGACGGATTTGTAACCCGGTCTTTCCCAGACCCTCAAAAGGGCGGGCCAAAAATCATGATTGAAACTAAAAACAAATCGAAAGAATTGCTTATCGTTCCTCCTCAAACTCCGCATTATGGTCGGTTTGCTTGGATACCATAAGCATCCTTGCAAACTGACGATGGCATAAAATAAAATGCAAGGAACCCCAGAGAATCTGTGCCTACCTCGTTAACTATATTCAACAAACTTAAGCAAAAACTTATTTCCCTAGCAAACTAACCATTCTCTTACCCAGGGCATCCCCGATTAAAAAATAGCTTTCCGCATTTCCGAACCAATGGTGTCCATGTCCGACATTGGGCGATTCTTCCTTCGGACGGGCAAATGAAGTAGTTTTCACAAAGGAGACTGTGCCCTTCCATTCTCTTCGCTCGCAGGCTCTCCGTTGAGCCATCCTAATCGCCTTCATCTTATCACCTGCATCTTCGCCCATGTTCCCCAGTTCACCCACAACAACGGGTAGATTAGGCTGTTTAAAATGGACCCGTAAATCCTTGATCAAATGGACTAGGTTGTTCTCGTAACCAGCCAAGGCATCCTGATCAAACATATCATTCCAACCCTGAAACCAAATAAATCCTCCCCATTTCGGCATACGGTTTTGCAGGGCGGGAAATTCATCCCTGTAATGATCGAGGGCTTCCTTAACTTCGACCAACATTTTTTGGTAATACTCTCCCGGCTCTCCGCCGGCGGAAGGGGGGCGAAAATCTTTATATAAACTCTTTCCTCCCCACGCAGTCTTGATCAGAAGAACAGGTTCTTTAAAATAATTACCAAGTCGATGCCCGATCTGAAGCTCAGGTCCAATATGATGACGACTATTCATACTTCCATATCCGGTGAACCCGATGCCGACCCCCCCAGCCATTACTCCCTGCTTATTTTTATATCGAATAAAAGCATCCTCCCGCTCAACCCATCGACCCTCACTATCCCGCAAGTGGTTAAATAGACTGGGTTTCTTCGTATGTTCTATAATTCGAACCAGGGTACCCTTCCCACCGTTGTAAAATTTAGGATGATCCATATCCACAACCCCCTGCCCTTGCATATTGGACTGACCAGCTAATAAAAACACATGAAATATATTACTGTCCGTTTCTTTAGCACTTAGTTGAAGCATGCCCAGCAAAACTAAAAGACAAAAGACAGGCTGTACTCTCATGAAATCACAAATTCAGGATCACCCAGCACATCCATCATGGGCTCGATACCTAGTCCTGGTGCCATGGATGAAGCCATTCGTCCATTTATCCGCTGCGGAGCACCATTGGCTAGAGGCTGGGTAACATAACTGTTAAAATCTGTAGCCGTGAACAAAAAATCTGTCGGTGTACTGTGGGCAAGATGAGCAATTGCCGAGGTTACAATATCTCCGCCCCAGGTATCTTCCAAAGTCATCGCAACGCCAAGAGACACACATAGATCTCTTGCCTGCTTGGCCCTTGTTAAACCTCCAAATTTACTGATCTTGATGTTAACCACATCCATGGCCAGATCATGGGAAGCCTTTAGGATTTCAGGCATTCCATCAATCACTTCATCTAAAACAAAGGGAAGATTCGTATGCTTCCGAACCGACAGGCAGTCCTCATATCGTAAGCAGGGTTGCTCGATATAAACATCGATATCTCTCACTGCCTCCACTACGCGCATTGCCTCATGCTTAAGCCAGCCAGTGTTGGCATCAGCCACCAGTTTATCTCCGGGTTGCAACTGAGCGGATGCCTGGCTTATTCTTTTGATATCCGTATCCGGGTCACCTCCCACCTTTAACTGAAAGCGCCTGTATCCTTCCTCCCGATACCCTGCAATCTTTTTTGCCATTTCATCCGGACTTTCCTGGGAAATTGCACGATAAAGAACAAAGTTCTCTCCATAGGCACCACCCAGTAATGAACTGACTGGTAAACCCGAGACTTTCCCAAGAATATCCCAACACGCGACATCGATGGCCGATTTCACATAAGGATGTCCTTTCATCGCCTGATCCATAAGACGATTTAGTTTTTCTAAGTGTAAAGGGTTCTCCCCAAGAAGACTCGGGCCCAGTTCCTCAACCCCCACCCGCACGCCTTTTGCATAGGAGGCCAAGTAAACCGGTCCGAGAGGACAGACTTCACCATAACCAATAACTCCCTCATCCGTCTCCACTCCGACAATGGTGGAATCAAAAGTTTCTACCGACTTTCCTCCGGACCATTTGTAATCGCCTTCATGCAGAGGCAGGTCCACTTGCCAAACGGTAATTTTAGAAATTTTCATTGTCTGTAAATTTATTTTGATCCTGACCAATTCTTCCACCAGTTCTTAAATAAGTCCCATTGCGTATGTAAAAACTGTCGCTGGGACGGACTCAATTCATCCGATGGATTGAGCTGAAGTGCATATTCCTCAAAGCCTTCAAGAACCATAAGTTCCTTATAGAATAAAACCAAATCAGGCCCCTCATCAAATTTCGAAAGCACTGACATCGCTGAATCCAACTCAATAGCCAGCCGGCGTGACTCCACATTCCCCTCGGCCGCTTCCCGGCAAAGTTCAATTAATCGCAAAACCTGTTTAGGCAGGGCATTCCCCACTCCGGTGATTGCTCCAACCGCTCCACAATTTACAAATCCGTGAAAGACCTGGGTATCGACTCCAACCATCAGGGCCAGTCGCTGATCTACGCTGGTAATGTGTTCAGCTGCATAAGTGAGAGAATCTGCACCGCCAAATTCCTTAAAACCCACCAAGTTGGAGTATTTTTTTTGCAATTTAAAAAACAAATCCGCCTTGGTTTCAAATCCGTAGTATGGACTATTATAAATCACCGCAGGAAGATCTCCTCCCGCTTCAAGAACAGATGAAAAATGGACTTCCTGTGCAATCGGGGAAATTCCGCGAGAAAGAACTCTGGGGATAATCATCAACCCGGCGGCTCCTACTTCTCGAGCATGTGCAGCATGAGATACCGCACCCTGCGGGTTTTGGGCACCCGTTCCCACAACGGTGGAGATACCCGCTTCCACTAAACGCGTCACTCCTTCCTGCCTCTGCATATCCGAAAGTAATGGCCAGTCACCCATTGAACCACAATAGACAACTCCGTTCATTCCAGATTGCACCAAATGCCCAGCGGTTTTCACCAACGCATCATAATCGGGTTTACGATCATTGGAACAGGGAGTCATCAGAGCAGGTATACATCCCCGGAAAATATTTTGAGCGCAGTCGGTCATAATGTGATTACTTTACGACTCATTATCGGGAACGATCAATTTTAAAAACTAGAACCTAAGAGGAGAATAAGCAGAGGGATCAATATGAGTTTCATCCCCACAAATCATCTCTTTGATCAATCTACCCGTTGAGGGAGCGAGACTAAGTCCAAGCATATTATGCCCGGTTGCCAAAAAAACATTTTTCAGTTCGGGTACCCGACCTACAATCGGCAAACTATCCCAGGTCATCGGACGCCAACCGTACCAAGTATCTTGAGCAGGTCCATCAACAGAAGTTTGAAGAAATGGTCTAGCAGAATCACGCAGTAACTTTAACCGGTGGTCCGGGATTGTTTCATCATAACCAACAAATTCCATCATCGAGCCCAACCGAAAACCATTCTCAAAGGGAGAGACTCCAATCTTTTTCTCCGGAAAAAGCATTGGATGTACCGGTGCTCCCTCGGGTCGACTCATGGTTAGTGAATACCCTTTGCCGGGCTCAATGGGCAATTTGCATTCCAATGCGTCCGACCATTTTGGGCTCCATGCACCAAGAGAAAAAACAAAATGATCAGCGTCCAATTCGCCCGCTGAAGTCTTTATTTGCATTACCCGGCCATTCTGTTTTTCAATCTTTTGGAGTTCACATTCTTCAATAAATTCCACCCCCCTACGCTTTAGATCGGAAACCCAAGATTTATTTAGCGACTCTGGATTCAAGGAGGTATCTGATGGATAATGAAAAGCACCTGCAAGTCCCTCTCTCAGTCCAGGTTCCATCTCGACCAGTTGCTCTCCATTCAATCTTTTTGCCGAGACTCCAAAATTTTCTTCCAGCATCTGATCGGTCTGTGCAAACGCATCGAGCCCTTTTTCGGATTCATATACATAAAGTAAGCCACGCTCCTGCAATTCGCAATTGGAAGAAAATAGTTTCATTAATCTATGATACTCCTCCATCGATGCATCAAGAATACTCTGTAGGTGTCGACCTGAATCGAGTACCTGCTGATGTGTGCAACGCTTGGCAAACTGCCACATCCATTGCCAAAGGGCAGGACTCGGGCGGAACTTCAGATGAAAGGGAGAATTTCGATTGAAGACTGACTTCAGGGCAACACCAATCGCCCCGGGTTCCGTAAGGGGTGGAATATGGCTTGGACAAATGTATCCGCAATTCGCCCGTGAACAGGCTCCACCTGCTTTAGCACGATCAAAAATCACGACTTCAAAACCGGCCTCATTTAAATAGTGTGCACATGCAATACCGATAATTCCAGCACCGGCAATCACCACTTTTTGATTCTTACTCAATTGATTGCTAATTTAAATGCCTTTACCGAAAGGGTCTCCTTCCTGCCAGAGAAGTTCTCCTCGTGAAGAGAGATATGCAGAACCCGTAATCGTAGGCAAGATCCTTGATTTATCGACCCACTGATAGGATCCATCAAACACGCTTCCAATGATGCTTTCCTGCGACCAGTTTTCACCCGGTTCCAGTTTTCCATCCGCTGCAAGACATGCAAGTTTAGCACTTGTACCCGTCCCACAGGGAGAACGATCATATGCTCCTCCAGGGCAAAGCACAAAGTTCTTTGAATTCAATCCGGCTGTATTAGAAGAACCGGACAATTCAATATGATCAATCTCGCCCTGCCCTTCTCCTCTGATACGATTTTCCTCCAACGAACTTCTTACTTTAAGGCAGAAACCAGTCAGTTCCTTTAGATTAGATTTATTCAAGGTAACGGGGCTTTCCTCGATGAGAAAAAACCAATTCCCACCCCATGCGATATCTCCAGAAACGGTCCCAAACCCATCTACCGGTACATCCACACCCTTTTTATATCGATAGCTCGGAACATTTCGGATTGAAACTCGATTCGCACTTTCCAGCTCTACATCGACCACACCGACCGGGGTTTCCAACTTAAGATTACCAATCCCTACTCTTCCTATTTCATACAGAGTGACCGCCAAACCAATCGTTCCATGGCCACACATCCCTAAGTAGCCAACATTATTAAAGAAAATTACCCCGGCATCACATGTTTTATCATGAGGTTCACAAAGCAAAGCACCCACCATGGCATCCCACCCTCGTGGTTCATTGATAACAGATGAACGAAAGTCATCGTGATGATTTCTAAGATTCACCAACCTTTCTTGTAAGTCACCATCACCAAGATCTGGACCTCCCTCAATGATTACCCTCGTTGGTTCACCACCTGTATGGGAATCAATAAATTTCATTCGATTAAAAATAAAGGGTAAGCCTCTAGGCTAAAACTTCCTTTGATTACTTCCCCACTAAAGCTTCAGCAAATGCCTTCCCAATTTGGGCCATCGTCTTGGCACTCCCGTAGTAGTGATAGCCCCCATTGGAACGGGCGATTTGAGCATAGGCTTCTTCCTCTACCGAAATCAACTTTTTCCGGTACTTCTCAAGATACTCTTTTTGATCTACCGCTGACATTGAGCCATCCTTATTCGCGTGTTCCTGATGCTTACTTTTCAAGAACCCTGCCATCTGTTTGACCTGTGTTTGTTTATCCTCCAATTCTTTCAACCGCATATCCCAAAATTTAGCCGTTCTCACCGCAAATACATTACCTTTAAACTCTGGCATCTCTGCTGGAGCAGCCATCGCATTGCGAAAGTTCCCGTGGATGGGCACATAACGGGGACTGGCGTATTTGTCCAAGGGTCCACCCACTCCCATTACTCCAATTACAAACTTCATCTTTGGTGCTTTGAGATCCTTCCTGGCATCCCTTATGAAATGAGCCAAGCAATCAGTGTAGGCATCATATCCCCCCGGCTTATCCCGGTTCGGATATGTTCCACTCGCCACCATATCATTCCACCCCTGAAACCAGGCAAACCCAGCAACCTCATATCCTTTCTTTTCGTTATATTGAGGATAAACCCGTTTGATATCCGCAAGTACCTTCTTCACATGGTCCATCATCAGGCCATAAAATCTTCCGGTTTGCTCAGCTTTTTCAGCCTTCACTTCCTTAATATCCTTTCCCCGGCGTTTGAAGTTTTCCAGTTCATTTTCATTGAAGACATAGGGACCGGCTGAAGGAGGGCGAAAATCAGTATGGATCGATTTTCCTCCCCATGCTGTTTTGATAATTAGAATCGGTTCTTTCAAAGCTTTCTGGGCATAAATTCCAAAAGTAAATTCAGGCCCGATTTTTTCACCCATCTCCGCAGGCACCCGCCGTGAACCATAGCCGGCAGTAAGTTTACCGAACCCTTCTCCCATGTTGTCACGCCCGCCGGTAAAATAAGAAATCCACACATTATCACAGGTAATCGGCTTCCCTTTTGAATCGACCATTTGCTTATAAATAGGCTTCGTAACCGAATCCACTTTCATCGCCTCAAATGTGCTTATTTTGGCATGCCCTTCCATATTGGACTGTCCACAGAGAATGAATACTTTCAATGGATTATCATTTGCCAGAGTCACTAAATGGAAAAAGCAGGAGAGCGAGAAAGATAGAGTAATGATTGTTAATTTTTTCATTTTAATGGATTTGATAGAAAGTTTTGGGATTTCAGGAATTATGAAAGAAGTTTCTAATTCTTCTTTTTTTTAGCAGGTTTAGCGATTTTTTCATTCAGTACTGGTTCAACCAAACCATCAGTAGGCTGATTCCAAAAACGATAAGGATCATCATGCTCCCTCATTTGTTTCAATAACAAGGCTTCCATCTCTTTTAATTTAGATGAATGCTTTGGGGAATCCGCTAAATTGATCTGATGCTTCTTGGGCTTTACTCCAGTCGATGCAATCACATCGGGATTATGATGTTCCTTAATAAATTCCATGGGATTATCCTTCAGATTAAAAAGCTGTGTATGCTTCTCTCCGTTTTTGGAAGTCTCATACTTTATCAACTTCCAATCTCCCTTTTGAACACTACGCATCCCCGGACGCCCCCCTCCACAATAAACCCCATAAACAGTCTCTCTTACCTGATCTTTCTTACCCATCAATATAGGCATAAAACTTAAGCCCTCGGATGTTGCAGGGACTTCAATATTTGACAACTCACAAAGGCTGGCAAGCATGTCCAAAAGATAAATATTACCAGGCACACGACTTCCCGATTTGATCCCTGGTCCCTTGACAATGAAGGGTACCCGCCAGGTGTGATCGTAAAGGTTTTGCTTTCCCTGCAAACCATGCCGACCAATAGCCATTCCATGATCCGCTGTGTAAATGATGTAGGTATTCTCCAACTCTCCCATCTCCTCGAGTTTATCCAGCACTCTCCCTACCTGAATATCAATATTTTCACTACAGGCATATTCACGGCCCATTTCATTACGAATGGTGACTTCATCCCGGTTTTGCCAAACCCCCTTTACCGCCACCTCATCCCGAACGGATGTATGACCATGGTCAAATGGATGAGCGGGTAGCCAATTAACTGGAAGCCTTGGATGCTTCGGGTGTACCGAGGGAAGACGATTACGGTCCGTATGATTGGTGGCTCCATATTTTTTAAGTAATTCCGGTTTACCATCTCGAACATCATGCGGATGACTGAATCCATAATAAATTAGAAACGGATCCGTATCCTTGGATTGCTCCCTTTCCTTAAGGTAATTCATGACCTGTTCCCCATGCCAGTGACTTCCCTTTTCGTCCGTTCCCCCACGCCGGGTACCATCGTATCGAACAGTGAAAAGTTTATTGGCAGCCTCAAAACTGTTCCCATTCTTACAGGTACGCATGGTATCGTATCCCGCAGCATTGAAAACCGCCGGTAAACTATATTGGGCCAAATGGGGAGGCACCATCTTTGGATCGTTCACATGGGGATTCATTACCCGACCGGGTTTATCAGGAATATGCCAAACCGTCCTCCCGGACATCACCATATGGCGAGAAGGCGTACAAACCCCACCTACCCACGCACCCATATGAAAGGCACGATCAAAAACCATTCCCTCCTTTGCCAACCGTTCGATATTTGGAGTATCAAGAGTTGACCGGGAATTATATATCCTCAAATCAAGTGGAGACTGATCATCCACAATGATGAAAAGAAAATTAGGTTTCTTTTTTGCACCAACGGAGAGGATCAAAGAGAAGAATACAAGTAGAGAATAAATCTTAGTCATCATTTTGATTTTTTCGTTTTCGTTTTGGATAAATGATATTTTTCCAAGACCTTTTGCTCATCTGCCTGAACGGAGGTCGCCCAAACCATAAATTCCTGATTCATTCTTTCCACCACAGCTGGGAATTTTTTGGCTAAATCATTCTCTTCATAAGGATCTTTCAAGAGATCGTAGAGTTCCCATGGATTTTTCTGTTCCTTTTTACTGGAAATACGAATGATTTTATATTTCTTCTCGATCCAGGCATCCATACCCCTGCAATGAAAACCGATCCCCTTGCGCTTTTTCATCTTTCCATCAATTAAAGGTAACAAATTGATGCCATCATATTCCCGATCATCCGGTAGAGGAATACCAGCAGCAGCCAGAGAAGTTGGGAAATAGTCACTGGTAACCGCGGGCAGGTCGGTGGAGAATGGCGTCCTGATCCGGGCGGGCCACTCGAGAATGCCGGGCATAAGAATACCTCCCTCGTAAAGATAACGTTTCCATCCACGATACGCACCGGTCGAACCTAATGGGGTGTATGTAAACTTTCCATCCTGAGCTTCTCCGTGCATAACATCTTTCTTTTCCTTCAGGTTGGGGCCATTGTCGCTGGTAAACCAGACCATGGTATTTTCGGCTATGCCTAGCTCACGAAGTGCCTTACGCAAGGCCCCCACTTGGGTGTCCACCGCGGTGATGTTGCTGTAGTAGATCTGCTCCTTTACCGAACAGTCCGAGTATTGCTTCATCAGCTCGGGGTTCTTACCCAGAGGGGTGTGCACATTGTGGAACCAAATCACGGCAAGAAAGGGTTTCTTTGCCTTTGCCTGCTCACGGATGAAAGGAATCGCTTTGTTCATCACGATGGCCGCGTCGTCACCCCGCAAGGTGGGATCCTTCTGCCCCTCCTCGAACGGGATGTTCCGGCCGTTATGCCAATACAAGCCCTCGATTCCATGTTTACCGATTTTGGTATACGGGTCATGAGTTACTAGAACATTGAAAGTTGAAAAACACTCTTCAAAACCTGCTTTCCATGGCGGCATCACATGAACTGGCCCTTTCGCCATTTTTTCATCGAAACCACCCAAGTGCCACTTACCGAAGTGGCCGGTGGCATATCCTTTTTCCTTCAAAGCCTCTGGTAAAGTAATTTCTTCCTGCGGTAAATGCTCCTCATCCGCACGGGAGGGATCGTTGATACTTAGCCGCCAATTGCAGCGACCCGTCATACAGGACGCTCGGGTCGGACTGCAGACAGATGCACCGGCATAGAAACGATCGAAGCGCAGACAGGACTTTGCCATGTCGTCGAGGTGTGGTGTCTTGATCTTTGGATGGCCATTGTATCCGACATCCCCCCAACCCTGGTCATCCGTCATCAGAAACACCATGTTGGGCAAAGTCTCGCCATCAGCAGACCAAGTCGCAAGGCAGATTAGTAAAGTGTGCGTCAGTTTAATCGGATTCATCATATCGTGAATAATCAGGGTGGTTATAAAGCTGCTTGTTCGAAAGCTCTTCAAGATTTGGATTATTTTGGATCCAACGTTTACCGTATTTCGAATCCCAAAAAGGATGATTTTTTTCAAGGTGCGATGGCATCGAATCCAGTACTCTCTTGAAAAGAGAAAGTGTTGGGGCATGTTTAGGTAATCCTTCGGCTCGTTCATATCCGCGACCAAAACGATAATTACCGGTAAAATAAAATCGACCTTCCGGTGTGCCTAACAAATGAGACCTAGCCTCCAGCAAATACTTCTTGCTTCTCAATACCTGAACCGAACCGGTGTATGCATATATCCATTTGCGGTGAGACTTAGTCTTACCTGTCAAAAACGGAACTTGGCTCGTACCATCGAAATAAAGATCATCAGGTTTAGAAATGCCCGCCATTTCCAACAGAGTAGGAGCAACATCAGAGAAGTCAGTTAGCTCATTCGTAATTCCTAGAGGTTTAATTCCCGGACCTCGCACCACATACGGAACATGAACGCCTCTCTCCACCCCACGATCCTTTGCGGTGACAGCGGTTCCGTTATCCGCACAAAAAATAAAGTAGGTATTCTCATAAATACCTAAATCTTCCGCTTTTGTTATGAGTTTCCCGATAAGTTTATCCATATATTCAATTAGTCGAGCAAATCGTTGCGCACGCTTTTTTTCATATTTTGCCACTGCCTTTTCTTTTTCCTCTTTACTCAGTCCCTTAAAATCGGGCTTCTCCAATTCCAAATCCAGTGGTTTTCCATGATCAGGGGTGGTTGAATAAGGGCCGTGAGGAATCACCGTGGGCCAATAGGCAATGAAATGTTTCTCTTTCCTGGTCATTCTTTCCATGAAATCCAAAAGGAAATCACAACGTTGATCGGGACCGAAGTCATCACTCGTCACTTCAAGGTATTTGCCATTCTCAACGGTTGATGGATGCCAATAGCGCAAGTCCTCAAGTCCTAGATCCTTTCGCAAACCGGAAGCAATCGGGTTGACCCCAAGATGAGACTTAATCTTTTCCGGACTCTCCCATAAACAATACTCATCAAAACCAACATTCTCATCCCACGGTTCACGACTTCCACAATGCCACTTACCAGCAATCGCAGTTTCATATCCCCCATCTTGTAAAAGCTTCGACCAACTGGGTCGGTTCGTAAACAATTTACCCCTTGAATCAAATGCCCACATGTCATTTCGAAAAACACCCGTACGGTTGGCATATACACCCGTCATAAACAAAGCACGTGAAGGTGCGCATATTGCTGGGGCAAAGCATGTTTTAAACTGAACCCCTTCCTTTGCTATTCGATCAATATTTGGTGTTTTTGCAGATCCTTTTTGTCCGTAGCACGAAAACATATCGGCACTGACATCATCGGCCAGGATAAGGACAATATTGGGTTTATTTGCATGAACAAAAGAAAGAGCTGAAAAAAGGCTCAGTAAAATAAGAGACAGTCGTAAAACCATTTTTGTACTTTTAAGGAATGGTCTTTTTATTTATTCAATTTCTGTTTCGCAGCGGCATAAGCCTTATGCCCAGTCGAGTTCCCGTGAAGTATAGGATGTTGTTTTTGTGGAATAAAGGATGCATGTTCCTGAATAACTTTTTTCATCTTTGGATCACCGATGAGGTTCTTCCATTCATGAGGATCGTCTTTCAGATCGTAAAGCTCACGGGAACCGTCAAAGTACTGGATAAACCGATAGTTGGTAGACCGAACCGAATAATTCCCCAGTCCGAAACTGGTGATGGCGGCATGCTTCCATTCTCGCTGAGGTTTTTTCATGAGGGGTACAAGGCTCTGACCTTCCTGATTTTCATCTTTTGGCAAACCGGCCAGTTCGAGCAAGGTGGGAAAGATATCCAAAAGTTCAGCTGGACGATCTGTCTTTTGAGCAGCCTTATGTCCTGGTGCTGCAACAACCACTGGCACCCGTGTTCCGTCCTCCCATAGGGAACGCTTCGCCCAGCGTTCCTTTTCTCCAAGATGGAATCCATGATCAGAAAACAAGGCGATGATGGTATTGTCTGCATATTCACTTTTCTCAAGGGCATCGAGCACAAGCCCAAGGCAATGGTCAGCAAAAGTTACTGAAGCAAGATAGGATTGAACTGCATGCTCCCACTGCCCCGCTCCAGTCACCCATTCATGAGTTGGGGAAACATGTTCTAAATTCGTTAGATCAATGGCATACTGACTAAGGTCCTTGAGGTCATCACTAGGGACAGCGGGCAGCTTAATTTTATCTTTCGGGTGCATATCAAACCACTTCTTTGTGGCAAACATGGGAACATGCGGACGATAAAAACCAACTCCCATAAAAAATGGTTTATCATGCTTCTGGCTCAATTGATCGACTGCCCATTTGGCACATTTCATATCAGGCATCAAATTGTCATCATCCGGGAAGATTCCCCAGTCCCATAAAGGATGTCCATGCGGTTGTGAAATCTTCTTTTGTGGTCGTGGCCCAAATCCACCGGTTGGCTTGTAACTCTGAAAAAAACGATGATCGCGGGTATGATAGATTTTTCCCGCGGCCATGGTTTTATATCCATTATCCGCGAAAACTTCTGGCATGGTTTTCAGGTTTTTAAGAACCGGAGCTTCCTTGAGATCAGGACTTAAAAAGTAAACTCCACTGGTATGGGGATAGCGTCCGGTCATCATACTTGCCCGCGAAGGATTACAAACCGGGGACTGGCAGTGAGCATTATTGAAAAGGGTTCCCATCTTGGCTACTCGGTCGATATTTGGAGTTTTGGCCTGGGGGTGTCCACCCATACAACCGACCCAATCGTTCAAGTCATCAATCGAAATGAGGAGAACATTGGGTTTCTCTGTCGCACCTGCAATCAATGACTGAAACATGAATAAAGATAATAGGATGGTTAATACTTTCATAATTTAAATTTTGGATTTCTTAATGATTACTTCTTCTTTCTGACAGACAAATTAGCGCCATTTACCAGTCAATCGTTTGGCGATGCGACGGGAAAATTCGTACTTCGATTTCTGAGCATTATCAATCGCATCGCGATGCTTTTTCCCGGCATTACCCAGTTCCTCAATGGCCCGCAGGGCAAACATCCCGACCAACAAGTTTGGATCCTGAATATGTTCAACCAATAAATTCAAGTGGCTCAGGTCACCGAATTCACACAGAGCCCGAGCTGCCGCAACGCGGACGGTGGGGACTGAATCATTAGTAAGCTCAAGCAGGGTTGATTTACTTTCCGCCGTCTTGTTGACCCCCAACCAAACGGCCGCCCAGTAACGAGTAGATGGATCCGGAGATTTGGCGAAGCCCATTAGCTTTTCGCTCTCGTTTGCTTCCCCAGCAGTAATCACATCGATCAAGCGCCGGGTTTGCTTGCCTCGGTCCTTCTTGAGAAAAGCCAAGTACTTGTTACCTGCTTCCCGCCCGACATCCTCGAGGATCGGTTCGGGAATCAGACCCATATCACGCGTTGCCATCATTCGCTGCTGGAGAACCTTTCGCATAGCAACCAAACGCTCGTGATGTTTGGAATCTATGGCAAGATTGACCATTTCATGCGGGTCCCTCTGCAGGTCATAAAGCTCTTCCGATGGACGGCGGTGAGCAAAAGGTAGTGACTGTTGATCGTTCAGCTTGCCTTCGCTGTACAAGCCCCGAATGACCTGAATAATCTTCTTTCCATCCTTATACTGACTGGGCTGGGTATGGGGAAGATGCGACATAAAGTTCCTAATATACTTATAGCGGGAATCTCGTACACAGCGTAGAATATCGACTGTCTCGTCACAACGGTCCCGTGCCGCGAAGACAAATCTCCGGGGCTTGTAGTCGGATGATAAAAAGTCGTGACCCTGTATGTGTTCGGGTATCTTAATTCCAGCAAGTTTCAGCGAGCACGCGGCGACATCGATGTGCTCGATGAGGTCGTCCCGCGCGGTACCGGCTAATTGTTTCTTCGGCAACCGGATGATCATTGGGACACGGATGCCCTCTTCGTAGAGGAATTGTTTGCCGCGCAGGTGGCTGACTCCATGGTCAGTCCAAAGGAAGACTGCACTTGAATCCAATCGTCCAGCTTTCTCAAGAGCCTTCAGAATTTGGCCGACTGCTTCATCGGTATTCACCCAGGAATCCAAATACTTGGCCCAGTCCTCGCGAAGGACGGGGTCATCTGGGTAATATGGTGGTAAGACTACCTTATCGGGATCGGTATGACTTTTAGCTTTGCGGTTCTTTCCCCCACTGAGTTGGAATTGGGCAAAGATGAGTTGATCGGCAGGTGCCTTCTTCCAATCGTTGCCATGATAGAGCTTGCTCGTCGGGATAAAGTTGTAATCGGTCTTGTTCCTGTTTGTCACAAAGTACCCAGCATCACGGAAGAGCTCAGGGATCAGCTTGACCGACTTGGGCACTTTGTAGCTGTCGTAGTAGGCCGCGTTGCCCCCCCCTTTACCGGATGAGGTCTGGCTACGATGATTATGAACACCAAGAGTGGTCTGGTACATTCCACTTATCATCGCTGAGCGGCTCGAAGAACAAACCGGTGAAGTGACGAAGGCGTTTTGGCAACGAATACCTTCCCTGGCCATCCGGTCGATATTCGGAGTCTTAATAAGGGTTTCGCCATAGCAACCGATGTGCGGGGATGCATCTTCGATAACGATCCACACGATATTGGGCTTGGCCGCCCGGAGCGAAGAAATTGCAGCCAAGCCGAAGGCGGCTACAAAGAGTGTGAAAGCGAGAAAAGGTTTCATGGTTTACAAGATGTTTATGATGTAAAGCTTGGCATGACGCTTACAAATGAGCAGATGTTCTTTGAGGTAAACCTTACTTGCGTCTTTGTGATCGTCACTTCTTCTTTCCTCCGAACCGCTTGGCTGAATACCCTGCCGCTGTTCTTTTTAATTCAAGCTTCTGCTGCAATTTCTTGAGGGGTTCAGAATATTTGGGATTACTGGCAAGGTTGGTAAATTCTCTCGGATCATTCTTCAAGTCATACAGTTCCATGCCCGCATTGCCATAACCCCATTGCGTAAAACGCCAGTCATGCGTTCGAATTGATTCTCCTCCATTCCGACTGATGGTAAATGCCAACTCCTTTTTCCATTTCTTGGAAGCGGGATCTTTAAGGATGGATACCATACTCTTACCTTGAAGTCCTTTAGGAGCCTCAAGTTCTGCCAAGTTGGCCAATGTTGGGTATAAATCGAGCAGCTCGGTAATGTGATTGGTTGCCTTGCCATGTTGCTTCTTCATCCACGGAACACTGAAAATAAATGGAACACGGGTGGATTCCTCAAACAAGTGTTGTTTCTGAAACTTATGATGTTCCCCCAGCATATATCCATGATCACTGGTAAATACCACAATGGTGTTTTCGGACAATTCCAGTTCATCCAGAACATCAAGCACGCGTCCCACTTGTGCATCCATGTAAGAAATACTGGCGTAATAGGCTTCAAGTAACCCCTTATGGAGATCAGGTGTTACCCCGTAGGATGCGCTATTACTTTTGTAATTACGGATAATTTGCGGAACATCCTCAAGGTCATCTTCAGGCACCTCCGGTGCTTCCATCGCATCACGGTCATAGAGATCAAAATATTTTGCTGGTGCAACCAGTGGGACATGCGGACGAACGAAACCACATGCAAGAAAGAAGGGCTTATCCTTATTTCGCTTAAGAAAGTCAATTGCGTGGCTAGCAGCCATGCCGTCTGCGTGTACCAGATCATCACCTTCAGCCACAACCCCAGTAAAAGATTGTGAACTCTTGTTCTTTGGTGACCAGTTGGTTTTCTCTCCGGGTGCATTTTGTTCTGGAGCCTTTATATTCACGACTTCATCCCAGGATTGAGGATCATCACGGATTGCAGTTCCCTCAAGGATTTCAGGCGGAATACCCATGTGGTAAATCTTACTGACTCGTCCCACCCGGTAACCATTTTTTCTGAACAATTGAGACATGGTTATCACATCTGGCATATTACCACGCAAAGTTCCTGCATTTCCAAGTGTCCCATTGGTGTAGGGATAAAGTCCTGACATCAACGAAGCACGGGATGCTCCACAAACAGGGTATTGGCAATGCATATTCTCGAAGCGTACGCCACGACGGGCAAGCTTATCGAGTTCAGGTGTTTTACATTGTGGATGCCCAAATCCGCTCAATGCGGTATTAAGGTCATCGGACATAAAAAACAAAACATTCGGTTTTGATTTTTTTGCTGATGCCAAAAACCATCCGGCACAAAGGAAAATAAGTAACTGAATCAAGTTTTTCATAATAAAAGCCCGAAGGCATTTAATAAGTATCTGTTTGAATTTTCATCCACAATGAAAATTCTTCATCCATGGATATTTTTTACAGAACAGTAATCGTTCTCAATTAAAGCCTATCTCGGATAAAGGAATAGAAAATTCCACGCGCTGATTACCTCGAATATCCCATACCTCAGCTAATACAAAGGGAACATCATGCTCAAAATTAACAGTCAATAATCCGAAATGGTTTTCCATAATTGGGCCCTCTAATCGATTCTTATTGGGAGTCGCAAACTTCCATGTACTGGACAGTCCACTGGAGGTGACATCATAAATTGGATAGCAATCAGGATGTTCAAATTTCGAAACTTCAGCATAGTGAACATCACCACTAATAAAAAGTAAATGGTTTGCCTTGGTTTTTCTAATCAGTTGAATGAGGCGTTCCTGTTCATGTGGAAAATTAGTCCAGGATTCATATCCGTTATATTCATGAGAAAATTGGGATCCTGAAGCAATAATTCGAATGTCAGCATTTTTTTTGAGCTCACCTTCAAGCCACATCCATTGTTCTTCACCAAGAAATGCTTTGGAGTCATCCGTATGGGGAATATAATCAGGTCGGTAAAAAAAACGACCCGGGATCTTTTGCCCTTTCGGAAATCGAACTAGATCATCCCTGAAAGTACGATTATCCAAGAGAATGATCTGAATGATCTTATTGCCTGCTTTTTTATAAACTGAATGATAAATCCCTTGGTGTTTATACCTCTCAGAATTTTTAGGTTCCTTAAAAAATTCCAAAAAGATTTCCTTCGATTCCACTTTATGCGGATAATGCTTACCGGCATCATTTTGGCCATAATCATGATCATCCCAGGTTGCCAGTACCTCTGTGTGTTTAATCAAGTGCTGATAAGTTTCCTTGGCCCCTAATTCCTGGTATTTTTTTTTAAGGACATCCATATCATGGGTGTCACCATAAATATTATCACCTAAGAAAATGAATACATTTGGATTTTGTTTAACAACTTCGTTGAATATGGGAAGAGGATGGGTTTGTTTCCCGCATGAACCAAAGGCAATTTTAAACTTTGAAATAGATTCACTTGTTAATTTTGCAGTAAATACAGATAAAAAAAGGAAAAGAAAAAATTGGGCTCGCATGTTTTTAAACTGAACGAAAAAGCCAACTAGAAGCAATAATTATGTTATCATTAGTTTATTCGAAGTACCCAAGCTCCAATTAGTTTGAATACTGAAATTATTACTAACTAATTTTAAAATACCCAACCGATCCCAATCTTAAAATGGTTACCGTTGCCGTGGTCAAGAATAGCTTGGTGGTCAATAATATCATGCTTCCATTCGATTCTGGAATGGATGGTGTCATTATGGTTAAAATAGAAGGCCGGGCCAGATGACAAAGTTTTGGATTCATCATCCTCGAAATGGAAATCTGTTTCCCAAAAGATTGATCCATTGGAACTTTTAGTCTCAAAATTATATCCTAGATCAATAGAGGTATGTAATTCGGCAGGCCGGTTACCATCAAAAACCCACCCAGCGGTACCTATTCCAAAATAGTAATCTGCGGTTTCAAACTCATGACCGAATCCCAATCCCACACCGAATTCCTTATAGTAAATATCGTATTCATCCTTGCTGGAAAGAGGAATTCGTAGCATAGGCTTGAATGTAGTCGAACCGCTTTTTCCATCTAAATTAAAATACTTTTTTAATGGCAGTCCGAGATTGAGATCGCCCCAACCGCTATCTTTTTGGATCAATTTCCCACCCGAACCGTCAGGCATTTCGCGTTCCGCATCCAACACATAAGGCAATTTGACCGTGATACGAACTTCTTTCTTCCAGGTGTATACACCTTCCAAGTGTAAAATATTTACATCTTCGGTAAAGCCCTCGTGCAACTTATTACTTCCCAATAAAAGGTCAGACTCATTTACATATTCGTAATGGACTTGATAGCCCCACCCACCGGACCAGCGGGGCATCATATTCATTATCGGGTCATCAGCAAGAACCCCAGAACCGGAGAATAAGCATGCAAAAATGCTTCCCAATAGAAAAAAGTTTTTACGCAATGTAATCAGGTTTAATTGTGAGTATGATGGACAACTTCGATTGTTGCATCATGCTTAAACTTAAGAGAATCAAGGTGGTCATCGTGCATTTTGTACTCTTCCACGGCTATATATCCTGCATCATCTACCCTTTCGATTAAATCCTTCTTGTTTATTATAGCATTCTCCTTGAGAGCAATTGATACAAGTTGGGTCTCTGGATTCATATCAATACCATCTTTAAATCGTTTTTTGTCCACTCCTTTCATTTTAGAAAGGTTTTTACGAATTCCGATGGCACATGAAGGACAAACCAAACCTTTAACATAAACCAATGAAATATTGGGAGAAAGAGACAGGGTTTTTTTTGCTGCGGCCAATCTTACTTCAGGTCGCGCTTCCTCTTTATCTTCATCCGCCACGGAAAAATGTGATGTAAAGATTGCGGTAACTGTGAAAAATAATATTGGATGGAATTTCATAATTAAAACTTTAATTCAGCAATGTAGAAAACACAACACATTAGAGATAAAATTCATGCTTATTTAGCGGTACAAACAGCGAATTTTGTTTTATATTAAAAATCAGTTCTCCTCTTCTTTCTTCATTATTTATACTTTGGGGCAAAATTAAGGCGTGAAGGGACTAACTATTAAGTAATGATCCAAACATCAAACGACCAGTAATTTGCTAATTAGCCTGTTCCTGCACTACATTCTCATTGGTAAGACTCGCCTATTTAACTTGACGAATTCTGATGTTTTTCCAGCGGACGGAAAGAGGTTCGGTTTTATTACCAACTCCATGAACCTGGAAACCTAACCGTCCTTTCGTAAAGCGTGTTCGGGTGTCTTTACCATCGGAAATTTTTGTTCCGTTGATCCATACGCGGATGTGTTCATCCTTGGCAAGAACCCGATAGACGTTCCAGCCCTCTTTTTTGTATGCCTTGTTCGTGATTTCCTTTTTGGGAGCCAGTAGCCAGCCGCCGACACCTTCAAACCAAACTCCAGCTGCATTGCCGTTTGCCGCGATTTCCACCTGCGGTCCGAAAAGCGATTTCCCGTCGGCTTTCTTCTTTGCCTTCACTGCATCTGCTTCAGAAAGGTCGGCTGGGATTTCATTGGCGTTGGAAATCGATCGTATTTGGACGCCCGAGTTGAGAGCAGGATCACACTTCACTTCAAAAATCAGTTCAAAGTTGCCATATTTTTTTGGTGGACACAAAAAAGTATTGGGAGTCTTCGGCTTGGTAGTTCCGACTATGCAACCGTCTTCGACCCTGTAGTCAGCTTCGCCCCCCTTCTTCTCCCAGCCCTTGATGTCTTTGCCGTTAAAGATCGTGTTCCATTCAGCGGCAATGACATTCGTTCCATAAGAACTTACTATAGCCACCAGAACGGATAATATTGTTAGTCTCATTAATTTTTTCATATTTTTTTTTTAGTTTATTTATGTTCGATATTCATGAAATAGACCCCGTACACTTTATCGTCCTTGCCAATTCTTCCCTACTCAACAGTGGGATGCATGGACGATCGCCATTTATTGAAGAGTGAGCCCAGCTCCTTGACCACATTCCTGTGCTGTTTGGAAAGGTCTTTGTGCTCTCCGATATCTTTACTTAGGTCGTATAGTTTCCATGGGGGCGGTGGAGCCTTCGAAGCGATTTTTTCATTCATACGAACGAGTTTCCAATTTCCCTTTCGGATAGCAGAATTATGAACTTTGGGTCTGGGTTTGACTGGGCCACCTTTTTCCCGGGGTATCCAGCTACGATTCTGCCAGCAGAGCCATTCGTGCGGTTTAGATGTGTTCTTTCCATTAATAAAGGGAAGCAGATTTACACCGTCAGTTGGTTGACCTTCGGGCATCTGTAAACCGGCCGCGGCCACTAAGGTCGGGTATACATCCGTACTGGAAACCATCTCGCCATACACCTCTCCGGCAGGGATCTGTTTCGGCCAGCGCATGAGCATGGGTACACGTACACCCCCTTCCAGGATATCAAACTTGTTTCCTCTCAACGGCTTATTATTGGCAAAATTACGCGAGTGAGACGCGTATTGGGTAGTGTTTCCACCACCTCCGTTATCATTGAGAAAAAGAACGATCGTGTTATCCGCAATCCCCTTTTTGTCGAGTCGGTCAAGAACGTGCCCGATAGATCGGTCCATCGCAAGCAACATACCGTCGTAGGTACGACGATTCTCGTCTTTAATGTTAAGAAACTTCGCACGATCTTTATCTAGTGAGTGCATTGGGGCATGAACCGCATTGAACGCGAGATAAAGAAAAAATGGATTCAGATAATTACGATCGATAAATGCACACGCCTCACTTCCCCAGAGGTCTGTTAAATATTCAGGTGCTGGAAATCGGGTATTCTCCCTAAAGACTTGTGTGCCCTTCCAAAAATCTGCATGCCCGCCTCGAATGCCCACAAATTCATCAAAGCCACGATCGCAGGGACCACCCTGCTTGTAATGCAAATTCATATTGCCACCCAGATGCCATTTGCCGACTAATGCAGTGCGATAGCCGCCCTCCTGAAAAGTTGCCGGCATCAGAGTCTGACGAAGAAAAAGTCGGATTTTATCTAAGCCATACATATTACAGTAAACACCAAATCGCTGCTGGTTTTGCCCGGTCATCAACCCCATCCGCGAAGCCACGCAGATCGGGGCAGTGACATAGGCATCGGTGAACAAAGTCCCTTCTTTCGCGAGGCGATCGATATTCGGAGTGGGGATTTCGGATTTCCCAAACTTCGGTAGATCCGAATAACCCATGTCGTCCGTGAAAATGAGTAACACATTGGGGCGGCTTTGTTTCGAAGAAGGTTTCAGCGATACTTCCGTGGGCAAAGCCTTTCTTTCCTTAGGGCCACAGGATTCGCCGTGGTTGTGACCATGATCCATTTTTGCAGTACGGGGCAAGGGACGAAGCCCGACCAAACCATGGCTTGGTTGCTCGTCCTCGGGTACAGCATAAGAGCCAAAGGGCGTGATTGCCATCAGCCATAAAGTGACTACAAAACGGAATTTCATGACTTTTTGTAAATTGGATACGGAATTAAAGGAATTCAATTACAGCATAGTTTAAATGATCCTGATAATCGTATTGTTCATCGGACACCAGGTTGAGGTTTGCTTGATCCGAACAAAATTCAATGAAAGAACCTAGGTTCTCGAGGATGTCGGATAGGCCATCGATTTTGATGCCGGCGGAATTCATTTGTTCGCAAGTTACCAGGCGTTGATGACCGTCCCTAGGAAGACGAATTCCGTCCATTTTGTCGAACAAGGCAACCCAGTCCTGATGATCCGAAAAAGTAAGCGAGACCTGCCTACCCCCTATTTCAACATCAAATCCACAATCCTCTAATCGCACATCTTTATGTTGCCAAGAATCGCGAATCCGTAAGCCACCAATATTACCCAACCTCTTTTGCACGGCGTTGAACTCTTGATAGTAGAATGGGGGAAACATTCCGCGAATGGGATAAAGTGTGGCTAAGGCAAGTCCGACAAACGCGACACTAATTAGAAGTTTTTTCATAAGGAGTTCCTATCGATCTTAAGTTTTCCAATGTACAGAATCCATTGTTAAGTGCCGAGCATTGTTAGATACCACTTTAAAAAACAAGATTGTAAATGATTGAACAAGAAACAAGCAGCACGGCCGCAGCACCAAAACTGCAACCAAATTTGTTAATATCCGTTAGATCGGTCTTAGTTATGTCTTCTACTTTTAATTTACGTAAACCTTGAAGGACATCCTTTTTTTCCTTGATTCCAAGACCTGTAGTCAAGGTCATTATGTATCTAGCTTTGGATCCCTCACCTTTTTCCAGGTGACCATTAACTAGGTTAAGAATTTCTTCCGGCGTATGTTTTTTCTTTATGTGTTTCATTGTATCTAATGCGGCATTTTTCTTGGTCCAATAATTTCATGATACTGAATAAAGAATTCTTCTTCCATCTTGTTTTTTAGTTGTATCGCTATCCAGATGAACTACGACAGAACTGGAGTAGGATTAATATTAAACCAGTCCAAATTTATCCAAACAAAAATGAAAAAATTACTCCAAATATCGTCACTATTTGTTCTCCTCACCACCAGCGTCATTGCTCAGGTGATACCGCCTGCGGATGAAGTTAAGGCAGTCTTGATTAAGGTAGAGAATGGCAAGGATCTCAAATTCCGGGCAACCGCTGAAGACTGGAAGTAGATTCGTCCCCATATGTTGCCCGCAAGAATAGATCCGAAACCTGCTCTCTATGAAAGACTGGCTGATGCGACAATCATGAAGAAGGACGGGAAGTCGCTGGAGGTGAAGATGTGGATACCAGTAAGTGGTCCAGGCGTATTTTCCGTCGAAGGGAAATATTATCGTGGAGGCGACAGCTCGAAGACTTTGAAAGCGATCCTAGACGCCCACCAGAGATCTGCGAAGGGTCACAAAGGCGAAGGAATTTAAAAGGCACAACAAGGTGGTGCTGACCAACCCGCTAGCGCTCAGGAGTCGAAGGACGGAGGGCGAAAAGAAATCTTTTTGCATAGTAAGCCCGCTGGATCTGCTCTAGGTTAACCTGCAAGACAAACAAAATCTACTTAGGGTTGTTTTTCTCGTTGAAAAAGCCGGTTTGAGTTTCGAACTTTTTGGCAGCGGTTCCTTTGTTTAGGGTGACCTTCCCGATCGAGGTAAAGCCCTGTTTTTTTCGTTCTGGAGTGATAGTGATGGTATCCCACGGGCCCTTGCTTTTGTCCCTTTGCCAGAGCCGGCCCTTGCCGTTGGCAAGATCGATCTCCTTGAGATTGAGTTCTAGCTTGTCCTTGCGAACAGTCACCAGCAGGTAGTTGGGCTTGGTGGTGCGACCGATGAGACCACCGTGGGCGATTTGCTGAATGCCGTCGCGTTGCGTACAGGTGACGGCATGCACCTCCCCGCAAAGATATAAGTCGATATCATATTTAACCATCACCCTCCAGAACTCAGAATCCCTCCCATTTTCCGTTAACATTCCTGAGGAACTGAAGGTTCGGACCGGTCTAAGAATCGGAGTGTGCCCCATTACTATAATGTGATCGACCTGATCCCTGTGCTGGCTGAGCACCTGTTCGAACCATACCAGTTGTTTGCCCGTTACCCCTGCGGCAATCTCACCTTGTCGACTTTTACCCTTTTCAAAGACATCGACCGATATGAACAGTGCGTTCTCATGAAGCCAGTAAAAGGCTGTTCCCTTCATATGATCAGGCCCATTCAATGGCATCTTTAAATGCCTCCGAAATGCATCCTTGTAAAACGGCACAGCATCCGCCTGAGCTCCGCGCCATGGATTATCTCGAATTTCATGATCACCCAATGCTGCGTATACCTTGAGATCATGATCCTTAAATCGCTGGATCCATCCGGGATAATATTTATCCGCCCATTTGTTAATTTCTTCCTTTTGTGTACCCCAATGCCCCATAACCAAATCACCCGGTACCATCACAAACGCAGGGTTTTCTTTCTTCATGGAATCCATAATGAACCCGAGGGCGTCTTCCCATCCCTCCTGTGGATACTCAATATCGAAATTAAGAAAATCGGGAATACTTACAAAGCTCCAAGGTTTTGTTTCCTTTGCGAATACACCTAGCCCAGAAACAAACCAAGTGGAAATAATTAGTAATACAAGTTTCATTTAATAAATTACTGGAGATGCCAATCTGTTCCGTCCGCCATTACGCTTTGATTAATTTGTAATAACTTAGCTTTTAAGTTTTTAAGTAGCTCGGGATTATCGGAGGCAATGTTTTGTGTCTGCCCTGGATCTTTTGACAGATCAAATAGTTGAAAATCCTTATATCCACCATTTTTTACTCTCGGTATCCAGCGTTCCTGAAACATATTTGTCGCAGGAATTTCATAATTTGGATTTGCCACCAGTGAGAAATCTCCGTCTCGCATGGCCACAATTGGACGGGACTTTTGCAGATGCCAAAACATAGGCTGATGGCGTTTAAAGTTGTCTGGTTTCCCTTTCAGCAACGGGGATAAATCAGAACCATCAATCATTCGATCCTGCGGTACTTCCAAATTTAATAACCCGCACAAGGTCGGAAGTACGTCAACCAGACCGGCCGGATGTTTCTCCACTCTATTTTTTGGAATTACAGCGGGCCATGAGAAGATACCCGGCACACGAATTCCTCCATCCCAATTTGAGCCCTTCCTTCCCTTTAAATTTCCTACACGATCGTCACGGTAGCTTCCATTATCCGATGCATAAATAATAAGAGTATTTTCCCTAACTCCCATTTGATTTAATTTTTCGACTACCCGACTGATCGCCCGATCGGTATTGTCAATCGTACCGGAGTAAACAGCTGCTCTGTCTTTGAGTTCCCCATAAGTGGAAACAATCTTGTCTGGTGCGGCAATTGGAGCATGCGGTTCATGGAACCAAAGATTCAAAAAGAAAGGTGCCTTGGGATGCCGATGATTATCCAACCAATCAATAGCTTCATCGGCCACCAACTGGCAGGAGTATCCTTCCAAAGGTCCAACAGCCTGTCCGTTTCGAATAAAATTATTCGGATTCTTATGACTGGGAGATGCATTATTCCATGTGGTGAACCAGTAATCAAAACCATGATGGCTTGGGGTGGGTTTGGACCGGTTCTTTGTCGGCAAACCCAAATGCCATTTTCCAATGTGGGCAGTGGAATATCCTCGATCCTTTAAAATTTCTGCAATTGTACGCTCACTAAGAAGCAAATGAGAGTTTTGACCTTCATCGTGTATCCAACTGTAGACACCCGTTCTTATATGATGTCTTCCCGTTAAAAGGGTCGCACGCGAAGGAGAACAGACGGCACAGCCGGAATAAAAATCAGTAAACCGCACTCCATCCTTAGCCAACTGATCAATCGCCGGAGTTTTAACAGGACCACCATAACAACCAACATCTTTGTACCCTAAATCATCAGCCAATAAGATCACCACATTTGGTTGAGTTTGAGCAGACAGGAAAAGTCCTATGTTAAAAATAAAAAAGGAAAAAACCATTAACCAAGATGCATTCATAAATTCCCTCTCCTTTTAGTTTTTCTGAGCTGCTAGGTAATGAACGAGCGAGGCAAAATCATTCATGGACATTCCATTGGCCAGGCCAGCTGGCATCATGGAGATAGGCAGCAGTGTCTCGTTGGCGATGTCGGATGTCTTCAATGTGGTAACTGTTCCGGCAATGTCTCTCATTTCAATTTGATCACTCAGGCGGTTGGTGACAAAGCCCACATGAGCACCTCCCTTTTTGGTGGTGATTGAAACGGTTTTAAAACCCTGAGAAATTTCCTGCTCCGGACGAAGAATACTCATGGCAATCCGGTCCGCATCCATAATCCCTCCGATCTGTCCAAGATAAGGTCCCTTTTGCACCTCGTCCTTATTTAAGGCATGGCAGGCAACACATCCCTGCTGGGCAAACAAGGCCTTCCCCTTACTCATACTCCCCTTGGTCTTACCCAGAGCGATGGTGACATCCTCGATACTCATTTCACCCACCTGGCCCTGCTTGTCCATAATCTTCTTGAGGTTTACTTTTGGTTCATTTCTGGCAACAACCTGAACATCCTCGGTCTTGGGGAGACCGGGCAAATCCACCCGGTCCTTGATTGCCAGTTCTGAAATCACATATTTCAAATCGGCGGATCCATTCTTGGCCGCATTCACCAACACTTTGGAAATCTTCTCCGTTTTCTCCCAGGCTGTCGGATAATAGTAGGGTCCACGGGTATCCGGGCGGGTACTCCACCAGGTCTCCCCATCATAAACCTTTTCCCGGTTCGCGAGTCGGATCAAGGTCTTAGCCACTCTTTGTTTAATATCCGAATCCTTCATTTTCGAAAATCCCTCAAGGAGTTGGTCCACAACATTAGCGTCGTGCATATAATTAAGAGCCATCAATGCACCCTCC
>JAOHKZ010000078.1 GCA_028101545.1 Opitutales bacterium | reverse complement strand
GCTCATACTTATTCTATTCATTCCTGTTCGCGTCCTTGATAAAACCAATTTGCTTTCAAACGACACTTCTGAATGCACAAAATAAAAACCAATGGATTGGGGTAACTCCTTCAGAATTAATCCCCGGTGCCATTCCATTAGGTTCTTTGAAGGGACAAACTTTTCATAATGCACAACCCGCTCAGTCTACCCCACAATCTCAGATCAGGGAACTCCCACCATCGAACCTTTCAGAAGCAGAAGAAAAGTCAGCACTTGAGACAATTCAAAGGGAAGAGATGGAACCAAGCCCTCCCTTTGCCGAATTTCATTCCAACCTAGGCAGGCAGGCAATTGTAGAAAAAATTCCTGAGCAAAGAAAAAACTGGATTGGTTTAACTCCGAACCAATTACACCCAAATGCTATTCCTTTGGGCTCGATGCAATCTAAGACATATCAAAAACTAAATCCCCCTAAATCCGGCTCAACTCAGCCACAGGATGGTCCAACTGCACAACCAAACGCAGAGGTAAAACTCTTGGAGTTCAGCCTTTTTGCAAGTACCCGCCCCTACTTCTCCAATAATGTTCTGCGCACCAAAGAAGACGAGGTTGAATCTGCTGTATTGGAAAATACAATCGGTACTTCTTTGGCCACTAAGCCAATCGAAAGTGGTCAATATCTGGTGCTTGTTCCAAGACTTGACTTCCTCATGCAGTGGGCAAATTATAACGAGGGTTCGATAAGTGATTTGCTCGACTATCAATTTGGAATGGTTAAAGGAACATTAGACTTTTACCTCCCTCTCGATTTCAGAGTTTCAACCGGTTTGGAATATGATTTCTTACACAGCCAATTCAGTGGTGATAAAATTTTTGATGCAGTTGCACCTTCTTTCGCTGTTCAAAAAATATGGGGCATTAATGAAACTGCTTTTCTCATGCTCGATGGATTACTCAAATATTCAAGTACCAAGAGAGTGATCACTTTTCCAACCGATGATATATTCCCCGATGATGGCGATAATATTCAGGTCGGGCTAAACCTAAACTTCATGAAAAGTTTTGGGCCGGATGGACAATTTACGATCATGCCAGGTCTAGGTATAAACCGAACGGAATACCTTAAAAATAATCAGGATGGACGGGTGGATATGATTTACTTTGCCGGGCTTAGTGGAATCTGGCAACCCCTTCAATGGTTAAGCCTACAAACCTTTGGTAATTTCTCCACTATGAGAACAAACTCAAAAGGAAAAGAAATACTTGGAAAATCTTCAAAATTTAAAGCATGGGATATGGGAGCATCGGTGACCGCCAGTCATACCTTTTAGAAAAAACCTTATTCTTCCTCGGTCATCTCAAACCATTTCTTATTCCCATATTCATAAAAACGGGGTTTCTTATTACCCGTTTCGAAATAAAGCCATCCACTGGTATTGGAATCAAAAATATAGGGATAAGCTTCATTGGATGTAAATAACCAACCACGACTTGGCATGAAGTACCAACCTACGGTGTAGGGTGTCGCATTTATATCCATACTCGGATATTTCTCCATCGCCTTATCATATTGGGTCTGAGTCACCAATCCATAGGAGTTCGGATCTGCTTGCACTGTCTCCTTTCCCTGAACCATCCCGCTTGTCTCTCCAGATGATTTGATACCTGCAATGTAAGAAGCAAGTTTGGTATTTGGATAGGTTGGGCTCGTCCCCAAAGAATTCACCTCAAAACCATCAGAAAACCCATCACTGTCAGTATCATTATTGTCTGCTAATGTATTGTAGATTACCAGTTCATCGTAATTGGATAATCCATCATTATCTGGATCGCTCAGAGATTGGCTAAAATTGGCAGTCAGGCTTTTATTAGAATCTAAGCTAAGAGAATAATCAGCATTACCTGCTGGTGAGTCCCCAGACCAACCACTAAAGAAATACCCATTACTTGGCGAAGCGAATAGATTAATTTGTGAATTGGGGGGAAAGTAACCCGAAACAGTGTTGGAATTAACCGAAAAAGAAATCATTCCGTCTTTGTATACAACAACAGTTCCTCCCGTACCAGATGTTACCGAAATCTTGGAAAATGAATATCCCTCACGAAATAATGTACTATTTAAATTGCTACTCTCATCTCTTAACTCGACCATCGTGTTATTGTGGTAAAATGTGGGAAGTTGAGTAGAGGTATTGCCAAAATGTAAGTCTATCACAACTTGACCATTTACCAAAGACCATGGATTGGGATTGGGAATTGCATCAGAAATAGTACCAAATTGTCCATTGCTTTTGTAAATTGTATACCGGTGAGAATTAGTAAATTCATACAGAGTGTTATCCTCAAATCCAGCCGGTGACCAGCGCCCTATCATGGTAGGAGATTGACCCACAGAATCAGGAGGAAAACCAGGCAATGAATTAAGTATTGTTTGGGTATCCAAAGTTGGTACTGCCTCTGTTGGTATAACAAGTGAAGTTGCTGCAACGGATAAATCGGTCCAATAACTGGTATTGGGTGGGGTTTGCCCGGTACTCCCTCTTATTGCTATGTAGGTAGAACTTCCAGAAAATACTAGGTTCCCAATTGTGTAAATGGTTGTATTAGAGTACGGGGTGGGACCTCCCCCATCACCATTAAAGCCATAATTAACCCACACATTAGCACCGAATTTATAGAAGCTACCAGCTGACCCGTTAAAATATAACCAACTGCTCTGGCTTCCTGAAAACAAGTATGGATAAACAGAAGATGATGTCCAAAACCAACCAAGTTCTGTGTTAAAAAACCAAGTTAAATTTATATCCGAACTAGATGGGTACAACCAACCCAAATTTGAATGATAAATCCAGTTTGATGAAGTCTACATATAATATCCAAACCAACTACTTGCATTCCAGTTATTGCCAATATTGGTAACACCTGAATTATTTTGATATGTGTATGGATAAACTGAAGAAGATGTTAAAATCCAACCAAGTTCTCCATGATAAAACCAATTTGCATTTGTACTTGCCTCAGCGGGGGCAGGATATAGCCAACCCAATTTATAGTGATAAATCCAATTGGATATCGTTTCCATATAATACCCAAACCAACTACTTTCATTCCAACCATTACCAACGCTCGTGGCAACATTCCACATTGTCACATCAGTAACAGGCTTATTTGGCATAGAATTAAGTATTGTTTGGGTATCCAAAGTTGGTGCTGCCTCCGTTGGGGTAGCAAGTGCAACTGCTACAACGGATAAATCGGTCCAATAAGCAGGATTGGGTGGGGTTTGCCCGATACTCCCACTTATTGCTATGTAGGTAGTATTTCCATTAATT
>JAOHKZ010000077.1 GCA_028101545.1 Opitutales bacterium | reverse complement strand
GTCCCACCGATTATTAGAGTGTGATCATTATTCATTATGAAAAAGTTTGTGTATTAGATCTTAAAGTGAGGAATTCTATTAAATGAAAAAATATACTCAGAAGTGATAAGAGGATTATAAAATAATTTTTCCATAAAGATTTGCATATTTATTAGCACATCCATCATTTGTTGGAAGCGACTCATCAAATCTTCTTTTATGAGTATTAAGCAAACTCGTTTGAACCAAGTGATTTAGCTCTTTTTGATTATTTGGGTTAGCATACGAGGCACTATCTTTCAGTATTTCAAATATTGCACCAGTTTTAGTTGTGACAGAAGGACAGTTATTTGCGTGAGCCTCTAGAGGTGGCCATCCGAAACCCTCTATAAAAGAAGGGAAGATTAAAAGTTTGGCATTCTGATATAGAGACCGGAGATCATATTCAGATACATTCGGAACAATGCATATCTTATCATGATTTTTTTTTACCCACTTATCAAGTTCAGCATCAAGTTCATGGGTTTGGATTTTGGGACCGACCAAAACTAATTTCTCTATAATTTCTTTGTCGGTTTCACAAAGGAATTTGAAGGACTTTAAAACACCTTTTCTATTTTTATACCATGCATCGCTTCCAACATGTAAAACATAATTTTTTGTTAATAAATTGCCGCTAAGACTTGTTGTCTGATCAGAATTTTGGGCGTTTGATTTTTCTACTCCTAGATGAATAACTTTGGATCTAGTTCTACTTTTAGGAATTCTCTTAATCAGATCGGATCGGGTTTGTATAGAATCACAAACATGAAAATCTGAGTATTTGAGAGATTTTTCTATCCATTTTTGCAATCTTTTTCCCGAGTAAGATGTTTGGGGTGCAAGAGGAAATTCATCATGTGCAGTACGAATGGCAATAAGATCATGGCATGTGGTAATTTTCGGAGCTTTTGTTAGCCGGGAAAGTTGTGGCAGGTAAACCGAATTTGAATGATCTATAATGTGAATCAAGTCGTACGAGTTGCTATTAAATAAAGAATCAATTTTTTTTTGAAAAAAAAAGTATTTATCGATATAGCCTGCCCATTTCTTGAATTTGGTTCCTCTACAAAATCTTTCCATCTTCGATTGAGGAAATACTTCAGAAGCAACAATGTCATAATTCGTTAAACCTGAAACCAATAGATTGCCGAATCTTATCATACTGTTTTGTTGATCTTCTTTATAATTAGTAACAAGTAAAACTTTCATTGTAATGGGCGTTTTTTAGCTGCCGCTAGGCAGAGTCCACCTCCAAAAGTAGCAAAGCCTAAATTTGTGGGCTGTCCTAAAATTCCAAATAGAATAACCGGGGCTGCCGCCCCCCATAATAGAATTGCAAGATAAGAGTTTTTCTTAATTGCAGAAATACAAACTAAAAGTAAATCCCTCGTTATCCAAAGTCGAATAACGATAAAAATAACTCCTAAAATAGCACCATTTTCATAGATGTGCCTATTCCAATCCAATTCATACCCAACGCCCCTACCTAGAGCTGCACCTGCTCTTGTTCCTGACCCTATTCCGTTCCCCAGCCATCCTTGGACAGACTGCAAATCTATAGCTCGGAGTGGAGAATAAATAATTTCCCAATATCTTATAAAGTAAGCTTCAATTGGATTGCCTTCAACATTAGCTGCTTCTTCAAATCGCATACTTAAAAATTCTAAACCATCCTGAAAAAGTGCTAATTGAGAATAGAGAAAGAGGCCAATTATCAGAAGCAAAAATGTTGTACCGGTAATTTTTCCAAATTCATTTGGTCGATGGTAAGCTAGAAACCCTAGGCATGCAAAAACCTGTATGGATTCAGCTATGACTGAACGGCTACCCGCAGTGACCATTGCTAAAAAGGTAGCCCCTGTTCCTAAGTAGAGTGTCCATTTGGGGAAAACTTGTTTATGCAAAAATCCGTAAATAATAAATGCAATTGTGAAACAATAATAAAACACAATGCCACTAATGAAACTGAATGTTCCGGACGCTCGAACTTTGTCTCCAGAAGTCATCATTTGATGACCTGTTCCTCCTGATGCAACATTAATAATATCAAGCCTATCGGCTTGGAACTGCTGAGATACGACCCATGTCATAGGAAGAGCAAAAATAAGAAAAGCTTTTCCAAAGGAGATCACATCTTGCAAAGTAAGAACACGTCCCATTACAAAAATTAATGGAAAGTGCAGAAGGCTTGTTCTCATGCCGTAGGCGATTGTCAGGGGATGAGCTTGAAGGACAAAAGATATTAAGCCACAAATCAAAGTCCACTTTATCAATACTTGAATATATTTATTCTGCAAAGATAAAAGGCCTTGGTTATAAGCGATGTAATAGATCCAAACTACAATGGGGTCACGAATAATAAGAAGTCCCTGTGACAGTCCGGGAAGAAACCATTTACGTAAAGCACCTTCGAATAGCAGGAATAAGAAATATAGCCAAATAAGTTTTTTAAGAAGAGTGAATTCAGTTCTTATTGACCCTGTATTTACTCTTTGAAGAGGTTTTCTATTAGAGGTTGTTTCTGTTACCTGCATTAAAAATTCTGTGAAAATAATTTCATTTTATTTACAATAATCAATTATTTGTTTTGCGTAAATTTCCCATTTATACCTTGTCGACTTACTTTTACTCAAAATTCTCATTTCAGGTAAAATACTACGATGATAAATTAACCATTCAATTTTCTCGGCAATTTTCTCTGGATTTCCAGTTGGAATAAGAAAACCAGTTTCCTTTTCATCAATAAAATCTTCTCCTCCAGTATTTCTTGTAATCATAAGTGGTAAACCACAGGAGAGAGCCTCTAGTTGAACTAGTGCACATCCCTCTACAATCGATGGCAAAATGAGAATGTCGTGCGTCCGCATAATCGATTTTACTGTCTCATTAGAGCAGGAGGCAATGTGATTGAAGTCGGTATGATGAGCACGGTAAAAACTAATGGGCATAGCGGGTTGCCCAACTATGGTTAGGTTTACATGTCGGGTGTTCAATGTTTTAAGGGCACTGAATAAATCTGCTAATCCTTTTCTCTGACTCATCGATCCCACAAAGAGGATTTTCAGTTTTTGATTGTTTTTCGGATCAACTTTTTCGATTAGGCAATCACTTACAACAGGACTGCCAAAATGTGCTACTTGGCAAGGCTTTGTATTACGAATATTTTCGGGAATGGATCGAAGTACAAATTGACTTGGGCATGATATACAGTCTGCAAGTTCAAGTTCCTGCTCTTTTCTATAAAGTTTTTCTTCGTTTTCGCTGATGCTGTCTAGAGTAGGTATCCATTCCGGGTATCTTTCTGCCTCTTTAGCGAGTAATCTTCTACATGTTGCCCAATGTGCGATTGGAAGTTCATAAGAACAGCGTATTCCCAATTCTTTGGCTCTTCGGAATGTATGTGCAGCACCATCTTCATAGCCATGTACACAAGAGACATTTAATTTCTCTAAGTTTTCAGAAACTTTTCTGTCAAGTTTTTCGTAAACCTTATCAGTATTATTTTTTCGTTCTTTCTGTGTTTTATATGGTCCAAATAGTAAACGTGAAATTTCTGGGAACCATTGACGATAAATTTTTTGATCTGGAATTGGGTACGCCCGTCTGTTTGAAATATTCTTTAGTATGAAATTCGTATTTTTTCCTTTTCCGATGGTAGTAAAGAATTTTGCTAAAAGGTCTTTTTTTTCACACTCATCAAGAAGTGCTTTGACGAATGTATTACCT
>JAOHKZ010000076.1 GCA_028101545.1 Opitutales bacterium | reverse complement strand
ATTTAAAATCTTCTTGCATTTTAGCTTGAATTTCTGGCTTGCAGGCAATAATAGACGAATAATTTTGTTCTTCGGATAAATCAATAATAGCAACTCCTGCTCCTCTTAATATTGGTATGAGAGGAAGAATGTCATATGGTTTAAGATCTAGGTCAAACATTGCATCTGCCTTACCTTGGCAGACTAAAAAATAACCAAAGCAATCTCCCCAAGATCTAAAGTCTGCTCCAGTTTTTTTAAGTTTTTGCCATTGATCAGAGATTTTTGAATTAAATATTCTTACTTCATCCGTAGTTAAAATTAACGCATCGCTCCAACCTTTGAATGGTGTGGTAGTTAATTTCTTACCGTTTAGAAAAGATAAATTATTGTCTCCCACGATAAAATCATTTCCCAACTTTGGAAGTCTAAGCGATCCATATGTTGGCAACTCATTATAAAGAAAACCAATTAAAGTTCCAAAAATAGGTACACCTTTTGCAAAGTTATAGGTTCCATCGATGGGATCAACAATCCATTTAGCGTCGCTATTTAATGATTTATCACTTAACTCTTCACCAACAATATTGTGATTACAAAATTTACTACTGATTTGTTTCCTTATAAAAGTTTCAGCACTTATATCCGCATCCGTTACAATCGACCCGTCTCCTTTAAAGCGTGAATTACCGATGTTTAAATCAAAAAAATTGTTTATATCTTCGGAAGTCTTTATTGTAACTTCTTCAACAAAAGTAATAAAATCATCAAATGTTAGCATTTGAAATATATATATATGAAATTTTTAACAATGGACTTCGAAGGCTCTTTAAAAAATGGCATTAGAGAGATTGGTGTAGTATATGCTGATGATAACAAGATAACAAGCTATGATGATAAAATTATAAAGAATGAAGAAGAATGCATCAAAGTACTAACTAATATTGTCGATTATAAGCCGAACATTTTTATATCTCACAATGTACATATTGAAAAGAATCTTCTAAAAAGTTACCTACCATACAACAGGGCTAACTCGAACAATTTGACATTGGAATGGGGACCATGGCTTGACACAACAATAATATACCGAACTCTTTACCCGAGTATTAGTTATTATGACTTGAAGTTCTTAACGGAGACTTTCGTTAAAAAAAGTGCTGTAAAACTTTCTGACAAATTCTGTACAGTAAATAAAAGTTGTCACCACAATGCACTTTATGACGCTTTATGTACTTACTTATTATTTGAGAGAGTAAAAAGAAAAGTGAATATAAGTAAATTTATTCAGTAGAATCGACCTGTTCAACACCTGAATTTTCTACAGATTTTGATTCAGCATTTTCATCTGAATTTTGAAGTTCTTGCTGATCAATATCGCCTTCATCCAGCTCAATAACTTCAGACACAGCAATTAACTTATCCTTTCCAGATAGATTTACTAATTTAACACCTTTAGACCCGCGATTAGTTTCTCTTATATTATTAACGGGACAACGAACAGCTTGTCCATTACTCGTTATCATTAATATTTCACTTATGCTTTCCACACTGATGGCTCCAATTATACATTCAGTATTCATCGCTGTAACTCCTTGACCTCCACGTTTTCTAGGCGTGGTATCTTCTAATGAATTTTCATCAATTTTTCCTCCATTAGGCAAGAAAGCACTAAACCTAGTCCGTATTCCGAGTCCATTTTGTCCAGCGATTAATAATAACTTACTGTCATCAACAACGAGAAATGTATTAACTTCATCTTTTTCCTTTAACCTAATTCCACGAACACCTCTGGTAACCCTACCTTGATCCCTTAATTGATCACAACAAAACCTTAATCCTTTTCCTTTCTTTGTTAAGATCAAAATATGATCATCGGGATTTGTCTTAATTGCCTTAAGAATTGAATCCCCTTCGTCTACATTAATTCCAATAATTCCACCTTTTCGATGATTTTTGTATGCACTAATTTTTGTTTTTTTGACGACTCCTTTTTTAGTACATATTACTAAGGATTGATCGGATTCGAATGATTCAATAGAAATAAGTGCAGCAACTTTTTCATTTTTAGGCATCTCTAATAAATTAATAATATTTCTACCTTTCGATGTCCGACTTCCTTCAGGTATATCGTAGGCTTTACCGACATAAACTCTCCCGTTTTGCATAAAAAACATTAGTGTATCATGTGCATTACATGTCTGCAAAATCTTAACAGGGTCCTCGTCTTTTTGGCCACTTCCGATTACACCTTTACCACCTCTATTTTGTGACCGAAATTCTTCTACACCGGTTCGTTTGATGAATCCATTTTTAGTTATAGTGATAACGCATCCATCGTTTGGAATAAGGTCTTCCATGCGAACATCGCCTTCATAATCAGTAATTAAACACTTTCGTTCATCTGCATAAACTTCTCTAAGTGCTAACAGTTCATCTTTAATTACATTTAATAAAATATGTTCATTATCAATAATTTCTTTTAAGCCTTTTATTATAGACATTAATTCTTGATATTCTGAGTCTATTTTTTCTCTTTCCATTCCGGTGAGTTGATAGAGCCTTAAGTCAAGGATTGCATTAACTTGTCGTTCAGAAAGGGTATATTTGGATACTAAGTTTTCTTTAGCTTCCTGACGATTTGCAGATGCACGAATAATTCGGACGAAATCATCTAAATTATCTTGTGCAATTTTATATCCTTCAAGAATGTGGGCTCGATCCTCAGCTTTTCTTAAACGGAATTGGGTTCGACGTAAAATTACCTCTCTTCTGTGCTCAATATAACACTCCAAAGCTTCTTTGATATTCATCTGCTTTGGTCTTCTTTTGTCTAAAGCCAATAAAATTACGCCAAAACTACTTTCAAGTGCAGTAAGTTTGAATAATTTATTTATTGTAACTCGTTCTATTTCACCCTGTTTAAGCTCAACGACAATTCTTGTTGTTTCGGTAGATTCATCCCTTAAATCGCTCACGCCATCAAGAATTTTTTCTTTTACTAAGTCGGCTATACGAGTAACCAGGGTAGCTCTATTTGCATTATATGGAATTTCTGAAATTATTATCTGCTGTTTGCCATTAGGTAATTCTTCAGTGTGCATAGTTCCACGCATACGAACAATCCCTCTTCCAGTTTGCATATAAGATTTAATGCCTGACCTTCCTGCAATTGTACCTCCGGTTGGAAAATCAGGTCCAGGAAGAACATTCATTATGTCATCAATGGAGCAATTCGGTTGATCTACCATTAAGCATACAGCATCAATCAATTCACCCAAATTGTGCGGGGGTATGTTGGTGGCCATTCCAACAGCAATTCCAGAAGAGCCATTCATTAATAAAGTTGGCAGAGATGATGGTAAAACTGTCGGCTCCGTTGAACTTTCTTTATAATTAGGGGCAAAATCTACTGTATCCTCATCGATATCTTTAAGAAGTTCTTCAGCTATTTTTGTTAATTTACACTCCGTATATCTATATGCAGCAGCGGAATCTCCATCAACTGAACCAAAGTTTCCTTGGCCATCAACTAGTGGATATCTCATTACCCACGGTTGAGCCATCCTTACTAAAGTATCGTACACCGAACTATCTCCATGAGGATGATAATTCTTTAAAACTTCGCCAACAACACCAGCACATTTATCATATGCACGGTTATGCAATAACCCTTCCCTTAGCATTGCGTACAATACTCTACGGTGGACAGGTTTAAAGCCATCGCGAACATCAGGTAATGCACGGCTAACAATCACTGACATCGAATAATCAATGTAAGCTGATTGCATTATATCTGAAATATTACCCGAAAAATTTATATTATTATCTGTCATTTTAATAAAATTTATGCATCTAAAAATGAAACATTTAAAGCATTATCTTCAATAAATGCCCTTCGTGGA
>JAOHKZ010000075.1 GCA_028101545.1 Opitutales bacterium | reverse complement strand
AATTCATTATCGTCGACATTACCAATCAAACAATCAGTCAATGCGGCCCGTAAATGATCACCTCTCTTCGCAAGATCACCAAAACTAAAATCTTTATCATAAAATGCGTAGACAATTTTTCTCATTGTCTCGATTGAAGATTGCATTTTCTTTGCATAGCCATCGAAACATTTGGCTGATAGATCCCCATTTTTTAATGCTAGATCAATTTCATCAGCAAGAATAACCCCGCTTTTTAAAGCTAGAAAGACCCCGGATGAAAAAACTGGGTCCAAGAAACCAAATGCATCTCCAGCCAAGACAAGACCTTCACTTGCACAATAACGATTACGATATGAATATTCTCCGGTTATTCGATACTCTCCAGTTTGCTCAGCATCTTCTAAATGATCCTTGATCCATTCATTATTCTGAATTTCACGGCGAAAAATCTCTTCGTGGTCCTTAGTTGTACCATTAAACAAATAGTCGCGCTCTGCCACGATTCCAACGCTAACCATATCTCCGCTTAATGGAATATACCAAAACCAACCTTTGTTTGGTAGGTAAGCAACCGTGGTTGCCCCTTCATCTAATCCAGGATCTCTCTTGGCACTTTTAAAATATGTCCATAATGCGATTTTCTTAAGTTTAGGATCTCGTACCATCCAATTTTGTTTGTGTGCGGCGAAACAATCCCGGCCTGAAGCATCCACAACAATGGGAGCCCTAATTTCGAGTATACCCATTTCTTTAGACTCGACCTTTATACCCTCAACTCGATCTCCGGATTTAATCAAATTTTTGGCTTTTGTTTCTTCCATAACAGAAGCGCCATTTTCACGTGCTTTATCGAGTATCATCTTATCAAAATCAGACCTCCAAACCTGCCAGGTGGTCGAGGATGGATGATCAAAATGCTGGAAAAAGTAAAATGGCTGCGAAAGGAATCCATCTTGACGAACAAATTGGACACAATACTTTCGAGGGTTAGCCGATTCCATCAAAGTATCAACCAAGCCCAAACGCTCCAGAGGAAAATAACAAAAAGGCATTAGTGATTCTCCCACATGATAGCGGGGGAATTTTTCTTTCTCCACAATTAGAACATCTCTACCTTTTTCTGCTAACAATGCACCTGTGGTAGATCCGGCAGGGCCGGCCCCCACAATGATGGCATCATAATTTTTTTTTAAGGATATCATTATTAATATAATTCAAGTCAGGTTTACTTTTTTTACAAACAAAGAAAGAGTTTAAAGGGATGGTAAAATCTCCACAATACGTGCAATAATGTCTCCATTATAAGATGTAATTTCATTACTTCTTCCGTATAAATGATCCGCTTCCACGGAACCAAAAGCCTCTACCATAGGATTATCAGGAACAATTTTTAAAAATGCTCGCGGGGCACTAGAATATGGTATTCGTGCGTCATTTAAAATTCCACCAAGCGGTTGCTTACCCTCGATTACAAGTGACCTTTGCTCCTCCTCTAGGTTTTTAAGCGTAATTTCAATCGCACCATATTCAGTCGGTTTTAAAGATTCCATGGTTTCAAGTAAAACTTCACGAAAATACGCTTTTCCATCATTGGAAGAACTAAGCTTTCGAATTTGAATCGCCTCTTGATGATATGATTCAAGGCGAGAAGTCATATCCCCTTCATGAACCAGTAAAGAATAATAGGGTTCAGGAATTTCATTTGGATCAACTTCCTGAGAAACCAATTTTGAAATCCCACGAACCCTTCTAATTAAACTTAATGGATACAAAGGGTCATTAAAAATATTATTTTGAGCTACCATAATTAAAGCTAAACATATCGAGAATCCTGATGCTCTGGGAGAAAAAAGCCATGAAGCAATGAATCTACTCGTAACAAAGCATCACGAGAAAGAAAAAGTTCATCTCCTTTAATTATTAAATCTCCTTTTCTTTCCCACTCTGAAAGGATGGAAGAAAAACGCTCGCTTATAGAAATACCAAATTTTTCAACAAAAGACTTTTGGTTAACTCGGCCCAACTTCCACTGAAGAATAAGCTCCCTGATAAACCGCTCGTCTTCTTTGGTCATTAAAGCCCTGCGAATGGGCAGGCTTTTAGACTCAACGGTTTCACAGTAGTTATCAATATGAGTTATATTTTGATAATGTATACCCCCTAAGTGACCGAATGAGGAAACTCCCAAGCCAATCATATCCGCTCCTGACCATAGACGATCACGATAAATAAATTTTGTCGTTTTTGGATTTTTAACTGCAGTGTAAGCACTTGTAACTGTGTATCCAGCCGCCTCTAATTTTGTGTAAGCTTCTTTGACCCAACGGCGTTTCGTAGGCCAATCTGCAACGGGTGCTGTCAATTTTCCCTCCTCTTTCATCTTTTTAAAAATACCCGTATTAAATGGTACTTCCATTTGATAAATAGTTACACAATCTGGAGAAAGTTCGATTACTTGATCAACACAGTCTGACCAATTTTCATCAGTCTCTTCAAGCATCCCTGAAATTAAATCAATGTTAATGTTGTCAAACCCAAGTCCACGGGCAAATTCATAAGCACTGAAAACTTCCTTGGAACGATGAGCCCGTCCATTTGTTTCCAAGATGTGATCGTTAAAATTCTCCACTCCTAAACTTAATCTGGTGACACCAAAACCTTTAATAGTTTCTAGTTTCTTTTCTGAAAGTGTTCCCGGTTCACATTCAAATGTCACCTCTTCCGCCTCCTCCCAGGATAAAATAGATTTCATTTGATTCGTGAGTTCTGTAAGTTGCTGAGCAGACAAATAAGATGGTGTTCCTCCACCAAAATAAACGAATTTAGGTTTTCGTCCTTTAAAATAAGGAGACTCTGCGTAAACCTTTAATTCTTTCATTGTTGCAGATAAATACCTGCGCACATCACCAGAGTTCTTATCTGTATACACTTTAAAATAACAAAAGTGACAACGTTTACGACAAAACGGGACATGATAATACAATCCCAAAGGAGCTGTACCCGGAGATGGACTTTTTACTAAACTACTTACACAAGGAACATCATCTTCATTCCAAAATGAAAAGGGTGGATAATTAGAAACGAAATAATTTCCGGCTTTGGTCTCATCCTCGGTTTGGTAATCAGGTTTAATAAAAGTTGAGTCAGTCATTTAATGGAATTTGTTTTGAATGAATAAACATTACCGTCTTCACAACCAACCAAAATTCTTCCGTTTGTAATAGCAGGAGTGGATGAAATTGGTTCACCAACCTCATAAGATGTAATTTCTTTTCCGTCTTTTAAAGAAAGAATGTATAATTTCCCATCCATCGAGCCAAAAACTACTTTATCCCCAATAACAACTGGAGAACTATCAATTCGCCCGCGGGCTGAAAACCTCCATTTTTGTTTTCCAGAGATTCGGTCAATACAATGCAATCCTTTATCTCGTCCGCCAATCAAAACATGGTTTAGAGTGATTGCAGGCGAAGAAAAATATGGAAAGTTTTTATGTCGATAATTCCAAATGATATCTCCCGATTCGATATCAAACGCCATAACTGCCCGATCCATGTTACCGACATAACCCACTCCGTCCGAAATAGAAACTGAAGCTGCAATAGGAGCTTCTACCTCAATGGATCGTATTAATTTTCCATCTTCAAGTCCGACTACATAAAGTACGGAATCACATCCGCCAAAAACCACATACTTATTTTCGTAAATAGTCGGAACACCGTTTACATAATTTTGAGTTTCAAACTTCCAAAGTAGTTTTCCCGTTTGTGAATTTAAGCAATGCACAAAATTATCATAACTCCCTACCACAACCACCGAATCCATAGATTTTGGTCGTACAGCTTCATTAGGGGCTCCCATTATTTCACCATCGGTTTCGTATTTCCATAGTAATTTTCCATCATCAATATCCAACGCATAAAGAAATCCATCAGTAGAGCCTACATATACAATCTCGTTATGAACAAGAGGTGGGGCTTCAATACTGAGGCTTG
>JAOHKZ010000074.1 GCA_028101545.1 Opitutales bacterium | reverse complement strand
AAGTTTGTGCATTACCATTGTAATGACTATTGGAAGCACCTCCCTCACTAAGTGGATGGGTGTAGACGGTGGATACATTACCTTTGAATTCTGGGTACTTTCCGACCGCACCGTCGACGGACAACTGGGCATCGAGGATTAGCTTGTCGTTGCTTGGCTGGGCATCCTTTGCAGTTTGTCCGAGAGTTGCTACGACGAACTTGGCTTTTGGCGCATTAAATTCTGTGCGCAAGGTCTTGATCAGACGAACGAGGTTTTTCTCGTACCGAACGGCATGAGCCTCAACATACCTGTCCTTATCCCCCTGCCACCATGCAAATCCTTCTATCTCATAACCTCTTACTTTCCAGTGTGGAAATTCCTTATCAAAATTCCTAAGCACTTCATGAGCAGCTCCGATACAATCATCGTACTGCTTACCCGCATACCAGTTGATAGGTTTTGGCGTGGTTCCCTTGTCCCACGATAGCGGTGTTTGCTTGTACCCGGCATATATCTTTCCCTTATATTCAAACTGCTTGCTACCGGGCGTAAGAAAGTCCCATGAGAGGGATCGGTTACCCTGAGAAGTTTTTAAAATAAGAACAGGGTCGTCTATGAAATTTCCGACGGTATGACCGAAACCGATTTCCGGACCGATCCGTCCACCGGAGACACCAAGAGGACGATTCCCCACAGCAGTCACCACTCCACGATACCAGACATCCTCTCGGGAGACCCATTGTTTGTTTGAATCGATCAAATAGGGATACATGCCCTCAAATTTGACCATAGTTGAGAGTGCACCGGGCACATCAAGCCGGACAATCCAGCCCAATCCATTTGCCTGCTTCGTGAAGTAGGTGATCTTAAAAGGCACTTTCTGATCACCCTCCAAACGGATCTCATTCCGGATCGGGGTTTTCCCTATTTCCTGACGGTGAACTTCTTTACCAGCCACTTCCATCACATTATAGGTCGAACCCGCATAACCAGGACGAAATTCATATATACCGGATTCCTTGACTTGAATATATCCACGGGTCACATGAACTCCTCCCACCGGGTATGGAGTTGGCTTCACTCCGCCAAATGCATCGAGCTTAAGAGTTTTGACCGGTTGCATGGAATCGTAGTCTTTCTCTGAATCGTACTCGCCTTGGTAAACGGAAACGACCGGATCGATAAACTGATTCCCCCATCGACTGCTGCCACCGTCAACTTTACCTGCACCCACCATATTTGACTGACCAGAAAGAATAAACACTTTTACCGGTTTAGCCGACTCGCTGCCCCACAGGACAAGGTGTAAGACAAAGAGCAAAAAAGTAAGAATTTGAAGCAGGCTAAGTCTATTCATAACAGCTTAAGCTAAAAATCTTTTAATGGCTCCAGTTTGAGGCAGTCGTTTGCGTTGCATCGTCAAATCCAGATCTCCGTAGTGGTCGATTGGGTTACCATATGCGTTGAGCAAGGTGGTGTACCAATTACTTAATGTTTTATGCCCCTCAGTGCCGTGAAAAGGAAGACGGATGTAGCGGCCAGCGAGATCAAGTCTGGAATTTTTGCCGGACATCAAAATCATTGGAGCCTCCGTGTCGGGAGAATGATGACCGGCACCGGTTTCGGGCATGTAGATGATCGTCGTGTTATCGAACATTGTACCCTTGCCCTCGGGAATGGATTTAAGTTGGGTTACCAAGGTGTGGACCTGTTTCATATGATGGGTCTTGATAACATTTCTCATATAGTAGGCACGTCCAGTAGGATCTCCTCCACCATGGCCAACTGCATGTATGTTGGTCTTCTCAGTATTCTCGGGCAGGGATGTGATCTTCGTACCAAGATCATCAATCGTGTAAGTTACGACATTGGTTAAACCGGCGGCTAAAGAACCAATGATAATGTCAGTGAAAGCTTCCTGCTTCTGGAGCAATGTGGCGTTCGGTCCACCAGCGGCGTGAACCGGATCGAGCTTGGGAAGGTGCTTATTGATTCTATCCCCAAGTGCCATGACCTTTGTATTGCGACCCTGGATTGCCTCAAGCGAGTCCACTTGGTTGTTAATTTTAAGAAGCTCGCTGCCGTTGAGACCTCCAAGACGCTGTGATTCCTTTTCGCGAAGGTAGTCCAGTAAAGCATTATCAGACTCGACCGCCTCTGGGTTAGTCACAGACTTAAACAGCTCGTCGTAAGCAGTCATCGGGTCGGCATAACAATAGTTTCTTTGCTTAGCCGCAGGTGCTGAATATCCGGAGACAATACCGGTTCGATGGTCACGGCCATGAGGTACGGCAAGCGACATTTCAACATGCCCGAACGGGGATGGAAATAATTTGGCCAATTCAAAATCAATGGTTGCCCGTTTAATATTACTCAGAATGTTACGCCCGGCCTTGAAGGCACCCATACAGCCGGAGTAGGAGTAATGTCCACCTCCGCTTACGCACATGGAAATACCGTGCAGGATGGTCATATTTTCCTTATATTGATCCAAACTCTTCAACCAGTCAGGCAGTTCGTGCTTACTCAAGTCCAGCTCGAAGGACTCTTTTTCCTTATGTTTTTTTGCTTCGTCTTCGGAAAAAGAAGGGAGACCAAACTGCGAAGGTAGATTTCCATTGGATTTTCGGATAAAAATAAACCTGTGAGGATATCCATCAGCAACCGGAGAAGTCTTCCCAAAGAGGTGATTAAAATTAGGAGTAAGTGACAAGCCGACGCCTCCCCAAGCGGTCTTTTTCAAAAGTTCTCTTCGATTGATAATCATGGTTTATTCCTCAATGTTGGTTTTGCGGTAGATAAAGGAGTCAGAAGTTAGAAGTGAAATGATAACTTCATCGAAACTTCCATTACTAGTAAGGTAAGCCCTGTCGGCATCCATTAAGGCCTTTGAGTCAGAAAGAGTCTCATTACGACCAAGAAAGTATCGGAAAGCATGCCGAATGATTGACTGGCGAACCTTGTCGGATTTGGCAAGCCGGTCAATCAAGTCGAAGGCATCCTTTACATCACCATCCAATTTAGGATCGTTCGTGCCTTTTAAAACTCCGCGAGCATCCACCGGTAAAGTTTTGTAAACCGGAAGCGATGCACGAAAGTAGTTTGTGTCCTCTCTCTTTGCCTCTTTCAGCAAGTTATCGGGATGCTCTAAATTCTCTTCAGTTCGAAACCGTCCGAAATCATCATACATTTCAAATGGAAATCCGAGAGGATCCATCTTTTGATGACATCGCCAACAATAAGCATCACCAGTCCGTTTCTCCATGCGTTGACGAAGAGTCTGATTATGATCGGGAGGAATCACCGCATCAACAGTTATGGGCACATCAGGAATGGTCCCTGCCAATAGCTTTTCCTGTATCCATTTACCACGATGAATGGGATCCGTTTCTAGGTTCTGGGCATGGGCTATAAGCCAAGCGGGATGGGTAAGAATACCTTTGCGATGCTGAATTTTTGCAGGCTGATGGGTGGGATAATCCCATGTTTTCCAATCGAGATTCCAGTAGGTCGTCACCTGCTCGCCACGCATTTGCTGACCGCTACGGCCAAGCACTGGCCCTCCATGCCAAAAACCCATGCCGTTTTTCATGTAAGGGAGAGCACCCGACTGCCCTTGACTAAAATGCAACTCCAGCCCCTCCATCATTCTTTGTAACTTCTTCAAAATTTTGGGAAAATCGCCCTTTTTCTCACGCTGGAATTCCCAGTGAGTTCTTAAAAATTCTTCATGTGGTGCAATATCTTCCGGTTCCCACTCCGACCAACCCTTGCCCTTGAAAAAGTCGTAAATACTTTTCAATGAATCGGAAGCAGCCTTCATCGCTGTATTATCTCCATTGTGGAAGATGTAAAACTTGTCTGTGGTCAACAATGTCTCAAAAACATCCTCATCTTTTTCCAGTATGAATTCGACAAACATATCCGCCTCTTCGATCAAGCGACTTACAGCCTGCACATGCCGACCTGCCCCAAAACGGCTGTCATCCTTAAAAACCTTCAAGGCCTTGGGATAGCCAAAGAAATCGCGGAAAAAACGCAACTTACGAATTGGCTGATTAGTCAAACTAGGGTTGAGATTAGCTGCCTGTACCGCTTCGTCTACAATCGTCCACTTCTCACGGCGCTTCAGAAGGCGACGCACTTCTCGCTCGTAATCTTCT
>JAOHKZ010000073.1 GCA_028101545.1 Opitutales bacterium | reverse complement strand
GAAATATTCGATGTGTAATACTTTAAAATATCCATCAGAAGGCAGTCTTCTAGGCCTTATTTTCGTAGTAGAATAGTGCCAGAACATTTAACTTCATTTACCCGTTGGATATTTAATTGAAGAGTAAAATTCTACTCGATTTAAACTCGTCCTTGTTCCCCTAACCCAACGAACCAAGCAATGGTGAGAATCAACTGACTTATAAACTAAAGTCTAATAAACTACCACCAGTTCAAACGGCTTGCTAGAAAACCAAAAACGAGTGCTAGAACGCCAATAGTTCCGATGGTATAAAGAATAAGCAATGGGGCAAGCATGGGCCACTTTTCCCTTTGGTCTAAATCTTCTTTGTTATCCTGCTTGCCCAAAATTGCTTTTCTATGAGTATAGATAGCCATAGCACGGATTTTGTCTCCTTCAGCCTTTTGTAAGCACTCTTGATAAAGAAGATTATTGTGATCCTCTTGCTCGGCATCTTTGTTTGGATGACAGTTCATGAATTTTTAAAATTTCCTGTTGCCTCCATAGCCCTATTTAAGCCAAATTGCACGGCTCAAATGAATCGATCAATAGAAATTCTTAAAATTTTGCGTACCGGTATGCAATCCATGGTATCTGAAGAACCAAATATTCAAATTCACTATACCCGAATATTTAATTTTTCTGAAAGACGCGTATCTTTAAGAATGGAAGTTTTAGGAGAGGATTCGCTATCCGTTCCCATGGGGCGGGTTGATGTTGTTGAAATGTCTTCTGATAATGGTAAAACCAGTTGCAATTGTACCTTAACCGAATTGCAAACAGGGCAGGAGCAAAGACTCGTTTTGCGCTTAAAAAACAAGAGCCAACGGGAGCAGGAATGCGAAAAAGTATTTAGTTTCTTTCGTACTATCTTATCAATATCCGAAAAAAAGCCTTTGGATGGGGGTTTTTCTTCCACTCGGGGGGCTCATGGCAATAGTGCTAACGATTAAACAATTGTTCTTTTTGTATTAGAGTAACAGGTCCAATTTTTTCTAGTTCTTTAAGATCAATTTTGCGTGAATCGCCCACAATAGATAATAGTTTAGCCTTGGGTTTGATAGAATTTTTATAAAATTCCTCCAAGGTTTTAATGTCTGCTTCTTCCACGATTTTAAATCTATTTTTTCGGGGGTCACCGGATAACCCCAAAGCCGTTACATCATACACAAAACCGGGCGTGCCTCGATATGGAATTGGATTGGTTCGGTATGAACTTAATATGGATGAGTGTGCAGACTCCCAGCGTGTCTGATTGATAGGCATATTTTCAAGTAAATCCATAAATGCAACTACAGCTTCGATTGTTTTATCGGCCTGGCACCCGATGGAGCCAACCAATAAATTTTCTTCTTCAGGCAGTGAAGGGGTAAAGAAATGAGCCCATGCAGAATAAGCCAAGGCACGCGCTTCCCTGAGTTCCTGGAACACAAGCCCAGCCATCCCTCCGCCGAAATATTCATTGAATAATTGAGAAGCAGGCATTTTGTTTTCATCATATGTTCCAACCGAAAATTCTAGTCGAACTTGAGCTTGTGCCATTTCTTTATCAAAGAAATAGATTTGATTCTTCTCTGCCTTCAGTGAACGAAGGACCTCAAAGGGTTTAGGGTTAATAATTTCTTTAGAATTTCCAAGGAAACCTTGGCTTAAGTAATGAATTACTTCATCGGGGGACTTTGGGCCATAATAAAGAACAGTTTTTTCTGCTTGCAGTATACTTTTTAACATCGCACCTAGGACTTCGACACTGGTGGCGTTTAAATCCTTGTCGCTAGGGCGCTCGATATAACGTGATCGGGTGCCGTAACGATGAAAATGAGCTAAAGCATTGCTGATTGCACGTGGATCTTTCTGTTCATCTTCCCGTTCTGCCAAAATTATATTTTTGGTTTCGTCCCAGGTTTCGTTGGATATATTTGGTTTTTCGATTAAGTCCCGTCCAAGTTTTAAGGAATCTTCGAAATTTTCGTCTAATCCTGTCATTACCATCGAGGACAGGCTCTCCCGTACAGCAAAGGCAAAATCTGTGCCCAATTTATACCATTCGATTTTTAAATCGTTAGAGCTTATTTTCCCAGCTCCGGAACGATCGAGCATTCTTTTAGCATAGGGAAGCAGAGGAAGATGCCTGGAGCCAACTTCCATCCTCATTTCAAGGGTGAATAGGTCATTAAGCGGATTATTTACATGGATCAATTTTATTCCCGGTAAAATCTCTTTGATCGTGTAGTTTTCACCTTCCTCTATGAATTTTGGCTTAAACGGCTCAAAAGGGATAGCATTAACATTGGCCATAAAAATTGATTCTTTGTCGGGATCAATTTTCAGGGGATCAATTTTTGGTTTCTCAATACTGGGTAATTTGTGCTGTTTATCAATGCGGTAACCAACAACATAATTTTCTCCGTAATATTGATTGGCCACCCGTATGATGTCCTGTTTGGTTAATTTTTCGAGTTCTTCAATTTCACGATTGGTTGTTTCCCAATTTACGAAAGAAAGAAAGGTATCTCTCATGAGCTCGACACGCTTTGCATTATTTTCCCGGTTCTCCTTTTCCATTTTTTTGAAATCTGTAATGACTGCGGGAAGAACCCAATCCTCAAAGTCTCCTTCCTTGACGCGTTTAATTTGAGCAAGAAGGAGTTTTTCGACATCCTCCAAACTTTGGCCTTCTTTGGGTATACCATAAAAGAAATGAACCCCATGGTCATTGTAGTTTTGGGGGAAACATCCTGCTGCCCGGACTTTTTGTTTTTCGACGAGATCCAGGTTAATTAATCCAGCAACTGAATTATCAATAATCATATCCATCAGGCGCAAAGCATGATAATCAGGGTGATGCTTGGGCGCGGTACGAAATCCGAGCAATATTTGCTCTTCACCCAAATACTGGACTTTTACAAATTCCCTCCCCGCAAGAGGCTGCTCTTCCCATTTTGGTTCGGGTCTAAGAGGAGCTTCGGACTTCCACGAAGAAAAGTGTTCTTCAATGATCTTTATGGTTTCATCCGGATCGATATCACCGGAAATACAAATAGCCATGTTTTCCGGCACATAGTGAGTTTTGTAAAATTTTTCGATCTCCTTAATCGATGGATTCTTTAAATGCTCAATTGTGCCAAGGGTCGGTTGTTGGCCGTAAGGATGAACTTTGAAAAGAAGATCATTAACCTTAGTGTTGAGTAATCTGTCCTTATTATCAATAGAACGGTTTTTTTCTTCGTAAACGGTTTCGAGTTCGGTATGAAATAATCTGAATATTGGATTGACGAATCGCTCGCTCTCAATTTTTGCCCAATGGATTAATCGATTAGCCGGTAAATCTACTTTATAAACAGTTTCCTCGTGCCATGTATGAGCATTTATTCCTTTTCCGCCCATATTTCCATATACACGATCCATTTCGTTGGGCACAGCAAAAGTAGAAGCCTGAATGGAGATTTCGTTAATCTTTTTATAAATTTCCTCCCTTTTGGTTTCATTTTGTTCAGCTGAACGTTCTTCATACAGCTGTGCTATCTGATCGAGAAGTGGTTTTTCTTTCTCAAAGTCAATCGTTCCAAAAGAACTTGTTCCTTTGAAGAGTAAATGTTCTAGATAATGGGCCAGTCCTGTATTGGTTTCTGGATCATGTTTACTCCCGGCACGGGTTATTATCTCCGCGTAAAAGCGGGGCGTTTCATGATTCGGGCTGAGGAAAACGGTCAATCCGTTATCTAGGGTGTGTTTTATAACTTGCATGGAAGATGGCTCGAGTTTAAGTCGGAAATTGAATCATTACTTTTTAGGGCACAGGAAAATGAAAATAAAGCGGCAAGGGTAGAAACAATCCTCAAAGTTTGGAGTGTGGTTCGGTAGGGCATTTTCTGTTTGGTTTGATTATTGAAGCAAATTTAGTTTGATAGTAACTAAATGATATTTTGCAAATAAACGAACATGAAAGTGTATCAGTATGAAAAATGTGAATCGTGTAAAAAAGCGATTCGATGGTTGAACGAAAAAGGGATCGAGCACGAACTTTTTCCTATTAGGGAAAAGACTCCCTCTAAGAAAGAGTTTTTACAAATGATTAAAAGTCATGACGGTCAACTCAAGAAATTGTTTAACACTTCGAGCAAGGACTATCGCGATCCCGATGTGAAAGAGAAAATTCCCAATCTCTCACAGGAAC
>JAOHKZ010000072.1 GCA_028101545.1 Opitutales bacterium | reverse complement strand
GTAACATAAAAGTCTCGTCGCCAATGGTCACTTGTCTTTCCTGCATTCCTTCAAGTAAAGCACTTTGAACTTTTGCTGGTGCTCTGTTAATTTCATCAGCTAGTAAAAGGTTTGTGAATATGGGTCCTTTTTTAGTCGTAAATTCTCCTTTGTTCGGACTGTAAATTAAAGTACCAACCACATCTGCAGGCAGAAGATCAGGGGTGAACTGAATCCTTTTAAACTCTGCTTTCATACATTGTGCCAGTGTTTTTACTGCCAATGTTTTAGCCAAGCCTGGCACACCTTCTAAAAGAACATGCCCATTGGCAAGAAGTCCAATTATTAAGCGATCGACCAGATATTTTTGACCGACAATTACTTTTCCTATTTCTTGTTTTAGTAATTCAACCCAAGCCGCTTCGCTTCTGATGCGTTCCTGTTCTTCTGGTGCAGGTGGTTGAGTTATTTGTTCAGTTTGTTTTGTGGACATAGTTTATCTAAGTGACAATTTTATAGCGTAAACAAATGGACTATTTGTCCATATGAATTGGAAGTTAAATTTAAGTGAGTAATTTTTCAGCTTGCACATTGAGCAAAACAAAAGATTCATTTTAACTTACTAATACAACTAATCAACAAATATTGTTTTTCTATGTTTAAACTAAGTAAAGAATCAAAATTAACATTTATATGTTTACTCGTAATCCCTATTATCTGGATAGTAGTCAACCATAGCGGTTACATTGATGGATGGAAGACAAAAACTTTGGATTTGCGTTTGAGTTCAAATTTACCTGGAGCAAGGGGAGAAATTTTACACAATAAAAACCAAAATGAGAAGATCATTGTTGAAGGCAATAAATCGATTCCAAAGGTTCCAAATATCGTATATGTAAATTTCGATGCGGCAACCTTAGCAATGGACGATGTGGGGGAAAGACCTTGGGATCGTGCTTTTTTTAGGGATATGTCGATGGCATTAATGGAAAAGGGAGGAGCTAGAGTATTAGCCTTCGACTTTGGATTTACCCCCAAGAGCATGTCTAAAATGGTCCCAGAAGTAAATTCCTACCGAAGTGATTCTGCAATGGGAGAACTAATTATGGCATATCCAAATCAAGTAGTCCTAGGTTGCCTATATTCAGGAGTCCCTACTCCATTTGTTAAAGCAACTGGAGCAAGTGCGTTCCCTCCTTTATTTAAAGATGGATATTCTATGGAAGCAGCACAGAAAAGTGGGTCATTTAACTATCCTGAATCTCCTACATACCCACTTCAAAATTATCGTGAAGGTAAGTATCTTGGGCGAACGGGTTCTTTCACTGTCCCTCCTTATCGATATGGCTTCCCGGGAGAAGGGAGACCTGCAGTTGACAATGTTCCCAGATGGGTTCCCTTATGGTTTCCTGGAGGCGGAAAAGCACACGCATATAATTTGTTGGGAGGTAAGCAAAGCAAATTACCCTTCGAGATCCTGCAAGAAAACGCAGATGAACATGCTGAAGTTCTTAAGAGTTTAAAAAACTTGAAAGAAAAAAAAGAAAAGCTTCTTGCAAAAATTACTTCTATTCAAATGGAGATTTTCGAGCAGAACAAGGCACAAACTAAGGTAGAAAGATTGTATAACGACTACTTGGCAGAAAGTTCTGATTATGAAGAGATTGTGAATAGTATTGAGAACTTCAAAAATACTTTAAATGCAAATCCGTCTTTAAGTTCTGTTATAAAACCTCAGTTGGAATCAAGAGAAAATGCAAAAACAGCATTTTTAAAAAGACTAAATTCAAAATTAAAAAAAGAATCGTCTGATAGCAATGAATTGAATGAACTGAGAAAGGAATTAACAGATCTAGAAGTTGTTGTTTCAAATTTAAAAAAGACTTTATCTGCAAACCCCTCTATATCTGGAGTTATTCAACCTCAGATTGATCTAAAAGAAAAAGAAATTTTTAAACTTAGAGATCGGTTGAAAGCTTCCACATTCGATATCAAAAAGTCAGAAGCAGACTTAAAAGAATTAGAAAGCACAGTTTTGAATTTGAGGGCGGCGTTATCAGCAAACCCTGGGATTTCCGCAATTATCCAACCTCAGATTCAGGCAAAAGAGGAACAAATTAAAGCCATTCATGAACAAATAGAAAAATTTAAAGACCAGGAAAATTTAACCTTATCTCCAAAAGAGGAAGAAGTTCTCATCGCAGATTTATTGAAAAATGTACAAATCCAAAAACAAATCCTTAATAATTTAAAAAAAGATTCTCTAATTTTGTCTAAGGAAGCACAACAGCTAGACGGTTCATTGAGCGAAATGCAATCTGTGGAGTCACTTTCCTTAGAACGAATTGCTCAACTTGAAGGTAAGGCACTTACTGAACTAGTTGAGACCAACAATACTCTTCGTTTGATTTACAAAGGTTCTCGCGGAGAGGATGGAAAGGGTAAGTTAGTAGATTCACTCCCTAATGAAGTCCCACTAATTCGGGATCGTGCAGTTTACACTTTGGGGGTTGAGTCTCTATTAGCTTATTACGGGCTGGATGAAAAGAATGTGAAAGTTACGGAGGATAATTTACGTTTCCTGATTACGGACAATGAGGGTGAAATTTTAATTGATGCCCCTTTGGAGGAAAAGCAATTTTTGGAGGTTAACTGGTTTTCTAGTTGGTCAGATAAGTCACCCGAAAAGATCTTAGTCATGGAAGCCAAAAGGGCCTATGGTGAGGAGGATTTTCCTTTGTATGTTTCTTTAATTCCCCAAATTTTTGAAAAGTTTTTGACAAAAGTAAAAGATTATAAATTACCCAACAATATTGACGATTATCCATCATCTATGAAAGATTTAGGTTTAGACGATGAAGTTGTAGAAATTGCAAGAAAACTGTTGTCGCAAAATTTAACGAGAGATGAGACTCCTTCATTCGATCAGTTGATGTCGGTTATTGAAGCTATCTCATATTATTTTATACCAACTTCGCTTGAGTCTAAATTTAATCCAATGTGTGGAATGCGTGATGTGATTCAAAATAGTCGTTTTTTGGAACAGGTGGAATCAACAATTATGTCTATTACGAAACAAATAGAAAAATTGGAGGGTCCTACTGCACTGGGAGCCATTAAACAAGCCTTAGTTCAAAACCCTGAAAACGAAAAGTTACTGACACAAAAAAAACAGGTTGAAGACGCAATTCTAGCGAATAAGACCAACCTAGCAGTTCAACAAGAAGAACTTTTTAGAATAAAGGAATTCTTTTCCCGATTTGAAAATGCAATTGTACTTGTTGGACCTGAAGAGGCCACTTTTCAGGATTTAGCACCCACTCCTTTTGATAAATCAGCTTCTCCTAAAGTGGGAGTACATGGTAATTTAATAAAAACCCTTACTTCGGGTTTTTATATCAAGCGTCTTAATATAAAAATTGACCATGCAGCAACCCTTGGCGTCGGGGTTATTATGGCCTTACTTGCAGTTTATCAAGGATCTCGATCGAGTTGGGTGCAGGCTGGGGGGATTATCCTACTTCTTGGATATGTTTTCTTTGGATTTCTTACATTTTCAAAGACCCATGTTGTTTGGCCTATTACTGCACCAGCTTGTGCGGGGATTAGTACATCTTTTATTGGTCTGGCTGTAATGGTTGTTATTGAACAAAAAGCAAAGGGGCGCTTAAAGGGCATGTTCGGCAGTTATGTTTCTTCTGAGTTAGTTGATCAAATGGTAGAATCGGGAGAAGAACCCTCATTGGGGGGGCAAGAAACCGCAATAACTGCTTTCTTTAGTGATGTGCAGGCATTTTCAAGTTTTTCTGAGCTTCTTAGTCCCACCGGTTTAGTTGATCTGATGAATGAGTATTTAACTGCAATGACAAATATTTTGCAGGAGGAAAGAGGTACACTTGATAAGTATATTGGTGATGCAATTGTTGCAATGTATGGTGCTCCGATACCTATGGATGACCATGCTTATCAGTCAGTGAAGACAGCCATTTTAATGCAGCAGGAACAAATTAAGCTAAGAGAAAAATGGTCTTTTGAAGCAGAAAAGTGGGGTAAATGTCATGGATTAGTCTCCAAAATGCAAACTCGTATCGGTTGTAATACGGGTACTGCCACTGTAGGGAATATGGGTGCATTGGATCGTTTTAACTATACCATGATGGGAGATATGGTAAATTTGGCTGCTCGTTGCGAAAGTGGAGCAAAAGCATACGGTGCATATA
>JAOHKZ010000071.1 GCA_028101545.1 Opitutales bacterium | reverse complement strand
CCATGCGAGAAGACGGGTTTCGTAAGGTATTGGCTGGGGTAACGACATTGGATGAAGTTCTAATGGTAACCACTGCGGAGGAATAGGACGATTTTATGCTATTTATAGATTATAATTCGAGCATCCGAGATATTTTCAAGCAGGTAGAAGGAGTCTCTCAGCATGGGTTGGAAGAACTTTTTGATGATGAAGTTATTGCGGGGAGACGTTCTTACGCTGAATCTATAATTACTGCTGGATTGGCCAGTAAGGAAGACATTTTAAATTTAGTTGCTGAGTTTTTAGGATATGAGATTCAAGTCGGGGAAGTAACCGAAATTGAGAGTGATGTGATAGCTTCCATACAGCCCGAAATGGCTCGGCAATATGGAATTGTTCCTCTGTATCTTTCGGAGGGGGGTATTCATTTGCTAGCTGCAGATCCTTTTAATTCGGCAATAATTGACGATTTAACTTTTGCCTTGAATCTTGAAATTCAGTTGATCGTTTGCGATCCGGATTATGTACAACAGTTGCTTGATACCTATTACCCGGTGGAGGAAAATTCTCTCAATGACTTGTTAGGGGATGTAGGTTTGGAAAACTTTGAGGGTCTGGATGAATCAAAGGAAAGTGAATTAAGTGATGCTGCGAACGAAACTCCGATTATTCGTTTCGTTAACCTAGTTATGCAACAGGCAATTAGGGCTCAGGCATCTGATATCCATTTCGAACCCTTTGAGAATGAATTTCGTATTCGCTATCGGGTTGATGGAGCATTGTATGAAATGTCGCCTCCCCCAAAGAGTTTGGCATTACCTGTTATTTCTCGAATCAAAGTTATTGCAGATTTGAATATTGCAGAGCATAGAATCCCGCAGGACGGCAGAATTAAAATGACTATAGAAGGACGGGCGGTGGATCTGCGTGTATCGACTTTGCCTACTCAATTCGGTGAGAGCGTAGTGTTGCGTGTTTTGGATAAATCTGCGGTTAATCTTGACCTTGATAATTTGGGTTTACCTGAAAATGTAAAAACGGGAATCAGAGACGCAGTAAGGAGGCCGAATGGAATATTTATTGTTACTGGACCCACTGGTTCAGGTAAAACGACCACCCTTTACAGTGCACTAAGGGAGGTGAACACCATAGAAACTAAGCTTTTAACTGCGGAAGATCCTGTGGAGTACGAGATTGAGGGGATCATGCAAGTTCCGGTTAATCATCAGGTTGGCTTGGACTTCTCAAGGGCTTTACGCGCTTTCCTTCGACAGGATCCTGATAAAATTATGGTCGGAGAAATTCGAGATATTGAAACGGCAAGAATTGCGGTTCAAGCATCTTTGACTGGGCATGTTGTTCTAAGTACTTTACATACAAACGACGCTCCAGGCGCGGTTACTCGATTGATCGATATGGGGTTGGAGCCGTTTCTTCTTTCTGCTTCTCTCGAATTCGTACTTGCTCAACGTTTGGTAAGAAAAATTTGTTCAAGTTGTAAAGAACCGTATGAGCCAAAAAAAGAAGTGTTTGAGAATTTGGGTTTAAACCCAAATGAATTAGGTGAGCGTCAGTTTTTCTTTGGTGCTGGATGCGAAGAATGTAATCAATCAGGATATCGTGGTAGGACAGGCTTATTCGAAATGATAAAAGCAACAGATGCATTCAGGGAAATGATAAATTCAGGTGCGGCAACTTTAGTTCTTCGACAAAAAGCAATCGAGCAGGGTATGCGTACATTGAGAGAAGACGGTATACGATCAATTTTTGATGGAGAAAGTACAGTTGAAGAAGTCTTGAAATATACTTAAAACGAATAAAAAAATATTATGCCTGTATATCAATTTACTGCCACGGATCAGAATGGAACTCCTCAACAAGGTACATTTGAGGCTGCAAATGAAGAACAGGCATATTCACAACTTGCCCAATATGGACTGACTGTTTCTCAACTCATTCCCAATGAGGCTCCTGCACCCTCTCCCGTTCCCGCACCAGCAAATGCACCTGAGCAAGTTCAGAAAAAGAAGAAGCCGGCTAAATCCGAAAAGGCTGCCAAACCCGCAAAGCCAAAGAAAAAAAAGAAAAAGGGTGGGCTTCTTGCAATCGAGTTGGGTGGTGGTCCTAACTCTGAGGATATTTCAATTTTTACCCGCCAAATGTCTACTTTGGTTCACGCCGGTTTACCCCTGTTGAGAAGCCTGGAGGTAATGATTAAACAGCAGGAGAAAAAGCCTAAGTTTAAAGCAATTCTGGAAGACATCTCCGAAAAAGTTTCCTCGGGTGGTAATTTATCTGATGGCTTGGCTGGCTATCCTAAAATTTTTGACAATTTATATGTAAATATGGTTAAGGCGGGAGAGGCAGGTGGAGTATTGGAGCTCGTTCTTGACCGGTTAGCTCAATTTCAGGAGAAAAATATTCGCACCATTAAAAAAGTTAAATCTGCTATGATTTACCCTAGCGTAATTATGTTTGTGGCAGTCGGAATTGTGACTCTTTTAATGATGGTTGTGGTTCCTCAATTTCAGACAATTTTTGAACAGATGTTACGGGGTGCTCCTTTGCCAGGTCCGACTCAAATTGTGATAAATATTAGTGAATTGTTTTCAACCCATCCCATCCTTGTTTTGGGAGGTATGGGTGGAACGGTAGGCGGGCTTATTTTGTTCAAGAAAACTAAACCAGGAGCCAAGGTTTTCGATTGGTTGGGCTTAAATGTTCCGGCAGTCAAAGATGTTGTTGGCAAGTCTAATATTTCTCGTATAACCCGTACTTTCGGAACTCTTTTAAGTAGTGGTGTTCCTATCTTGCAAGCCCTGCAGATTACCCGTGACACTTTATCCAATGGTCTTTTCGTAAATGCCATGGGGAATATTCATGACTCGGTTAGAGACGGTGAGGCCATGGCAGTTCAAATGGAGCGGGAGTCAGTTTTTCCGACTATGGTAACAAGCATGGTAGAAATTGGTGAAGAAACGGGAGAGCTTCCTGATATGCTTAATCGGATTGCGGATAACTATGATGAGGATGTGGATAACGCAGTAGCTGGTATGACTTCTTTAATTGAACCGGTTATGATAGTATTTCTTGCGGTCGCGGTTGGTTTTATCGTAATCGCTTTATTTTTACCCATTGTCGCGATTATCGAAACGATCGGCAAATAAAGTTTATTTAAAGGTCCGGAAAGTTTGCCTGCTTCCAATTCGTCGCTTTTTCTGGATCCATTCTTACCCAGGCAGAAACTGCTTTTTGAACTGCCTTTTGTTTAACCTGTGGATCAATGATTGACATCGCCCAACCTGCAGCACCTTCGGGATCACGAGTTGATATTCGGTTTACGAATTCATTAACTACAGGATCCATCTTGGGGGAGGGGGGGAAAGAATTAAGCCATTCCGCAGTAGCAACGGGATCAGTTAAAGACCAGCGGGAAGTCAATTGCTTCATTCCATAAAACCTTTTATCTTCACCGGGTAATTCATTGAGCCACTTTGCGGCGCTGCTCGCATCCTTAGATGCCCATTGGTTAAGTAAGTTATCCATTACGCGAAGCGATGCTTTGTCGCCTTTCATAGATTCGACCCATTGCGCCGTTCCGGCAATATCTTGTCGTGCCAACCGTGCCCCCATTTGGCCAAGAATGGTTTCCCGCATTCTTTCGTCTTCCACTGGAAATCGATTTGCCCATTCGATAGCTTTCTCTAGCCCCATTTCTGAATATTTTTGAGCAAGGAAAGTGGAGGCCTGCCACCGGGCACTACCTTCTGGCAAATTCCTAAATACTTTATTGGCAGCATCTAAGTTTTTTTCAGCTAAACCTTTTATTACTCCCAAAAGGAGAGGATTGTCTTCAGGTTTTTCATTTGAGTTATTTGCCTTAGCCCATTTGATAGCGCCTTCAGGGTCCTGGTTTGCCCAACCCGCAAGGACTTCTGAAATACCAAACCGTCTTTCACTCTTAGGATCTAATGATTGATCCGCATACGCCAATGCTGCTTCTGGATCAATTGCGGCCCAACTTCTCATTAAAAGCTTCATTTCCAAATGCCGTCCGTAACCTTTCGGTAAAGCCTCGAAGGCACTGATTACTTCGAGTACATTTCCTTTATCCATAGCACGGACAGCATCTAAATATGCACCCATGCGCTCAATCATGTCTCCCCCTTCCATAATCCGTTTCAAATTTGGTGGCAGGGTAAGATTCTCTATCTTACCCTGCATCACTTGACTAATAGAGGGAGTCACGGTACCAGTTACGACTTTTTCAGGCGGATTGACTGTACCAGTCGTTCTTAGAGGGGTTGTTTCTTTTTTAATCAAATTTTGGGATTGATTAATGCCAGCAGATTCGGGCAATGACCCGAGCCTGAGTCCCAAATAAAATACGGCAACCAAAGAAATAATCCATGGTAGGCAAATGGT
>JAOHKZ010000070.1 GCA_028101545.1 Opitutales bacterium | reverse complement strand
GCAAACTCAATTGAATTTTATGATTTTCAAATTTCTACATTATTAGATTTACACACCTATTCATTTTTGGGTAAATTGCGATTCGCTCCTCAATCATTTTTCATGTACCGCTCTAAAAAAAACGGGTGCATCAAGCTTTTAGCAAATGTTGAACAGAGTGATTTCTCCTACAAATCGAAAAGCGAAAATCTTCCAAACCACACAAAAGAAGTTGCATTAGGTTTTTTAGCTTGGGCAAGAAAACACTCTATTAAACCAATACTTTTTCAAGTGCCAGCACCCAATCTTAATCCCTTTTTATTATCATCTCTTGCAAAATATTTAGGGATACCATTTATATCATCTCCAGAAGGAAAATATTACTCGTATGACAACAGTCACTTAACTCCCTCATCGTCTAAAATATTCACCAACAATCTACTAAATCAATTAGAATCGTTATTTGAACACTATTAAAATTGAATCCTAAAATCCACAGAAATCCCTTTAAAAGCCCTTGGTCCATTTGGGTTCAAATAGTTTTGATACTTTGGAGGCTTTCTTGGTTAACACTTTGCTATTGGACCCCAAAATATTTTAATCCTTGGCGGTTGCTAGTCCTTAAGATTTTTGGGGCTAAACTTCAAGGTCTACCTTTCATACATAGTTCCGCAAGAATACAAATCCCTTGGAATTTAAGAATGAATCATCGAGCGTGTTTAGGGGAAAAAACAAATGCATATTCTTTAGGAAAAATTGATATTCACAATGGAGCAACTATAGCACAAGAAGTATATCTTTGTACAGGAACCCATGATTTCTCGGATCCTGCACTACAATTAATCGTAGAGAGAATCACTGTAGAGGCTAATGCTTTTATTGGTGCAAGGGCAATGATTTTGCCTGGAGTCAAGGTCGGAAAGAATGCAGTAGTGGGGGCAATGTCTGTCGTTACCAAGGATGTTCATGCCGATCAAATTGTTGCAGGAAATCCAGCCAAAGAAATTGGTATCAGAAAAAACTAATAACTATGCACATATCAGGTAAGAAAATTCTCATTACTGGTGGCTTAGGGTTTATCGGATCAAACCTTGCTCGAAGGCTGGTACACTTTGATAATACGGTGACCGTTGTGGATAGTTTGATTCCACAATATGGAGGGAATCTTCGAAATCTCCACGATCTAAGGGATAAAGTAGTGGTTAACCTTTCTGATGTACGAGATCCTTTCTCAATCAATGAATTAATAAAAGATCAGGATTATCTTTTCAACTTAGCTGGTCAAACCAGCCACTTAGACTCCATGGAAAACCCGTTCGTTGATCTCGATATTAATGCAAAGGCACAGTTATCCATTCTAGAGACTTGCCGGAAAAACAACCCAGGAGTCCGCATCGTTTTTGCCAGCACAAGACAAATCTATGGGAAACCATCTTATTTACCTGTCGATGAAAAGCACCCTTTACATCCAGTCGATATCAATGGAATCAATAAAATTGCTGGAGAACAATACCACATTCTTTACAACGAAGTTTATGGTATCTCTTCTTCAGTGATTCGCCTAACCAACACCTACGGTCCTAGGATGAGAATCAAGGATGCCCGCCAAACCTTTCTGGGCATATGGATCAGAAATTTATTACAAGGTATTCCCATTCAGGTTTTTGGGGATGGGAGGCAAAGGAGAGATTATAATTTTGTGGATGATGTCATAGATGCCCTACTCCTAGCCGCAACTTCTGACGATGCTACTGGAGAAGCTTATAACCTAGGCTCTCCTGACCCAATGAGCCTGGAGGAAACCGCCAGCATGATGTGCACTCAAGTAGAAGGTTCCAGTTACGAACTGGTTCCTTTCCCCGAAGACAGAAAGGCGATTGATGTTGGCGATTTTGTCTGTGATTACAGTTCTTTTTCTAAAGCTTTCGAATGGGAACCTAAAACCTCATTCGAGAAGGGAATTAAAAGTTGCCTCAATTTTTTTAAAAACGAAATTGAATATTATATTTAGAAATAATTCTCATGATCAGGCATGCTGTTAGACATTATGCCTATTTGGAAGAACATGATTAATTAGAAATGGAACAAAAAAAAGATAAAAGAATAGTTGTCCAATCGCTCATTGGTACTAAACAACTTCCTTTCTATCTAAGATGCTTAAGGTCTCTAATTGAATTTAGTAATGATCATTTTGATCTGCATTTACATAGTGATGGATCGTTATCACAAACCGATGAGAATTTTATTCATGCTGAACTTAAAGATGCTAAAGTTACAATTTCAAACTCTAGTCTTAATACAGATCATATTCTTGACTGTCTTAGCGGTAAACCTAACTGCCAAAGGTTTAGGAAGGAATCAATCTGGGGAATTGAATTTTTTGAACCATTGTTTTTTGATGAAAAGGATCCTGTGAGTTATTATCTAGATGCAGATATAATTTTCCTCCAGCCTTTCTCAGGTTTGTTCAATAGATCAAAGACTGAAAATGGTGCTATTTTCCTCAAAGACACTCAATGGGATGCCTATTGCTTGAAACCATTTGATTTTCTCAGAAAACATAATAAAACAGAAGTTGTAGAGGGAATTAATACAGGTTTAGTTTTTTGGGACAAACGTGTTATTGATTGGGATTACCTTGAGTGGTTTTTAGGTGAAACCAGTTTACACCATATTCCTGAATGGATTATGCCAACCGCACAAGCTGGTTTGGCAAATCGTTGTAACGCTAAGACCGTTAGTCCAAAGCAGATTACAAATCTGTATCCCAATGCAAAAATCACCAATAAGACATTCGGAGCTCACCTGTATGGTTCCTACAGGAAAAAATGGATCGAAAAACTAAATGAAACTCAGAATGGGAATGATGATAAACTTGAACACATAACACCCAGCTTTATTGAATGCAAAAAACAAAATATTATCGGTTATTCATTTAAACAAACAAAGAGATGGGTGAATACTAGGTTAAATTGGTGGTAAGAAAACAGCACAATTCTGAAAGCTTATCTGAAATAAAAATTTTGATGATTGCTCCTTGTTTAGGGAAATTTGGAGGAATTGAAAGCTTTTGTCTGGCCTTGTGTGAAGATATTTTATCAAGAGGAGCTATGGTGACTCTTTTGCGAAAAAAAGTGAAAGGGTTTACTCCCGACGGTTCCATTGAAAAAAATGAGGTGGAAATCTCTAAAACATGGACCGTTGAACAAAGGCAAAACTTTAAAAGTCAGTATGTTGTCCCAAGAGACAGTAAAGTTCGAAAGGCAATAAAGGATAATGATCTTGTCCACTTGCACAACCCCATGGTTGAAGGCATATGGTTGGCAAAAAAAGAACGCAAGCCCTGTGTCATGACCATCTACAATTGGCGGAGAAAAGGATTTCATCCCAGACTTCTTCTTTGGCGGTGGGCGGTCTCACAGGCAGATCTAAGATGGTATATCTCCGAATTTGTCTGGAACACTTGGGAAAAAATAAGACGAGAAAGTAGCGAAAGGTTGCCAGTCGTTTCACGAATGTGCCAAGAAGAGTGCCCTCTCCATCAACGAAAAGGTTTTTTATTTGTTGGAAGATTTGTTCCAAACAAAGGTATTCGACTATTATTGGACGCCTATCATCGCTTAGCACCAAATCCGGATATTTGGCCGCTAACATTAGTTGGCGATGGACCGCTCCGAGGTGAGATATCAAAGTTGATTTCTGAAAAAATGATTAATGGAGTAAGGTTAACAGGTTTTGTCAGCGAATCAGAAAGACACCGATATACAAGAAATGCAAAATGGATGGTGACACCGCCACACACAAATGAAGATCTTGGTCTAACACCATTGGAAGCAAGATCTGTTGGTGTTCCCTGCATAGCATCGAATGATGGAGGTATTACAGAAACAGCAGGGAGACATGCACTCTTTTGCGAACGAGGATGTGTAGAATCATTAACTCATCGATTGCGTGAAGCTGTTACGATGAGTGAGTCCGATTACAAAAAAAAAGTTTTGGCTACTAAAGAGAATTTAAAAGATTATGTTCGCCCACTCGATGAATATGCGGAAAGTTATTTACAACTTCTTCAACTGAATTGAAGAAAAACGAAAGAATTGAAGTAATTGATTTGCTAAGAGGCTTGTCTTGCCTGGGTGTCCTCTTATACCACATTCGCATAGATCTTTGGGTTGGTTGGTTTAGAATTAAAAATTATCCTCATGAGTTCACATCAGTTGAAAAAACTTTGGCATGGATTACTATTCCTGCTCCTTTTTTGGGTTATGCAATTCTATTATTTTTTCTAATTAGCGGTTTTTGTATCCATTATCCAAATACAATTTCGGATTCTAAGCCCAATTGGAAAATTTATTTTCAAAGAAGGTTTTGGCGAATTTACCCAACCTATTTGGTTGCAATTCTATTAACTGCAGTAATCAGTTATTTCTGCCACCTTAAGTGGGGCGATGTTGATTGGAGCGTTGAGAAAATCCTCAGAGTTGCAACAATCTCACAGAATTACCCACCTGGAAACGGACAATTTCTTACCAACCCCTCCCTTTGGACGATACCCTTAGAAATCGAGTTCTATATCCTTTACCCTGTAGCATTTCTCTGCGTCTTAAAATGTGGTTTTTTCACGCTTCTAATAATGTCTGTGGTATTTAGTACACTTAGTATTTACCTTACAACCCTTGGATTTCAGTGGGTTTCATACACCTTTCTCTCTCTTTGGCCTTCTTGGCTATTGGGTGCCT
>JAOHKZ010000007.1 GCA_028101545.1 Opitutales bacterium | reverse complement strand
TAAAGCCAACCCTAAAATTGCAGCTGATTATCAAAAAGTACACGATGGATATGATGCAATTGTAAAAAAACATTACCCAGACACAGCCCCAATTGCTCAAGTGGATAAATATGATTTTTATGACCAAACCCGCAAAGCATTTGCGGTTGTAATGACCGGGGATACCCGAATTTACGCTAATTTAATTTTAGCCAAAGGCGTAACTACTTGGTAGTTCTAATACTAGCCACGCGATTTACCACCTGATATATTTACTGTCGTTCCATGGATATAGGATGCACGATCCGAGGCAAGGAAAACGACAAGATCAGCTACCTCAGATAACTTTCCGCTTCTGCCCATTGGTATGGAGGAAGTACTTCCATATTTTTCACGGAGTTCTTCAGCTGAAATTCCACGAGTGTATGCAAGAGATTCCTCATAAGCAGGGCTGCGCATCGAAGTTGTTTCCATAATTCCTGGACCCACACCAACAACACGAACCCCCTGCCTGCCCAATTCCTTGGACCATGATCGAGTCATGTTTTGATTGGCTGCCTTAGTCGCAGCGTAAACACTCTGACCTTCACTACCTTCCAATCCTGACTCTGATGTCATATTAATGACAACTCCTCCATTCCCAGAAGCAAGCATGACTCGAGCCGCGGCTTGAGCACATAAAAATTGTCCCTTTACGTTCACTGCAAAAACCTTGTCCCAGATTTCCTCTGTTAATTCCTCTTTACCTGCCGGATCAACCAATAACCTAGGTACATTGATTCCTGCATTATTAACTAAAATATCCAACTGCCCGAAATGATCCACCGCTTTTTGAACCATAGCTTCGACATCCGCCTTAGAAGTAACATCGCAACGGGCAAAAATTGCTTCACCCGGACCAGATTCGTTGACCTCAATAACTGCTTTAGCTCCAATATCCTCAGCAAAATCGCCAATTACTACTTTAGCTCCCACTTCCACAAAACCCTTAGCGACGGAAAGACCGATACCAGCTGCGCCTCCGGTTATAATTACCACTTTTTCATTTAAATTAGTCCAACTCATAATATTTTTATCTTTCTAGGTTTAAGGGGTATGGTGCTTGGTAGCCATTGTAAATAGCTTCCTCCACTTTTCTTGACCATTTTTCTCCATTCTCTGAAAGAACCGATGCCCCCTGTTTTAATGCCTCAGCAACTAATCCTTCGGTATTCTCAGCCGCATCTAGAAATGCTTCCGAGTTCACTTCTACATAGGGTAGATCAGGAAGTTCAGTAAAAGCAAAAAAGGAACCGAATGGCTGGGTTCTTTCCACTTCATCCATCATTTTAGTGACATAATTTAATCCACAAACTCCTTTCACCATCCAATCGAAACTTACAGGTGATTTTGCCTGAACAACCATATCATCGGAATGCGGTTCAGAAGTGTTAGTCAAAAACCAAGGAACATTGGAACCGCAAATTTGATGACGGGATACATAATGAGCCTGTCTCGATAAAATTGGGACTAAAGCATCACCATCAAGGAAATTAACTGCTGCAGAACGGGCAAGTTGCAACTCAACCGACTGATATAATGCGACCGCTTCACTCCCAAATCCTGCAATAAACACATCGGTGAAACTTGAATCGGAAGATAAAGTGGACAAGCCAAAATCATCCACGGGTTTATTCGGAATATAAACTCCGCATCCAGTGGGCAGGCTCTGTAAATATGCTTCGATTCGAGGGCTGTCATCTTTAAAACCAAGCAACGCAACCATAGGTTTTTCCGCAAGTCCATTACGACGAAATGGATCATTGGGTGAAATATTGTGATGCATTGATGAAATTTGAGCACTCGCTTCCAAAGAAAATGAGTCAAATTTTTCTGCGGCAGCCACAGGCATATTAATAACCAGTTTGGGATCCGCTGCACCCGCGTAGCTATTTAAATTACCACCATCTTCAATAATTGCACATGCCTGGTCATAACTTTCCTGAGATGCATAATTGGTCCAAATAATATTCGGTTTTCCAAACTCAGTTAATCTGGAAATTATTTCAGGGTGGTTCCGATCAATTAACTCGACACGCGTACCCCGCTCTCTCAAATCAAGAATTAATGCATACCTATCCATTTCTGCAAGTTTAGCCGGAGAACCAGTAATATAGACGACCTTGGGTAATTCATTATCAGGCACACTGGCTACAATGGTTAAATTAATCATCGCCATACGTGCAGTTCCAGATAAATAAGCTAAAATAGAACGAGGCGGAACACCGTAAATAAATTCACCCTTTTCATTAAAGGTAAAAATATGTTTGTTGGTACCAAAATTACAGGCAAAAGGCTCAGCATGAGCTAGTGAGATTAAACTTGTGTCATTGTTCGGTTCCACAAGATTAAATAAATTTCCAAAACCCTGCTTCCTAATAAACGAAGGAGCAACTCCAGGAACTGCATTAAAACGGCGTAAACCACCAAGGTATTGATAGGAATAGCCTAAAGCCGCAAGGACACCTGAATCTTTAGGTTGAAAACTTAATGGATCAATAGGTTCACTTGCATGCCCGGGAGTAATTACAACAATATCACCAGGACTAAAATCTGAGTCCACTGGTGCTTGAATAATCATTTGTAAAGTCTCATGACCTAAAGCAACTTTCTCCACACCGGAAGGAACCCGCGCATGCGAATCGAATTGACGAATAGCCTTGGCATCGGATGCACACCGGCAATTACCGAAACTAGCTAGAACAAAATCATTGTCCGATGTTACTTCCGAAGGTAAATCAACAGAGAGAAGTTCAATTTTATCTGGGCCTGTTAAAAAAACACCCTGATGGATTTCACTTGATTCTTTAAGTAATATACTCGTCCGTTCTTGTAATGAATTATTCATGGTTACTTTTAAATTATATAAGTCCAATCATGGGGTAAGAGAAATAAAAGCAATCCTTTATTCCTAACTAATGAGGACTAAATCAAATATGAAAAGTACATCATATTCCTTCACGGTTTCGGTGCATGAGTTCCCCAGTTGTTGGATTCGATGATAACTGGTGACCAGGAAGCGGCATAATTCGCTCATGGATCGCATCAATCATCCATGATGGTTGGGGGAAATAATCCTCCTCCACCTCAGCACATGGGGTAATCCAATTTCTCGAACCAACAACCACAGGCGGAGAGTCTAAATCATCAAAAGCTAACTGACTGATATTGGATGCAATATCCTGCATAACCGAACCACGGGCACATGCATCTGAGGACAATAAAACCTTACCAGTCTTTCGAACCGATTCAATTAAGGGATCATAATCCAATGGGTTGATCGAGCGACAGTCAAAAACATCGCAAGTGATACCGTACTTTTGCTCAAGAATATCTGCTGCTTCCAAGGCTCGGTACATAGTGGCACCCACGGTGATTAAAGTAATGTCTTTTCCAGTTCTTCTCTTGGCAGGAAGACCAAAAGGAATTTCATAATATTCCGCAGGTACTTCCTTTTCAAAAAGTTCCCCGATATCATAAAGTCTTTGGCTCTCAAAAAAGATTACGGGATCACTACCAGCTAAAGCAGTATTTAACATTCCCTTTGCATCATAAGGAGTACAGGGGAAAACAACTTGAAGACCGGGAATATGGTTCACAATCGCACTCCAATCCTGGGAATGTTGAGCTCCATATTTTGACCCAACGGAAACCCTAAGTACAACCGGCATTTCAAGAATGCATGCGGACATACTTTGCCACTTGGCCAATTGATTAAAGATCTCATCTCCAGCTCGGCCCATAAAGTCGCAATACATCAACTCGACTAACGCACGACCACCCTCCAATGCATAACCAACCGCACTACCAACAATCGCCGCCTCAGATATCGGGGAGTTAAAAAGGCGATGATACGGAAGAGACTCAGTTAAACCACGGTAACAGGCAAAAGCCCCACCCCAGTCACGATTTTCCTCACCGTAAGCCACTAATGTGGAATCATTCTGAAAACGATGAAAGGCAGCTTCAAAAATGGCATCTCTATATTGATAAACTTTATTTTTGGAAACGGGTTTGCCATCAATCACACCGGCTCTTGATTTCTTAGCCAATGCCTGAACCCTTGGATTATCTGCGGCCGCTAAGGTCAATTCTGGTTCCCGGGTAGTATCGTAATTTTCTACTTTCCTCTTGGAGAACATTAAATTTCCAATTTTTTCCGAAGCGAGTCTTGGAGAAACCTCCAAGTCCGAAGCCAAACGACATGCCTGTGTCATCGCCTTGGTGATATTGGCTTGCTTCTCTTCAATTGCATCCTCGGTGAGCATACCTGAATCAATTAATTCTTTGGCATACGCATTGATTGGATCGATTGCCTGCCATGCCTCAACCTCTTCCTTTAATCGATAGGAAGATGCATCGGAGGGCGAGTGGCCGGAATATCGGTAAGTAATGGTTTCAAGCAAAACTGGACCATCCCCATTTTCAATTAATGCTTTCTTTCGCTTAATTGCATCGACCACTGCTAATGGATTGTATCCATCAACACGCTCAGCATGCATCGATTGAGGATTCACACCCGCACCAACACGAGCAAGGTAATCAAAGGCCATGGTCTCACCTGCTGTCTGCCCTCCCATTCCGTAAAAATTATTCATGAAATTAAAAATGATTGGCAGTCCGCCTTTCATTCCCGTTTCCCAGAGTTCATGGAACTGACGCATGGATGCAAAATTCATTGCTTCCCAAGTTGGACCACAACCCATGGAAGCATCTCCAACATTTGAAATTACAATTCCATTCTTCCGATTCACTTTCTTGAACAATGCCGCCCCCATCGCAATATCCGCAGAACCACCCACAATTGCATTATTGGGTAAAATTCCAAAAGGAGGAAAGAATGCATGCATTGATCCGCCCAATCCCCGGTTAAAACCGTTTTCTCGGCCAAAGATTTCGGCTAAGGCACCATAAAGTAAAAAGTTTCGGGCCAAATCTTTGACTGAATCTGAACCCTCTTTCTCAACAACCCGGTAGCAATCACCACCAAGAAAATTCTCCATAATTTCAATTAGGGAAGCATCATCCAATTTTCGAATTGCAGACATTCCCTTAGCCAAAATTTCGCCGTGGGAACGGTGTGAACCCAGGATGTGATCATCAATACCAAGGAGAAAGGCTTGTCCGACCGATGATGCCTCCTGCCCGATTGACAGGTGAGCAGGTCCCTTATGGTCATATTCGATCCCCTCGTATGAGCCCTGGGTTTTAATTGATTGAAGCATATTTTCAAATACGCGGATAAGAAGCATATCTTCATACATACCAACCAAAGCTTCCGCCCCGTAGGCTTCTTTCTCTTTGGCAATATCTTGCTTGTATTGATTGAGAGGAATCTCAGCAAACGGAATGGTTCCGGCTTTACGTTCTTCTGCAGGTTCTACTATTTGTGACTTAGGCATATCGAAAGGTGTTTAGTAATTTAAAAATGGTTAACGGACGGCCATGAAAACATCCTTCATAATTTCGGATGTAGTTGGATGTGGAAATACGATTTCTGCAATTTCCTCTTCCCTTAATTCGGTTTCCAGCATGGCAGTCGCTCCAAAAATCATTTCTGAACAGGCTCCTCCCACCATGTGAACGCCAAGTAAACGGTTTGTATCTGCATCAAGCACGACCTTACACATACCCTCTTCCCCGGGATTTTCTGCAATGTATCGAGCATTGATCGCCATAGGTATTTTTCCAGTCTTCACTTTTAAACCGCGCTCGGTTGCTTCCTCCTTAGTCAATCCAACTACAGCGACCTCAGGGCTTGTGTAAACAACTGCAGGCATAGTGTCATGCCGCATGATATCTTTCTGACCTGTAATATTATGAACCACTACCTCTGCCATACGACTTGCGGCATGGGCGAGCCATGCTTGTCCGGTTACATCACCGGCTGCCCAAACACCCGGTAAGTTAGTAGCTCCACGCTGATCGACTTTCACACCGCCTCGTGGATCAAAATCCAAGCCAATATCTTCCAGTCCAAGATCCGAAACATTGGGACGTCGGCCGGTGGCAATAAGAACCAAGTCAGCATTCATATCCTTGCTCTCTCCCTCCAAGTTATAACGAACGGACTTGCCCTCAAAACTTTCCACCTTCGCACCAAGTACAAAGGTAACCCCTTTCTTTTCGAGTTCCTTTCGGAGAATAGCAGCAATTTCAGAATCTAAATTAGGACAAATCTCGGGCATAGCCTCCAATACAGTAACAGGAACTCCGACCGATGCATATACGCAGGCAAATTCACATCCAATAACTCCTCCGCCCACAATAACCAGATTTTCAGGTAGGGTTTCGTTATTTAAAATACCGGTAGAGTCAACAATGTGTTCCGCTTCGATTCCCGGTATGGGAGGAATGGTGGGAGACGACCCAGTGCAAAGCAGAATATTTTCAGCCTCATGGGTTTCTCCGTTCACCGAAAAACCACCTTTGACTAGTGTGGCTTCTCCTTCAATAACCTCGACTTTATGCTTCTTCATCAACCCGGCTATTCCATCTCTCATTCGATCCATGACTGAATTTTTGTGAGCATGGGCTTTTCCAAAATCAAAACTTAAACTTCCTGCTTCGACTCCGAAAATAGATCCGTGCTTTGCGTGATGGTAAGTTTTGGCAGCCTGCAAAAGGGTCTTCGATGGAACGCAGCCCTCGTTCAGGCAGACGCCTCCAAGCTTTTTCTTTTCAACCATGACCACTTTTAATCCTGCGGACGCGGCTTTTTTAGCGGCCACATACCCAGCGGGTCCGGCTCCAATTACGGCAAAATCATATTTCACAATTATTCTTCTCCTTCAATGGTTTGTGGGTTTTCACCCGGATGAGTTTCTAAATGGTTTACAAAAGTCTGTAAAAATCGGGCAGCAGGGGCACCGTCAATCGCTTGGTGATCTATGGTTAAACTAAGCGAAATCTGATCCACGAAGGAAATTTCTCCATCCGCTTGTCTCTTAGGCTTAACACTAATTCCACCCACTCCAAGAATTGCAATTTCAGGCGGATTAAGAACTGGTGTGAAATTTTCCACACCCAGCATTCCCAGATTGGTTAATGTAAAAGTTCCCCCGGAAAGATCATCCGGTTGTATGGTACCGTCACGACAGGCAATTGCCTTTTTCTTAATTTCAGCAGACAGCATTTCCAAAGACATTTTTGAAGCACCCTCAACCACAGGAACCATTAATCCCCGGGGAGAATCAACCGCAATACCAAGGTTAACTTCATGAAAAACTGCCAAGCGATCGCCAAGAAAATGGGCATTCATTTCGGGATGAACCTTAAGGGCGGATAAAATGGCCTTGGCCACGAGGTCGTTAATAGAAACCTTGGACTCTCCATCTGCCAATCGTTTTTTACGATACTGCTGACATGCAGTTGCATCAAAAGATGAATATAATGTTAATTGGGCCGTTCCCTGTAAAGATTGCATCATCTTATCCGCAATCAATTTTCGAATTCCCTTAACTGGAGTTACATCTGCACCATCAATTGCACCCGGCTCGCGCATGTCGGATGCAAGAGCCATTCCGGCAATTCCACTTCCTCGGACAGGAGCCTCAAGACCATCCTGTTGTGCTCTTACCCGGGCCGTAGCAGATAAGCGAGGCGATCCCGCAAGAAATGCATCCACATCTCTTTCAATTACACGCCCACCAGGTCCCGTGCCTACAAGGATTTCTGCATCCACTCCGGCACGCATTGCCTTTTTACGGGCACGTGGACTAATCCCAGCAGAAGGAACGCTCGCAGAGCTCGCCGTCGATGCAATGGTCTCCTGTGGTTGAACTGTTGTTTCAACAGCAGGAGTACTTGTATCAGAAGTTGAAGTCACAACCGGTTCAGGTACGGATGCCCCCCCAGAATCTGCGGGTCGAAATTCATCAATATTTTCGCCCTCTTCTCCAATGACTAATACATTGGCAAGAACAGGAACATCATCATCTGCCTCCCAAAAAAGTTCGAGTACGGTTCCGGATGCGGTCGACTCTAAGTCAAAGCTTGCTTTGTCGGTCTCAATTACTGCAAGAACATCACCCTCGGCAACGGTGTCGCCTGGTTGAACCTTCCATTCGGTAAGGATGCAGCTTTCAACGGATTGTCCCTGCCGGGGCATAATTACTGGAGTTGCCATAATTTTCTATTTCTTGGTTATAAATTTAAACAACATGAACTTTAATTCCATGCTTCGGTAAAGTTTTGATGTAGGAAGGTAAGAGTTTTCGATCGCTCAATAAAATATCCACATTTTGCCAATCCGAAACTCGGGCAAAAGACACTTTATCTGCTTTACTGGAATCCGCTAACAACACGACCTGGGAAGCCTGTTCCGTAACCAGTGCTTTGACATAGGCTTCATTTGGATCTGTCGTGGTCAGTCCATTCTTCAGGCAAAAACCCATCGTTCCCATAAAAGCCTTATCCACTCGAACCTGACTGAGCACAGCTGAAGTAAGTGGACCTACCATAGTTTGACTTATTCTTCGAAGTTCTCCTCCGGTCAAAATTACCCGTGGGCCCGAATCTGCCAGTTCACCGGCCGCTCGTAAAGAATTAGTAACCACTGTTAAGTCTTTTCGGTCCTTTAATAAACGGGCAAGGCATAAAGTTGTACTTCCTCCATCCAAATAAAGGGACTCTTCCTCACCGATTAATTTATAGGCTTCCGCAGCAATATCGCGTTTCTGCCTGGTAAATTGATTCGTCTTATCATCAAACACAGCTTCCTCTAAACGGGTTTCTGTACTTACGGCACCACCATGTACGCGACGAACTTTTCCTTCTTCCTCTAATACCTCTAAATCACGCCTTATTGTAGCCACAGAAACCTTCAATTCCCTGCGTAAATCTTCCACACGGGCAATACCGCTTTCTCGAACGAGTAAACGAATATGCTCCCTTCTTTGAGGGGCTAAGGTTGGACAGGCTTCACGAATCATAATGATCGAATAAGATTGTTTTTGATCGTTTTTGAAGGAATTGCAACCTTAGAATTGAAAATGCAAAAGAAAAGGGAACAAGGAAAAGGAGGAAGGATTAGCAAGAACCTAAGATCAATCCACGAATATCGTTTTGTTCAGTTTCGGAGATATCCCTCCAAATTTCATCCAATCCAATCTTTGGCGAACCCCATTTGTTTTCAACACATGCACATTGTAAGGCCAATGCAGCTCCCTTTGCCAGAATATTAGGTTCAACCCCGGCTCTGCATGCAAGTTTCATCGAACCTATTAAACGATCTTCCCATCCCAGTTTACGGACCGGGTCCCGGGTCACCCGATCCACTGGATCTCTCAAATATGGATTAACCATCCGGGTTAAAGCATCATCCACATAACCACAAAACCCCTTTTCAGAGAACAAAGGATCATCAACCTGGGAAAATTCCTTGCATAATCCAGCCCCTGCTTCGTCAATGAATGCAATTCTCACCATCTCCATCAAATCCTTTTGCTTACCTGCTTCGTGCATGTAAGCAATACCCCGTTGCTTTGCAAGGTATCCCAAGAGTGCGTGTATTGCATTGTGTCCCAAAAATTTGCTTATCGCAAATGGATCGAGATTCTCCTTAGTATGAAATTTTTTAAGTCCGCGAATGAAACCCAACGGTTGCTCTTCTTCGATTAGAATCTCATTAAAAGCTTCGACTAAAAAGGCCTTGGCGAACCCATTAACAACAGGGGTTAAGCTTTCCTCTTCGATTCGATTCACATCAGTTACAACCGAACACATTTTAGCAATCACCGTTTCAGAAAATACGACTCTGTCTTTTGATAAACCCGGTAAATATTTTACACACGCCTTTCTCAATCGGGATGCTGCCCGCGAATCATTCTCTGCAGCATAAATCACTGCAGAGGGCAGTTCAGAAGATTCCATTTTTATTTTTAAACCTTCACAAATTATTTTTGCTACTGAATCTTCCCCCGCATCATAAAGTTTGAAACTGGGTAATGCTGTGCACATTTCCTGTGCTTCTGAAATTGCTTGAATAAGCTTCATCCGATCGGTTGCAACCAATGGATTGTAAATCTCAATGCCCTCAATTTTTTTTACCCTTACCCCGTCTGCCTCAGCAATATTGCAAGAGTATGTACCCTCTCCCGCCCTGACTTGATCAACTGTTTGCTGATCTATTTCGGAAACAACCAGCCGGTTAAAAGAATTTGACGAGTAAGCTTCGGATAAAAAAAGACCACCCTGAATCGCCCCAAAACCAAAGCCTACAAAAGTAGACATTATTTCCTAAGCGGACATAACCTTGGTCATTAAATCAAGGACCTCGGTTGCACCCATCTCGGCATTAAGGGAATCCTTCAACCTATCGTCACCCCGGGGAGAAAAGCTTTCCCCAAAAGATGCGTAAAATTCGTTTTTGGCTGAAACATCCGAAAACTGACTGTTTGCCCATTCACTAAGATAACCCATTCCGGCATACCTTTGTAAGGTTGAATGGGCATGAAGGATCCATGAACCACGTATAAAAACCGCTTGGTGTGGAGCTAATTCAGCGGAAGAAAAATCATCAACAAATTTTTGCCCCGGACTATTCATCTCAGTCCCCCCGAGCAGAGGAAGGCCCAGATCTTTAGTCAACTGAATCACCTGGTTTAAATTTTCCAATTTCTGATCCGATTGCCCAGGGGTATAATTTCGATCAGGAATAATATTAAATGCGGCCACTCCAGTGGAACGACCGACCTCCACTAATTCTTCAATCGACTGCTCACCATCTGAGCAACCATCCAGCCAGGTAAAAGTTGGAATTGCACCGCATAATAAAACAAATTCATTCATTTCCGCCATCTTCGGAAAGGAACCCGAATCTGGTTTAACATATCCCACCCCACCCTGCTTCATCGTTTTAGCACGGATTAAATCGGTGATCGGCCGACCCTCGGGTAAATCTTTAATATCGTCTTGGGAAACCCCTAGTTTTTCGCTCCAAAATTTACCTAAATCCGATTCCTCCGGGAACATCGATGATGCCTTTCTCGCATAAGCGAGGCAGAGGTGGCGTTCGGTCGCATTTCCATTTGGTGTTAAAGGAAGGACATCCTCGTCATAATTCAAAACAAGGGGGGAGAGAAATTCATTCACCCTTGTAACCATCGCCTGATTACGCTGGGCTGAAGTGAATCTCATATTATCCAAAAAGGCCTGGGCTTCCGTTGGTATTGCCGCGGTTGTAAATCCAGTCCCCATATGATAACTAATGCCAGGTTCGCCTGGAGAATTGATTTCACGATCAGAAAATTCCGGAACAAATACCCGAGATTCAATCCCCACACACCCTTTTAAATCAAGTAATCGACTGGCTTCCCAGAATTCTTCCAAACCATCCAATACATCAAAATCAACAATTCCCCCCATTTCCAAACCTTCACGCTTAGCTTCCACAACAAAACGGCTCGGTGAATATCCTTTATAATTAAATGAGTAAAAAGTATGGGCATGTGCGTTGACAATTGGACGGATCGGAGGAAATTTTTCCTCTCTGGCTAATGTAGCCAATGCCTGTCGCCGCGTTGATAATTCGAAATCGTTTAAGGAGTCTTGAGTCATATTAAAATTGGGGGGGAGATTATCCGTAGAATTAGCTTTCGTCTTCGCCGATACCAAACTCGTCGACCAAGGCAAGGCATTCTTCGAGCGAGCGTAAACCATCGGTACAGGTCGGATCGGACATGCATGCAGTGGCAGCACAGGTCCCGGTAAGGAGACATTTCTCGAGGGGCCAGTCTTCATGGACTCCGTAAAGAACTCCGGAACAGAATGCATCACCCGCTCCTGCTGCTCCTTTAATATACCCTTTGGGTAAAGCAAGAGAACCTTGTCTCAATTTTTCACCTGAACTCTTCTCCCCGTACGCACCCTCAGGAAAATGAATCGCAACCAAATCGGTTACCCCGAGTTCAAAAAGTTTACTGCTTGCCTCTTCAATTCCCTCTTCAATTAATTTTCCATCTCTGCGAACTTCGACTCCAGTCACCTTACTCGCCTCAATCTCATTAAGAATACAATAATCAACCTGCTTTAAAGCCGGACCAATGATTTTTGAAAAACGCTCACTATCTTCGCTGACCACATCAATGCTTGTCTTAAACCCAGCCGAACGTGCCTTGGCAAGTAATGCTGCCCCAACCGTTCCATATTCCGAATCCTCCGCATCAATCGCATCAAGCAGGAGTAAATATCCAAGATGAAAAATCTTTGCATTGCTCGCAGAAAAATTAATATCACTCCCATTCCAAGTCGCATTGGCTCCCCGGTTATGAAAAAAAGTACGCCTGCCTCCCTCAATTTCTGTCATTACATCGGTGTACGATGTAGAAGTACCCGGAGAAACAGAGATAAAAGACGGATCAATATTATTGGATCGGCAATCATCAATAATATATTCTCCCAAAGCATCCTGCCCCACTAAGCCCGCACCAACCAAAGGAAAACTTGCTCCGAGTTTAGCCAGATCAAGCAAAACATTATAAGGCGAACCACCTGTCCCTTGAGACTGTCCGGAAATATTAGCAAGTTGTTCATGCCCGGGATAGACATCGATCATTTTAACTTGATCTATAATCCAGTTTCCGCCCGCGAGCAGGCCACTACGGTTATTGGGGACTTCTTGGTTCATCGTAATTTCAACAGGTTAGGAGTTTAAAAGAATACAAAAAATAGGGATTTTCTTTACCTAGCAAAGAAAACAAATTTTAAAGCATATCAATACCTCGTTCCTCTCAATCCTAAAATTAAAAAAATGGACACTGAAAATTCCTCATTGTGTTGCACTGTTTTAAAGTTAAAATATTAAAATATCTGTTCGCATCTGATTAATTTACAAAATCGGAAATTCAAAATATGAAAATTATCTCCTTACTATATCTTTCTTGTGCCCTTTTCCTTTGCGGCAAAGTCAAATTGGAAGAAATCCCCAGACTGAATACAAGCACGGCATTAAAAATTCTCGCAATTTGTCATAAGGAATCGATAAATCAAGAGGTTGATGTTGGTATTGTGATCGTTGGAATCGATGGCCGAATCCTGGCTAGTTCCAAGAGTGAGAAAATGGACCCCGGGCTCTATGATTTTGCTAAATTCAAAGCACAAACCTCATGCTTCAAAGGTGTCTCCACGGAAGAGCTACCGGCTCGCAATGGACAGAATCTTGAAATTATAGATATTGGTACACTGAAGGTGATTCGTGGAGTAAAAGGCGGTATCCCCTTGTATTATAGAGGCAAAGTGGTGGGGGCAATCGGTGTAAGTGGAGCCAATCCCGACATTGATAAAATAATAGCCCTCAAAGGAATTGAAGGCATGGAAGAATTAACCGAAAGAAAATAAACCTTTTTATCCTGAATAAAGATAGCCGATTGGCATCTCTACCCCTTCTCGTCGATTTTCTTCTCTATCGCCTCAATCACGACATCCATAGCTTTTATTCGAGCATGTCTTTTACAATTACCCTCTATGATCGTCCATGGGGCAATGGGTGTATGAGTTCGTAAAAACATTTCCTCGGCCGCTTTTTCGTATAGATTCCACTTTTCCCGGTTTCTCCAGTCTTCCTCATGTAATTTCCATAATTTGGCCGGGTTTTCCTTTCGGGCTTCAAATCGTTTTAATTGTTCGTCCTTATCAATATGGACCCAGAATTTGACCAAGGCGGTTCCATAATTATGGAAATTTTCCTCCATTTCATTTATTTCACGATAAGCCTGTTTCCAATCATTCTCGCTGCAAAAACCTTCCACCCGTTCAACCAATACACGACCATACCAGGAACGGTCAAAAATAGTTAAATGTCCGGCCTTTGGAAACTCTGTCCAGAAGCGCCAGAGATAATGATGGGCTTTTTCGACATCATTTGGAGCTGCAATGGGAATAACCTCGTAGCCCCGGGGATCCATCTCCTCGGTTAATCTACGAATATTTCCTCCCTTACCAGCGGCATCCCATCCCTCATACACAATGACCATTGGAATACGCAGGCGGTATAATTCATTATGCAGCTCGTGTATTCTTTTCTGACGTGTAAAAAGTTGATCCCGATATTCTTCTTTTCTAAGAGTTAACGATGTATCCACTTTTGCTAAAGATGGTGCCGTTTTAAAATGAGGCAGTTCAGTGGACGGTATATTACGATTAAACTTTATCCCATTTTTTCTCTTCTCAACTTTGTTTTTTAAAAGACTCACCAACACATCCAAAACTTTAGCTGTGGCCGGTAAAAATTTAGTGGTGTCTATTTCCTGCCAGTGAGCTCCATCATCAACATCTGTCTCGGCAAACATTTCCTTACTTGCCTGTTTATATTCATCGTATTTGTAATGCCTGGCTAACACCCCATCATCAACCCGCCAGGAAGTGTTTGGATTTTTTCTCAATGTTTGCAAACGCTGGGCCTGTTCCTTTTTGGAAATATTAAGAAATAATTTAAAAATTATGGTTCCACTATCCCTTAACTGCCTTTCAAAGGATCGTATATCCGCATATGCCTTTTCCAAATCCTCACCACTTAAATTTCCATCCACCACTTCATCAAGTAGATTGCGATACCAACTACGGTCAAAAATAGCCATTTTCTCAGCGGATGGCGTACGTCTCCAGAAGCGCCATAAAAAGGGGCGTAATTGCTCATCTCGACTAGGAGATGCAATACAGGTAACCTTGAATCCACGCGGATCGAGGGGTTGAATGATCTTGTTAATCATCGAGCCTTTTCCCGCCGCACTCCATCCTTCCACCACAATAAGTACGGGGATTCCAAACTCCCGGCATTTTCTCTGCAGGTAGCCAAATTCCTCCCCCAATTCCTCAATTTTTCGCTTCAGGGCTTTTTTCGGTTTTTCCGTTTCCTCCACCAATTGTGCTGTCATAGGTTTCCAATCTTTTTTTGATCGATTACAAAGTAAATAAATTTATCGGTTATACCAACTACCTTCAAAAGGAGGTATGGTAAACTGTCACTCAAAATCGCACAAAAAAACCTCGTTCGTATTCACGAACGAGGTTCTTTTGAAAATTTTACTTAAAAATCTTAGAAAGTCAGCAATCCTTCAACATAGAATTCATCGTAATCACCGAGAATAGCACTGTCTACGCTTGTAGTGCTATATTCCATGTTAATACCAAAATTTTGGGTCAAAGAAAAGAGCAATGCGAATGAAAAACGATCTGCTTCATGATCAGATCCTGTCATCTCATAATCTTCATGAGAGTAACGAATAGTAGCCCCCATCCAATCAACGAACTGGTAATTTGCCAAAAGCATCATGCTCCAATATTCATCATCAAGAATATCATAGTTATCAAATTCCAAAGCGAGGGTAAGATCACCAGGGTTGTAGCCTAACCATGCGTTGAATTGAGAAATGTCTTTGTTTTTAGTAATACCTATAGTGTTGTTGTTTTTATCGACCTCTTCAAACGCATACCCTAAACGAGCTTCGAGACCAGGGATGATCATGAGAGAACCCGCAATATCTAAAGCTATGTTGTTACCAGTAAAATCATCACCAGCCCAATATCCATCATGTAGTCCAACCGTAACACCAAATCTTCCGTTATTAAAATTAGCACGAACGCCATCTTTATAATTCCTACGAGTTTGAGCAGAGGAGGCTTTGTCTCCCAGATAATATGCATTTGAAACCGCAAACAATCCCGGTGCTTCGTCAGCCTCGTACCCTAAAACTGTTAATTGACGACCAAAAGAAAAATTAAAATCTCGATTTAGGCTGTAACGACCAAATGCTTGCTCTAAAGAAATATCATCTTTAGTCATAGCAACATGCAACTCTGCAGTAACAGGTGAGAAATCAAATAAGAAATCAACATCGGCGTAGGTGTTAAATGCTTCAGTTTGTTGTCCCTGATTTGTGGGGCTGATTGAAGCGTTGTCATCATACTTGAATACAAAATCAACATATCCTCGCATGACAACACGGTTACCCAAGGCAATACCGGTAGCGCCGCTGGTTGTATTTGCTCCTAAAGTAGTCCCCTGGGGGGCAGAAGCTTGTTGCATGGTCATCATACCAGGCATTTGCGCGAATATAAATCCTCCCGATACAAGGAGTGAAATAAGGCTAAAGAATTTCAATTTCATAATTTAGTTTACAATGGGCAAAACCTAAAATCTTTGAAAAAAACATTTTGGTCAAGCTCGAATTCACACGAAAAATATTGGAGAAAAAAATCTCAAAAAAGGCTCAGGGATTACGAAGTGTTAACGGATGGATAAACCAGACTCCAATTTCTTAAGCCTTTCTTTCAAGTTTGGGGAAAGTGCTTCTTTTTCATCCTTGGTATCAATAGGACCGTCAAAAAGAACTTTTCCATTAGGATCAGTTGCTCGAAGTGATTTTTGACCGTCTTTTTCAGTCCATTCCAATGTCCCCTCTTCATCGGTTATCATAATTTGACTTTGGCTGGTTTGGCTGGAAAAGGATTCGATATTTGTCTTGGGGTGCAAGGGTTCATCATCCAATTGAGCGGGTGGAAGGATTTTTTTATGCCGTCCCCTATTTTGATTAAAATGTAAGTATGGCTGGATTGAATGACGATCGATCAAATCCCGAATATTTCGGGGATTGTCAAAAAAACGATCCATATCAAATGGATCATCAAGGGGGAAACGATTACCTAAAGTGGAATTTTGTCTGGAATTCTCTTCGGTTAAATTGGTTTCTCCCAATTTCAATGTGATCTTTTGTTTTTTTCCCTGCCTGAGTAAAGTGAGGGTTACTACATCCGTTGGCATTTTGGAACGCACTAAATATTTGAGTTGTTCCTGATTAACCAAAATTTGATCATTCAGTTGAAGGAGGAGATCAAATTTTTGAATGCCCGCTTTTTCGGCCGGACTATTTTTTTCAACCCTTTCAACATTTAGGTAAAGGTTTTCTGTAAGCATAAGTTGATGGCTTACATTCGGGTTTACTTTGGTTGCATAAATCCCGAGATAAGCGATCGTACGATCATCTGAGCCATTATTTTTAGAAACTAAGGAATAATTGCAAAGAATTCCAACAATAAACAGGAAAAAAATTTTCATGATTTGATACTATGGGGTGAACATTGGCAGTCTTTCGTAACTGCGGGGACGGAAGGGGGTGGATTAATATAACTCCAAGTCAATCAGGTAAACTTCCTGCCTCGGAGTTGTGGATAAAACACGGGTCTCTGTCGCTGGGTGTGTCCAGAGAGTTTCATCTATAAAATGATACCGGTATTGACGGGCGGGTAAACCAGTTGCCCGATCCACTATACCCTCGTCGATTCTGCGAATCAATCTCTCCTGAGTTAATGGATCAAGCCATCCGTCAACAGGGACTCCAGAAAGATCCTCTAATTGCTCCGTTGTTACTCCATGAAGAGGGCTATCCTCATCATCAACCATACTTGATGGTTGAAGTGAAAAAGTAGCAGAAGAATAACTATCTTCAAGATTTGATGAAAATGGATTTAAAAAATAGAGCGACAAAACCAAAAGAGCAGCTAAACCCAAAGGAATCCAAAAATGAATGGAGGAAACGAGGAGAGATGAATCTCCAGAAGTTTCGGGGTCGGGCAAATGTCGCATTGCAACCGATCCAGCCTCACCCAATGCATTTTCTACCCGTTTGGAGAAATCTTTGGATGGTCCACGAGGAGTCAACCCAGCCAATTCCTTTTCTAATTCTTCCAAATCACTCATAATTGTTTTGAATGGGGTTTACCTTCAATTTCCCTGGGAACGGAGTCTTTAAGTTTTTGCAGTGCATAACGATAACGGGAGGCAACCGTATTTAGAGACAAATCCAGAGTACGGGCAATTTCATCAAATGTAAGTTCACCCCAAATTTTGAGAGTTAATACTTCCCCTTGTTCTTTAGGTAGATTTTCAACCGCACGAATAAGTGCCTGGTTCCGTTCGTCTCTTTCTAGGCTTCTTTCAAAAGAGGAAGATAGTGGCGAATCCAAACTGACTTTCTCTTCGCGAATTTTACGACGATCCAAACTTCTGGCCCAATCAATGGCCAGTCTTCGAATAGCACGATAGACCAATCCGGGGGAAACTTCGCCAGTATGTCCATAGAGCCTCCAGATTCGAACAAAAGCTTCCTGTAGCAGATCTTCTGCATCATCCGGGTAACGCGCTTGCTGACGGGCAAACAAAAGAAGTTTTCCCCCGTGCTTGGCAAACCATGTCTTCCATATGGGCTCAGTAAGTTTCATCTAACATTCAACTAGCGGTACGATCATATTTCTTTGTTTAAAATTAACCAATTTCTAAAAGATTAACAATTTCTAAAAAGAGTGTCTAAAAAATGACTTTTTAGAAAAAAAGATAAATTTGGCATCAGAGATGCAATCAACTGATGATGGGCAAGGTTATTCATACAAATAACAAAAATTAATGTGCGACTCTAGGCTGGGTCGCACATTTTTTTTGTTTTTATTGTTTTAGCTGAAATTAAATTTATCAGCAAAATGCATTGTTCAGTTTGTAAGCAAACTAAAAGAATTTTTATTTAAATGAGTAATTTTGAGGGTCAATTTTATACTTTTTAAAATATTTCTTAAAATTGGCATCAGAGATGCAAACCTAGATTTCAAAGGGCAAGGTTATTAAAATAATAACAACAAAATAATGTGCGACTCTGGGCTGGGTCGCACATTTTTTTGGTCATAATACCAAAAGGTAAAATAAAACATACAAGATGTAAAACGAGTAAACTTGTCTTTGAAAGTACCCTGCGATATGCGTATTTTTACTTACCCAGGAATGTAAAAATATGAAACTCCTTCAAAATATTGAACTTGCTTACTGTACAAATGTGCATCGGGGGAGCACATGGGAGGAAACTTTTCACGCCCTCAAAACCTATGTATTGGATGTCAAAAAATTAGTCTCTCCCCAAGAAAGGTTTGCGATTGGACTAAGGTTGAGTGCTAACGCTGCAAAATCCTTATCCGACCCCAAAATCTTGTCTGGCTTTCAAAATTGGTTGGACGATAAAAACTGCTATGTTTTTACCATTAATGGTTTCCCCTATGGGAATTTTCATGGGGAACGGGTAAAAGAACAAGTTTATCGACCAGACTGGACTGAAAATGATCGATTGGAATATACTATTTTACTTTTTGAAATTCTAGAAAATCTTCTGCAACCGGGAGAGGAGGGAAGTGTGAGTACATTACCCGCATCCTTCAAAGAATTTCATCCGGCGAATGAAATACCAACGAGGGCCTACGAAAACCTCAGTCAATGTGCCTTGGAAATTGACAGAATTAAACAGGCGAAAGGTTTGGATTTACACCTCGGACTGGAACCCGAACCTCTGGGTTCATTTGAAACCACACAGGAAACTCTTTCTTTTTTCGAAAAACTTAACAAACATGCTGGAAATGAAAACCTGAATAAGTTGATCGGGGTTAATTATGATTGTTGTCACTTGGCAGTAGAATATGAGAATGCGAGTGATGGACTCAATCAACTTATGCAGGCTGGTATTCGTCTCAGTAAACTCCATTTAAGCTCCGCTTTGAAAGTGGAGCCAACCATAGAAAACCGGAAATCTCTTCAATCTTTTGTTGAAGAAGTTTATCTCCACCAGGTTGTGGTGGGAAAAGAAGGAAATATTGTACGAAGGCACAAGGACTTGGACATTGCCCTGAAAGAGGAAATCGAAAAACAATATGAACCGGGAGATGAATGGAGAATTCATTTTCATGTTCCCTTGCATGCCTCACCCAAAAAACCTCTCGGCGACACAAAAAACCATGTTCTAGACACCCTCGATTGGTTGGCAATTAATCCTTCCGCCTGTCGACATCTGGAAATGGAAACTTACACTTGGGAAGTTTTACCTACTGAATTACAAACCCTCGATGTTGTGGAACAGGTGGCCAAGGAGTATCAATGGACCTTAAATGCTTTAGAAGTGCGTGGATTAGCCAAGCAGGCCTCCCTTAAAGAATAAAGCCATCCTGTAAGTTACATGGTTGATGAAAACTTTTTTCACACAAGCCTTCACTTTGGCACGGGTTTCAAATATACCCACGGTTTGGACTAATGCTTTGGCGGCCTGGGTCATTAATTCCTCGGCCAGCCCAACCCTGAAGATCATTCCCGAAATTTCTGATCTTCATTTTTTTAACTGGCCCACCTTCGCCTTACTTCTTCTAGGATCCAGCCTCATCTATGCCGGAGGTTGTACACTTAATGATGCGTTTGATCAAAAATTTGATCATGAACACAACCCACAACGGCCCATACCCAGCAATTCCATCTCTCCTCGCACCGTTTGGATTCTCGGAATATGCGAACTCATTACTGGTATGGCCTTTCTAACCCAGGGAGCAAAGTGTGATGTTGTTTGGGTACTTGCTTTGATAGGGTCCGTTGTTTTTTATGACTATATTCATAAAAAATGGGTCGGTGGCATTATAATTATGGGCCTTTGTCGTTTTTTCCTTTGGATGTCAGCCGCAAGCACCGGTGAAAATTTGAATATCTCTCCGCAGACCTTCCTTTGGGGTGCTGTGCTCGGAAGTTATGTGGTTGGAATAAGCCTTTTTGCCCGTGGGGAATCAAAAAAACGGGATACTCCAGTTCAGTATTCTATACTTCTCTTGTTCGGGTCTCCATTACTCGCTCTTGCCGGTTTGGTTTATTGGAATAATCTTGATCCGATACGTGTATTTTTAATCAATATTGTCGGACTGCTTGCCGCATGGATTGCCTTTACAGCCATAATCGCGATGAGAGAGTCTAAAAAAGATTCGATTGGAATTGGGGTTTCCCGCTTGCTTGCTGGGATTTGTGCCCTTGATGCAACCGCCCTTGCCTTCTACTCTCCCGTACTTATTGCTCCCACCCTCTGCTGTTTATCAATTGCGGTTATCCTACAAAAGAAGTTTGCGGCAACCTAAGAGCCAAAATAGTATCAGAATATCATGTCTTCTTCATACTCCTACATACGCAAAAATATACGCTTGGAAAGTTCACATATGGTGTTCTTCACCCGGGATTCTTTTTCCACCAAGAATGACACTTTAGCAGAAATTCTCCAACCCCATCGGGAAGGACGAAGAACCAAGGCTCTGGTTTTTGTGGATGAAGGCATTGTAGACGGAAACCCCAATTTATTAGAAGAAATTTCAAGGTACTTCCGAGCCAGGGATGAACAATTACAACTTGTTTGTCCTCCCCAATTTATCCAAGGGGGAGAACAGGCAAAAAACGATTGGTCCCTGGTGGAAAAAATATGGACTCTTCTAAACAACCATGCCATGTGCAGGCATTCGTATGTCATTGTGATTGGTGGAGGTGCTGCACTCGATTTGGTTGGGTTTGCCGCATCAACAGCACATCGGGGAGTTCGGTTGGTTCGATTCCCCACCACGACTTTAAGCCAGGGAGATGGTGGAGTCGGGGTTAAAAACGGAGTTAATTATTTTGGTAAGAAAAATTGGGTGGGAACATTTTCGGTTCCGGATGCAGTGGTTAATGATTTTTCATTTCTCCTCGGATTACCCAGCGTACAGAAACGGGCGGGGTATGTTGAGGCCATAAAAGTCGCTTTGATTCGAGATCGTTCCTTTTTCGAATTCATCGAAGAAAATGCTGAACAGTTAGCTGCGTTTGAAGATAAGACCTTAGAGCATGTCATTCGAAAAAGTGCCGCTTTACACCTCGATCATATTGCAAGTTCCGGGGATCCTTTTGAAAAAGGGTCTGCTCGGCCCCTTGATTTTGGCCATTGGGTGGCACATAAGCTCGAACAATTATCTTCCTTTAAAATAGGTCATGGAGATGCGGTTGCCATAGGGTTGGCGGTTGATTTGACCTACGCGGCAAAAGTGGGTTTGGTTAAATTAAAAACAACCCAAAGAATTCTTGCCCTTCTCGAAAAACTTGGGTTCCCCATCTACCATAGTCTTTTACAAGAGGTCACAAAAGAGGGAAAGAGAGTAATACTTGAAGGATTGGAGGAATTCCGTGAACATTTGGGTGGAGAATTGACTATCACTTTGATTCAGGGAATTGGTGAAGGTATTGAAGTGCATGCCATGGACCGCGAAGCTATCCTCCATTCCGTTGATGATTTACAGAGCCTTCATATCTCTCTCCAAAATTCCTAACCTATGATGCACAGCCCTGAGAAGGAATGGCCCCGTGCGGCCGTCCTTAATATTGTTGGGTTGTGTGGAAGACATCTGGGAGAACATACTCCAAATTTATCCGCATTTGCTCAAAAGATAAATGGTGGGCATCAGGTAATCGATCCGTTGCTTCCAGCCCTCACCTGTTCAGCACAATCCACATACCTGACGGGTAAGCTACCCAAAGATCACGGAATTGTTGGAAACGGTTGGTATGACCGGGAACTAAATGAACACCATTTTTGGAAACAATCCAACCGACTTGTTCAAAGTAAGAAAGTCTGGGAAATCCTTCGAGAAGAGAAAAAAGATTTTTCATGTGCCAACCTTTTTTGGTGGTACAATATGCATTCATCAGTTGATTACGCGATAACCCCGCGTCCTCTCTATCGAGCGGATGGATTTAAAACTTTTGATATTCATACCCAACCTATGAATTTACGGGAAGATGTGAAAGCTGATTTGGGTGAGTTTCCATTCCATGGATTTTGGGGACCAAGGGCAGGAATTGCCTCATCGAAATGGATTGCTGAATCAGCAAAATGGACGGAAGAGAAATGGAATCCCGACTTATCTCTGGTCTACCTACCCCATCTTGACTACGACCTCCAGCGTCTGGGGCCCAACGATTCAAAAATTTCCAAAGCCCTTATGGAAATTGATCAAATTGCCGGTGATTTGATTTCTTTCTATGAAAAAAAGGGTATTCGGGTGATCATTCTCTCTGAATACGGGATTACTGAAGTTAAAAATGTAATTTACCCAAACCGGGTATTTCGGGAAAAAGGATGGCTCAGTATTAAGGATGAACTCGGTTTAGATTATCTCGATTGTGGAGGATCCCGTGCATTTGCCATAACGGATCATCAGGTTGCTCATATTTATTTACAGGATGAATCGCCCCGTTTTCGAAAAGAAGTTCGTAACTGTATTGAAAATATGGAGGGAGTTGAAAAAGTACTTGAAGGAGATACAAGAAAAAAAGGGGGACTCGATCATCATCGAGCTGGTGATTTTGTTGTTTTTTCAGCTGAAGATTCATGGTTCGCTTATTATCATTGGCTAGTCGATTCGCTTGCTCCCGACTTTGCCCGTTGCATCGATGTCCATAGAAAATACGGCTACGATCCGGCAGAACTTTTTGTGGATCCAAATATTTCTTTCCCCACCCTCAAAGTGGCAAAAAAATTAGTCGGTAAAAAATTGGGATTCCGAACAAATATGGATTTAATTCCCCTGGATGCAAATTTGGTAAAAGGAAGTCATGGCACTAGACCGAATGATCCATCAGATTGCCCCATTATTATGGGTCATGGAATTAAACCGTCTGAAAAGATGCTACCTTCTACTGATGTGATGGGTTCTCTGTTAAACCTATTTCGTAAATAGATCCCGAATACTCTCTCGCTTTTTTTGTTAAAAAAGCATGATTTTATGTTTGCTTCTCTAATAGAAGCATTCAGATAACAATTATTATTTAATTTTTCGTATTTATTCAGCCTCAGCTTAACTCTAACCAAAATCCTACTGTGAGCCCTTCAAAAAAAGAACAAATTGATGACCAAAAAATGGCCAAGAAATTGGTGGAAGCGTATGAAAAAATAAAATCTCAGGTTCATCAAGTCATTGTGGGACAGGACGAAGTGCTTGATCAGCTGTTGATTGCCATGCTCGCCCGGGGGCATTGCCTGTTGGAAGGTGTACCTGGACTTGCGAAGACCCTCATGATCCGCTCACTCGCTCAGGCAATTGAACTGAGTTTTCGCAGAATTCAGTTTACTCCAGATCTCATGCCGGCTGATATTACCGGAACTGATATCATTCAGGAGGATAAAAAAACTGGGCACCGGGAACTCGTTTTTGATAAAGGGCCCATCTTTAGTCAAATTATTCTGGCTGATGAAATCAACCGAACCCCTCCAAAAACGCAGGCGGCTTTACTTGAAGCCATGCAGGAACACGATGTAACGGTGGGAGGTAAGACCTATCATTTAGAGGAACCTTTCTTTGTGCTGGCAACTCAGAACCCGATTGAACAGGAGGGTACCTATCCCCTACCCGAAGCCCAGCGTGACCGTTTTCTTTTTCAAATTATTGTGGACTACCCATCACGCGAAGAGGAAAGGCAAATTGTGGAACAGACCACTTCCACTTTTGAATCAAAACTTAAACCGGTTATTGATGGGCCTTCTTTAATTGAGTGTCAGGAAACGGTCCGGAAAGTTCCGGTTCCCGATCATGTTTACGACTTTGTTCTTGAACTAGTCCGTGGAGCAAGACCCAAGGAAGAAAGCTCAGCAAACTGGGTGAAAGATTTAATTGATTGGGGACCCGGACCACGTGCATGCCAGCAACTTATTTTGGGTGCGAAGGTAAGGGCTTTGCTCAATGGACGTTTTCACGCAAAAATTGAGGATGTGACCGCACTGGCCCATCCGGTTTTAAGGCATCGAATTGTACCTACCTTTAATGCGGAAGCAGAGGGTATAACCGTGGACTCTTTGATTGACCGTTTGATTGAAGAAGTACCTACCCAAAAAGAAGCCGTTCTCTAATTTCACTCCTGAACCTAAAGTCACTTTAGATGGCCGGCTCATCCGACTTTCTTGACCCCAAGGACCTGTCCCTTCTTGCCAAGCACCAGGTGCTTGCCAAGCGGGTGGTGGAAGGTTTCTGCTCGGGTCTTCACCGGTCACCACACAAAGGATTCAGTGTGGAATTCAAACAACACCGGGCTTACACTCCCGGTGATGAAATCCGCCGTTTAGACTGGAAAGTATTTGGAAAAACAGACCGTTTTTTCATCCGCGAGTACGAAGAGGAAACTAACCTCAGGTGTAACATGCTACTCGATGCAAGCGGGTCTATGGGCTACAAGGGCGATCGGGCGATCAGTCAAACTAAACTTGACTATGCATCCCGTATGTCCGCCTGCCTTGCTTATTTAATCCTCAGGCAGACTGACAGTGTTGGCCTGACTGTATTTGATCAAAAAGTGCGGACTCAACTACCCGTTCGTGGGGGTGCTTCCCATGTTAAAAATATTATCGATGTTCTGGCCGCAACTAAAGTGGGAGGAGAAACTGACTTAGGTTCTGTTTTTCATGAACTCGCCCCCAAGATTAAAAGGAGGGGATTGCTCGTACTCTTTTCTGATTGTTTTGGTGATCTTGAATCCACACTCAAAGGACTTGCCCATTTTCGACATGCCAAACATGACATCGTAATTTTTCAAATTTGGGATCGGGATGAGCTTGATTTTCCTTTTCAAAATTGGACACGTTTTGAATGTTTGGAAAAACAAGGACTCAAGCATACCGTGGATCCAAAACATCTTCGTGAAGCCTATTTAAAAAACCTAGAGGTTTTTCGGGATGGATTAACTAAAGGATGTCATCGAAATCGAATCTCTTTGGTGCCCATGGTTACCGACCAACCATATGCCGATGGACTGGGGGCATTTCTTGCCGCCCGTAATAAAATAAGAAGACCTGCCAGAATATGACCTTCTTGAACGGAATTCTAGCTTTTGGGGCAATCGCCGCCTTGGTTCCTTTGCTTATTCATTTATTTAACCGTAGTCGGTTTAAAGTAGTGGCATGGGGTGCCATTCATTTGCTCGAATCCGTCTTACGTAAAAACCGAAGACAGCTTCAACTTGAACAAATTATTCTGCTGATTATTCGGTGTATTATTCCAATTCTTCTCGCTCTTGCACTCGCACGCATGGTGGTCACAGAATGGGGGCCTTTTTTAAACCGAATAATTCTGCCTCTGGTTGCTCTGGGCTTTTTAATCATGGTTGCCCTGCTCCCCCGTGCAAAAATGGTATGGGGAACTCTATGTGCATGTGTATTGCTCTATATTCTCGGAGCGGAAACGGGAATTATTCCAAATCCGAATAGCCAGAACTCGGTTCGGGCTCTTTCCGGAGATGTTCCATCTTCCACTGTCGTTTTATTAGACGATAGTTTTTCAATGAATGCCCAAAACGGTTTTTCTCAGGCCCGTACCTTTTCAACTTCCCTGCTAAATGACCTTGGGAAAGGCTCTGAAGCATCAGTCATCAGAATGGGCGGTTCCCCTGCCCCACTTTTCACAAAACCAACTTCCGAAAAGGATACCCTTGCCCAACGAACTAATCTATTAAAAGCTCAGAGCGACCGTATTCCATTATTGGATGCTCTGGACGAGGCACTTGGAGCCATTCACTCGGGCAAAAATCCCAAAAAGGAAATTATCCTTCTTTCTGATTTCAGAAAATCAGATTGGGAAACCCTCGATTTTGCCGCTTTATCTTCTTTTAAAGAAAGAATGCAGGAAGAGACGATCCAGCCCGTTATGACGATTATCGATTTGGGCGGGGATGAAAATCAGAATGTCAGCGTTGAGGAAATCGAATTATCCGCAACAACCGTGGGTATCGGACAAAATATTCAAATTCGGGCCAACCTTCGAAATTGGGGAGACAATGTTTATGAAGGTGATTTGGTAGCCCGCTTATTTATTGATGGTGCCGACACCCATATTGATGAAGCCCTTCTCTCGCTCCCCGCCAAAGAAAGCACTCAGGTTTTATTCACTCATCATTTTAAAGAAGCAGGTTCCCATACAATTGGAATTGATCTTTCCGTTGCTGACGATCTTCCTCAGGATAACCGTCGGTCCGCTTCGATTAATGTAATTGATCGATTAGGTGTCCTCCTTATTGACGGGGACCCATCTAAAGAATGGCTTCGCGGAGAGACTGATTTTATCAAACTTGCGCTTACACCCTTCTTCGAAGCGGAAGAAAAAAAAGACCTAAAAACTAAGGATCTAATTGATGCTCAAATTGTGTCAGCAAGTAATTTTGACCCCGTTCAAAACTTAAAAGAGCAAAGTCTTGTGGTACTTGCCAATGTTTCCAAACTCTCGGAAGAAAGTACGAAAGCTATTGAAACATTTGTTACAGAAGGTGGAGGACTTTGGATTTGTGCGGGCGATCAAATGGATTTGGATTGGTATAATCAGGCACTTGGTCCAGCAGGAACTGGATTGCTTCCTATGCCTATACTTTCAGACAAAAAAAAGAGCACCCTTGAAAGCATTCAGACTCATATCGTTTCTTCTTTTTTTGAACACCCTGCTCTCTCACTTTTCAATGATCCTAGAAATGGAAGCCTTGCCGATGCTGAGATTCAGAATTGGATACAACTCGATGAAAGCCGAGTAAAATTTGAAAAAAATATTACCGTTCTTGCACGACTGGAAACGGGAGATCCTCTGATCGTCGAAAAGAAGTCAGGTGAAGGAGTTGTACTCTTCTTAGGCACATCCATTGATACTGACTGGACAAACTTACCCGCCCGTAGTTGCTACCTTCCTCTTACCCAGCAACTCGCATCCTATCTTGCGGATCAAGTCACACCTCCACGCAACTTACTTTCCGGTTCTACGATCACACATTATCTTCCCGATGATCAATCGGGAGAAAACTTTCAACTCACCCTACCCAATGGACAGGTAAGAACTCTGGTTGCGAATACAAGGGGTAAAAAAGCATTGATTGAATTTACCAACACCCGCCTTCCTGGAATTTACAAACTAAAATCGGGGAATAATGAAGTGGTTCATTTTGCGGTTGGTGCATCATCCACAGAATCAAGACTCGAAAGATTATCCAAAGAAGAAATTACGGAGAAAACAAAAGGCCTTGCCGAAACGGTTGATATTATTGATGGAACAAATAATAACCCATTTACTGCCTATCGAAAACTTGACAGTGAACGAAAGTTTGGCCGGGAAACATGGAAAATTTTATTGGGTGCCGTTCTTGCCTTAATTCTTCTTGAAATTATTTTGCAGCGCAGTTTTGGAAAGGTTACACTATGAACAACCCGATCAAGCAATGGGATCTGATCTGGACCGGTGAGTTGGAATTATGGCAAGGTGTACTTGTGGCCCTGGTATTTTCCCTGCTTGCATGGTATCTATATCGCGGGGAACTTATTCGCGGCACCTCAAGTAAACTTAGGTTTATTCTTCCTTTCCTGAGAATCGTTGCGATCTTACTAATTTTCATAACTTTTGCCGGCCCGCTTCTTCGTACCTCCTGGGAAGACGGCGAACGGGGTCGTATTCTTGTATTTTTGGATTCTTCAGAAAGTATGGCCCTTACCGATGAACATATGGATGCAGGTAGAAAACTAGTTCTTGCCGAGCAGCTTGGCTTTCTTCCCAAAGATCAGAACCTTGCCGACTTCAGTCTTCATGAATCCTCCGTACTTCTTCGAAAAGCGAGTGATCAGATAATGAATGAATTTTCTTCGGCAAACCAAAACTTCCAAAATCTTGAAAAAAATATTCGAAAGAATATTCGTGATACCCATTCCCAATTGACAGGGAAAAATGAATTTATACCGATAGTAAAAGAAAAAGAAGGGGTACTTTTGGAAGAAATTTGGGAAAATGTAAATGGAAGCGATAATGCCTCCATCTCCGGGAGTAAAAAATTTAAATCTCAGAAACCCGACAGAACCTCCTATCTACTTTCTGCAAATAGCAAAGATGGAATTGGAGATAATTACATCAGGAGATTCCACGGTTATCTACTTCCTCCCATCTCCGGGAATTATATATTTTGGATATATTCAGATGATTATTCCAGTCTTCGTATAAATTCGAATGGAATAAACCCAAAGGGAGCAAAAGAAATTCTCAATGTCACCCAGGCGATGGGTAGAGCATGGGATTCGAATAAAAAGAGTACAGAAATAAAACTGACCGCTGGCAAAAAATACCACTTTGAAGTTTTACACAAAGAAGGAAGCGGGGCAGATTTTGTTGCCGTTGGGTGGACCCTGCCAGACGGGAAAATGGAACGCCCAATCCCTGGTATCCGTTTTTCTGCTCCATCCAATGAAAAAAATCCGTCCTTTGCAAATTGGATAGATGGTATGAAAAAGGAAATTGATCCACTTTTAAATTCAATCAAAGATTCGGATTCCAATAATCCTGACCTGTGGAGAAAACTCGCCGGTTCTTTGCTTAAGTATTCAGTCCAGTTAGAGGAATCTTTCAATGCTTATGCGGAAGAAATCCTAACAAGTGAAAATGAAAGTATATTGAGTGCGATGAATTCTTTTGAGGACTCCAATCGATGGAATCGTGCCACTCGAATTTTGACCAAGAAGGACAAGGGCTTACTTGCCGATCTTTCTGAAACCCACCTTCTTGAAGTACGAACTATTTCCGGTAATAGCACCAACTTGCTCTGGGAAAATGAATCATCCCCCAACCTTCCGACTTTTGAAATTGAACCAGTAGATTCAAGCACAGATCTGGCAACCGGAATTCGGTCGACTATAAAAGTGGGGGAAGATCAATCAAACTCGACCAAAAACACCCGAGCGGCAGCGGTTCTTTTTAGCGATGGTGGTCATAATCGAGGTGGTTCCCCACTTGAAATTTCTAAATTACTCGCTGCACGAAATCTTCCCATCCATACTGTGGGATTGGGCAGTATTCAAAGACCACCGGATCTAGCCGTACTTTCAGTCCAAAAACCACTTACTGTTTTTAAAGAAGACAGAGTACGGGGAACAATTACTTTGAAAGATGATTTGATCCCAGGAACACCCTTTCATTTGCTCATTAAAGATTTTGATAATTCAATTGTTTGGGATCAAAACCTAAGCGGTTTAGATCTCCGAAGAAGAGAAGTGGAGTTTGATTTCCCTGCCAAAGAACTCGTCGAGAAAAAACAAGCCTCATTAGGTGCGAATAAAGAATTAATTCTTCATTCTATTCCCCTTCGGTTAAAAGTTGAAGTTGAACCGATTGAAGGAGAAAGCGAATTAGCCAATAATGTCATTCCGTTCTCGGTGGATGCGGTAACCAGAAAAAACCGGCTCCTTATTTTGGATAGCAGACCCCGATGGGAAACCCGGTATTTAAAAAATTTATTTGAAAGGGATGAAAGATGGGATGTTACCTGCGTATGGGGTGGCATTGGTTCCAGCAATGACAAACTACCCAGAGGTAAAGAAGGCGATGTTTTCCCCGATGAAAAAAATATTCTATTTAGCTACGACCTGATCCTATACGGGGAAGTGGAAGCCAATGAACTCAAAACAAAAGAACAGGAATGGATTCGTGAATTTGTTGGCAAACGGGGTGGCGGGCTACTTTTTTTGGATGGTCCTCGACAAATGCTCAGAAAATATTCAAATACCGAAACGGAACCTGTTCTAAGCTTACTACCGGTTCGATGGAAAAAGAACAGTCCACCCAGGGTGGCTCCGCGGGCTTTTTCTTTCAACCAACAAACCAATAAATTACCCGCTCTTATTTTAGAACCTATTTCCCAAAGAAACCGTGAATTATGGAAATATTTACCCGTACCTGCTTGGTCAGCTCCAATTGAAAACCTTCCCAGTGCTGAAATTTTTCTACAAGCTCAATTGGATGAAAATGGAAAAAACCTGACTCCACTGCTTGTCGGACATAGCTTCGGTGCAGGAAAGGCTTTATATGCTGGCTTTGATGAAACATGGAAATGGCGATTTGAAGTGGGAGATAAATATCATCAAAGATATTGGAATCAGTTAATTTCGTGGATCATGGAAAAACCTTTTGCGGTCAGCGATTCTCGAATTTCTCTTGATGTGGGAGGAAATACATTTTCTTCCGGAGAAAAAGCGGTCATACGGGCTCGACTACGAGATGAAAATGGAAAACCAGCCCAAGAACCTTATCCGGAGGTTGATGCGCTTCTATGGAACGGAACAAAAGTAATTGCAACAATCCCCTTAAAAGCTGAGACAGGCGGATTATTCCTTGGTGAAACACCACAACTTGGCCAAGGAAATTATCGTGTCTCTCTTCGATCTCCGGAATTCATAAATGAAACCGATTCGAATGTTGAGGCCACTTTTTTAGTAAAACCAATCATGAACAATGAAAAAAGCTATCTTACCTGTAATGTTGAACTTTTAAAACAAATGGCTGATTTATCTGGAGGTACATTTTTACCGGAGGAAAAAGTTGGGCAACTTAATAAAATTCTCAAACCAGTCAGCTCAGGAAGAATGATAACTTCTGAGCTCGTACTTTGGCAAAGTTACTGGTGGTTTGCTCCAATATTTTTTCTACTTGTGATCGAATTATTTCTCCGTAAACGAGCCGGAATGCTTTAAATTTTCCCATCCAAAATTAATCTCATGAATGTAAATACAGATCCTGTCATTCTTAAAAAATTAGAAGACTTTCGAGCCCGCCGAAGAAATTTAATTCTGCTTCGGGGTATTTGTACTGGATTTGTAACCCTGATCCTTACTTTCACCACCATTGCATTGATTGATTTTGCCACTCAGGCAAGAATGCCAGATGACTTCCGTACGGCTTTATCTATTTTGGGATATGTTGTTGTAATATGGGCGGTATGGAAAACTTCGGCCCGCATGCTTCTTCATTTACCAAGCCATCGGGAATTGGCGCGTTTACTTGAGCAAATTAAGCCCGAAATGAAACAGGATATTCTATCAGCTGTTGAACTCGGTTCACAGGGGGGTGAGATCAATGACTCATTGATCTTTCGTAAACTGGTTCAGGAAAAAGTATCCGGCCAAATTCACGAATTGGATATTATCAGCCTGCTTCCATTTGCAATGGTTAAAAGATGGATTCAAGCATCCCTCGTTCTTCTTCTCTTCAGTTTTGGACTTTTTTCATACACAGATTTTGGTCCTAAACTTCAAAGATTGATGGGGCGTGCATTACTACCCGGAGCAAATATCGCCCCGGTTACAAATGTGGAGGTCACCCTCTTGATACCTGATGAAAATACCACCATTACTCCTAAAAACGAACCTCTTCGTTTTCTTGCTCTGGTAAATGGTAAGAATGGAGACGAAACCTACGGACAGGTCGAACTTCAGATCAAAGAAAAGGAAAATGTAAAACGGGTTTCTATGTTCTCACGAACCACAGAACGATTTGCATTGGACTACAATGTGGGGAGTAATCCTTTTGATTATCGGGTCTGGGTAGATAGTTCACCCCGAACTGCGTGGCGAACCATGAATGTTGCCTCCCGACCCTATATTATTGGGTTCACTAAAACCTATCATTTTCCAAAATACACCGAACTCCCACCCCACATTGATGAAGAAGATAAGGGACATCTTTCTGCCTGGGAGGATACCCGTGTCGAATTAAAACTTCACTTGAGCCAAGCCGTTTCTTCGGGTTCCCTATTTTTGGATTGGACAGGAAAGAAACCCGGAACATTACCACTTTCTCCCAGCGAGGATGGAAGATCCTTAGGAGGAACTATTATGCTCAACCAATCAGGTACCTACCGTGCACTTGATTTAATTGACCAAAAAATAGGATGGAAAGGAAAACCATCACAGCGCTACGAAATTAATGTAAAAGTGGATGTCGCACCTTCTATCTCGTGGTTAGCAAAGCAGAAAGACAATTTATTACTCGCACCAGAAGATATCCTTAGTCTAGAAGGCTGGGCAACCGATGACCTTGGTCTAAACCGTATAGAATTTCATTATCAAAATAATCGAGGGAAGTGGAAAAAATTCTTACTTCCAGGTGATCGTAATGCCAAAGGTAAAAATACATTCCCAATTAGTTTTGATATTGATCTGCTCTCTTTAAAACCAAAACCGGGAGACCAGGCATTGGTAAAATTGGTCGCATATGATCTCAAAGGCAGCATGTCAGAAACCGACCCCATTAATCTGTCCTTCGTCTCACGAAATTTTGACCTTACTCATATTAATATCCTAGAGCGAAAAAATCAGGTAATGGAAGCCTGGGAAGAAGTAGCTAATAAAAACCGGGCTTCAGGCAAGGAGTTCCAACAGATCAGCAAAGGAAAAAATTATCAAGAAGGTATGCTTGAATCGGATTTAGAAATTTTAGAGAAAATGAATGACGATCTCAGAGAATTGGAACTCTTAGCTTATGAAAAAAATTTACAAGTTCTAACGACTATGCCTAGAGGAGCTGATGCTCAGGAAATTGCAATGTTATCACAATCAATGGGCCAACTCGCGAAGACCTCAAGGTCTCAAAATCGAATCATTATAGAGCAACTTGAAAATGTCCAAAGCGATCCCAAAGAAATAAAAAAATTGATGAATAAGTTGGGACAAAATGTTCAAAAAAATGCAATCGGATTTAGTGGGAATTTACGAAATGTCGCCCGTAATTTACTAGACCAACATATTCTTACAGTGGCCACCTCCTATCTTGCACAACTCTCCAAACAACAAAAGGAACTCAGTAGATTGGCTAAAGAAGATCATTCATCCACTTTTTTGGTAAGAAGACAGGAGATAGCACTTCACCAATGGGAAGCAATATCCAAAGTCTTTGCTTACGAAAGGCGGGGTATTCCTCCTGCCATTAAAAACTCCAGTCGTGAGCAAGGAAAGTTATTAGACAAAATGGAAAATATTGATGCTGCTAAAAATGAATTTGTTCAACAGGTTGAAAATTGGAGCAGGATGGTTGAACAATTTTATAAAGAAACGGAAAGAAACCTTTCCAACCAAGTAAATCACAACTTTGCACAGGATCGAAAAAATTTATTTTTTAATTTAGGATACACATGGGGTAATCTTAAAAAACTTGCTACGAATTGGAAAACCCTGGAACAAAAAGCGGAAATTGAAAAATCATTAAGCAATCAATTAAATCGAGAAATTTTATTAAATATTGATGCACTTAGCATGCGCTCGGAAGTTGAACATTCAAGAAAAGATCCAAATTCAGGCTTTGTTAAAGATGCCGGTCAAGCCTCCAGGGCCCTCATCCAACTAAAACAAAAATTAAATGACCGGTCAGTGGAAAAACCTGAACAGGTAGAGAACCTATCCGATATTTGCCAAATAATTTCAGATTCTTTTCGGGTCCTTGAAATGTATCAAATTGTTCTTCAATCAGCCAAACAGGCAGTATATTTCACCAACTTGGAAAAACGATCCATTCAGGGAGCAAAAGCGACAGGAGAAAGAGCCAGACAATGGGCAATGACAGGATCCTTTTGGGAACCCACATCCAATTTTCTGAGAGAGGCGAATCTATCTAGGGAAGCTGTCGATATTCTGAGGACGCTGAATACGAAACCATTTGTAAAAGAAATCTCAAAGGAAATGAAAAACCGGGTAAGTCGGCCAGATAATCAATTCTCGGCAATGGATAAAGAGGGGGAGGAAATAATTGCAGAATTGGAAAAAGTTCTTCTTCTCTTAAAACCCGAGGCTACACAGGCGAGAAAAACAATAAATGAACTTGCTCCAACCTTGGCCGAACTGGCCAGGGCATTATCAAAACAAACGCGAGCCAGGCAAAAAGAAGCGGAAGAAATCAAGAATAAGAAGGAACAAAAATTAGCAGAAAACAGGAAAGAATCGACTTCTCTGCAAGATAAACAACGACTCCTCAATCAAGATATAGACTCATTTACAATCGCCTTAACCCAGGAAGCTGGGGTTCAAAACTTAGTGGACAAGGAAGGCAGAGAAATTGCACGGGATGCTGATGATGCAGCCGCACTCGTACAGACCAGAAAAAAATCTGTCCAGGAAAATCTGTCCGATGCCCTTCAGGCAAATACAATTGCGGAACAGAATGAAGCTCTGGAATCAACCATCGAAACTCAACAGAGATTAGCAGAGACTCTCGATTTAATCGCAGACCATTTTGAAAAGGTTAATGGAAAGAAAGATGCTTCCGAAACAAGAGAAGAACTAAGAAAAGTCGAAGAAGAACTTGGGATTAAAGAAGAGGTTGAGAAACAATTTGCCCAGGCGGAAAAACTAGGCGAACTCGCAAAACTTCCCCCAGAAGCACTACTTGCAGAACTTGAGAAGGAATTGAAAAAAAATCAACCGATGAAGGAAGAACTTTCTGACATATCAAAAGAAAGCATTGAAGAAGCAATTGAAGATCTCGAGGAAGCAAAAAAAGAAGAAATGGAATTGGCTAAAAAACTTGAATCCAGTGATAGCGAACTTGCTAAGAAAAAGAAAGAACTTGCTAAAAAACTCGAACAAATTGCAAAAGAGTCCGAAAATCTAGCCAAAAATCAAGTGAAGCAAGCTGTGGAAAAAAGTGAGGATCTACTGCCTGATAATACTTCAGAAAAAATTAAACAGGCCAAAGAAAATTTAGAAGAAGTTGCTAAGCAAACAAACAATACCGCAAAGCCAGATAATACAGCTCAAGCATTGAAAAACGATGCCAAGGAATTGGCTCAAGCTCTTAACGAAGCTCAGGATGTACTTAATGACGCCAGTGAAAAAATTGATAATCTCGCCAACCTGACTCCGGAGGATGCGAAAAAAATAGCAGAACAGGCAAAAGTAAAACTAGATGAAGCCCTTGAAACACTCGCTGAAAAGAAGGAGGTTGAAAAGGAACTGAATCAAAAAGCTGATAGGGCCAGAAAAAAAGCGGCAGAAGCAAAAGCTCTTGTCGAAAAAGCACAAGAAGAAGAAGAATTTAAAAAGAAAAATGCCCAGAGAACTGTCCAAGATGCTTCCCTCCAACCTGAAAATCAAGTTGCTCAAAAAGAGGCTAAAGAAGCTATTCTTCAAGCACAAAAAGCCGAAAATAATAAACAGAAAAAAGAAGAACTGGCTAAGAAAGCAATTGAACAGGCCGAAAAGATTAATGAAGAATTGGCGTCGGCAAACCAGGAAACTGAAGCTCAAAAAGAGGAGACTGAACAAAGGCGGGATCTTGCAAATTTAACCGAAGACCAAGCCAAAGAGTTCGAAAATCCGTCCACGCAAAAAAAAGCACAATCCAATGCCAAACAGGCAGCTCAAAAAAGTGAGGAAGCCATGAATAAAGCCAAAGATTTAGAAAAAAAAGCTCTGGAAGTAGCAAAGCAATTGGAAGAATTAGATAAGGAAAGTAAACCTGCACAGGAAGAAATTGTAAAGGGATTGGAACAGCAGAAAGAGATTGCAGAAGAAGTTTTTGAAGCAGCAGATGAATTAGCCCGGACCGCAAGGCATGAAGAAAGAATGGATAATGAACAGGTTGCTAAGGAAATCGCGGACGTGGCCAAAAATTCTCTTGAGGTAGCCCAAGAATCAATTCCAAAAACAGCACAGGCTTTGCAGAATGAAGCTCTTTCAAATGAACTCAAAGATCTTGCTACGAAAGCAAACGAGTTAGCATCCAAAACAGATGATAGAAAACTTAGTGATCCACTAAAGCAGGCAGCAGAAGAAACTTTAATGTCACTTGATGGGAATCAAGGACTTGATCAAATCAAGGATGCAGCCAAAGAATTTGCAGAGCAGGCACAACAGGCAGCGGAAGAATTTGCCAAAGCAGAAGAAAAAACGGCTCAAACTCATGACGAAATGAAGGCGAAATCTGAAAAAAAAGAGGAACAGGCCAAAGCAGCAAATCAATTGGCACAGGATGCAAAGAAAGAAGCAAAATCACTGAATAAAGAGGCTCAAGATTTGGCTAGTCTTGCCAAGGTAGCGCAGGAAGAATCAGAAAATGCCGAGGCTAAGAGTAGCCTGGAACCAAATAATCCTGAAACCACGAAAGCCTCTAAGCTTGCTCAGGATGCTACGAAAGCCGCTCATGAAAATGCAGATAAAGCGAATACTCAAGCACTTGAGGCTATGGCAACACAAGAGAGTCTAGCCCAGAAAGCCGAGCAGGTCAGCAAAGAGGCAAAGGACGCAAAGAATAAAGCGAATGAAGCCAAAAAAATGGCTGAAAGGATTTCCCAACAAGCCAAGGAAGCTGAAGAACTCACTGACTCCGCACAAGAATTCTATGAGAATTTACCCGACAGTCCCGTTTTTTCTGACTTAATTCAGGATGATGAGTCCCTACCCTCGCTAAGCGAGGCATTGGCTAATACTACGGATCAACTCGATGAACAAATCGATACGCTTTCACGTTTAAATTCGGAAGAACCCGAAAATTCACAAATAAATACCCAAGCAGACATACCACCAATGGAGCCTGAACTTGCTTCTAATAATGACACGCAAGCTAGCCCCTTACCTACCCAGCCAACAACTAACGAGAATAATGAGGATACTGCGACTACCCTTACAGCGAGCCTCCCTGATGGTTCTGCCAGCCAAAATGAACCTTCGAATCTTATCTTGGATTCTCCCCAAGGTGGTGAACTTGCTTCTAATAATGAAGTAGCCCCCTCCCCCAATCAAACAACTGGAGATGAGAATCCTGGTGACAGTGCAACTACACCTTCAACAAGCTCCCCTGATGGCTCTCCAAGCCAAAATGAATCTTCAGATATTGCCTTGGATTCTCCCGAGGTAGCACAGGCTCTGGCTCAAACATTGGACTTTTTAGACCAGGCCTTAAATCCCTCAAGTAATCCATTTGCCAATGAGGGACTTAATAGTGAAGAGGGTCAAGCAGGCGAACAGGATACACCCATTGAAATAACAGGTAGCGAAAATACCGAACCGGGTAAACCGGGTAAACCTAAACCAGGGCACGGACCTGGAAACGGGGCTGGCGGTCACTTCTCGGGTAATGGAGCACTTTCCAATGCAAGCGCACAGGCGATGGTTGCCGCAGCAAGAGCATTGGCAGAAGCTTCCCAAACACAGTCACAGGCAATGGCTCAGGCTCGATCTCCCATACAAAACACTTTTAATGGAACCAATTCATTAGAATCCAATGATCAATCTTATATGGAAGATCAGGATCTGACATTTCAGGAAATCCCAGAATTGGATAAAGAAGAGTTTGAAGAATGGGGAAAACTACCTCCAAAACTGGCAAAAGATTTAATGGAGTCCCGGAGGGAAAATGTATCAGGGGATTATCGCAATCGAGTGGAAGCTTATTTTCGGGCAATGGCAAGTAAGGCCCGAAAAAGTAAATGATGATGTTCAAAGAGAAACTTTTTTTTATTCATAAAATGCGAACCGTATTTTATTTTCTTATTTCTATTTGTTGTATACCCCTGACATATTCCGAAGATTCGGATGAGGATGACAGTACGGTCTGGGAAAACCCTTTTAAAAAAGACAAAGTTGATCGAGCGATTGAAAAAGGAATCCAGTTCATTTTGAAAAAACAACAGGATGATGGATCCATAAATGATAAAGGGAAAAAAACAGCTATGACAGCTCTATCGCTTATGTCCATGGCTGCAGTTGGACATCAACCTATCCACCCAAATGAGTTTGGACGGGCAATGCAAAATGCCCTCGATTTTATTTTATTGGATGAAAATCAGGATGAACGGGGATATTTTGGAAACAAAGATGGAGGGAGGATGTATGGCCATGGAATCGTAACCCTTATGCTTTCAGAAATGCTCGGTATGGGCATGAATAAAGAAACCGACAAAAAGATTCGTGATCAATGCCAAGATGCAATTAATTTGATTTTAAAAGCCCAGAAGGTAAAAAAGAACCCGGCACAACAGGGAGGATGGAGGTACAGTCCCGATGCAAGGGATGCTGACCTATCCGTTTCTGTTTGGCAACTGATGGCTTTACGCTCTGCTAAGAATTCAGGTCTGGATGTACCCTCGTCTGCAATCTCCAATGCGGTTTCTTATCTAGAACGTTCTTATAAATCGAAATTGCTCAGTAATGGAGATCCTGCAGAAAAAAAATCTGGTTTCGCTTATCAGCCAGGCGGCGCAGCCGAGTACACAACTTCTGCAGCAGGTCTTCTCGCGATGCAGGTTTGCGGGGAATATGAATCTCCTTTTGTTCATGGTGCAGCAGATTGGCTACTCGATAACAAACCGGAAAAAAGCAGAAAGTTTTTCTTTTATGGTACTTATTATTACGCACAGGGTATGTACCAGCGTGGTGGAGATCATGCACAAAAAGCAAGAGAACTTGTGGAAAACATACTCTTAGAATTACAACGGGAGAATGGATCTTGGATTGGAAGTGGTTCGGAAGCCGGAGCAGGTGAAGTTTATTCCACCACACTCGCCATTCTCGCTCTAGCAGTTAAATACCACTACCTACCGATATACCAAAGGTAATAGTTTACAATTTGTAAACCTCGACCGCATTTTCACCTTCAATCTTAACCTGTTCATCCGTGGATAAAGTTGAAATAAAATTACGACAAATTTCCACCCAGTTTTCATACTCGACCGCAAGGCGTGCAACCGGCCAATCAGAACCGAACATCATTCTATTTGGCCCAAAACATTCCAAGGCCGTCTCCATGTAAGGCTGTAGATCCGTTACCGACCAGTTCTTCCAATTTGCTTCGGTCGCCATTCCGGATAATTTACAAAATACATTTTCTCGTTTTGAAAGATCTTTCATCTGTGCTGACCAAGGGTCAAAAATACCATCTTTGATTCTTGGTTTTGCCACATGGTCCAAAACAAAGACTAAATTGGGATGTTGATCAACAAATTCAATCGAAGCAGCAAGTTGTCTTTCAAAAATTAGTATATCATATACCAAATTGAATTTATTCAGTAGAGAAACAGCCCGGTTAAAATCTGAGCCCAAAATAAATCGATCGTCCGGTTCGTCCTGTACCACATGCCTTACCCCCTTCAACCAATGATTCGAAACATACTTTTCAAAAACTGATTCAATATCGGAATCAGCAAGTGGGAACCATCCAACCACACCTTTAATAAAGTCATGATCCTCAGCATGGGATAATAACTCGTCTGTCTCCTTTAATGATTGAGATGCCTGAACGGAGACCACACCATCTATTCCAACATTTTGAATTTGCCTGAATAAATCCTCTGGCCCATAATTTTGTTTAAGAATTCCCATTTGCTCGTTCATCCAGGAATATTCTTCCGGGTCGTATCGCCAAAAGTGATGATGTGAATCTATTTTCATTATAATTTGGGTGGTTTGGATTTACTTTTCATTTCTGCCAGAAGTTGAGGCCAATTTTTTTGAGCAAGGTTTGCTTTCATCTTTCGATATCCGACTCCGTAAGCTAAGCTGGTATTATTTTGTAAATTATCAAGTAAGATGGAAGCTAATTTACTTTTCTCTTTTTCCAATACTTCGGAGGAAACTAGATTACAAAAGCCTTCAATTACGGGAGGAGTTGATTCAATAAACTTTTCATTAAGCCAGACATGGGCAAACTCATGAGCCAGAACTGATTCGCACTCAATATAAGGAAGTCCATAAAGGACATAAATAATGTGATCAAAAGTTGTACCTGGGTTCGATCCCCCTTTAACTATTTTATATTTTGTGAGAGTTAAACCGCGCAAATTCCCACGTGCATTAATTTTTAAAGCCTCCTTATTAAGAAGCCCACGATCTACGAGGCGGATAGTGAGCTTTCCTCTAGGCTTTGATACCCCAATTCGAGTAAGAGTATTCCAGACCCGATCTTCTACTTCATTTAAAATTTTCGTTTCAAAAACACCGTCTTTTAAACAAGATACGCAGCTCATTCGTCCGTCAGCAAAAAATTGTTTTGGATGAGCTCCCCGTTTTACAAATATTCGAGAACAAGTACCGCATAAACCTGTCGATTGAAAATGTTTAACATGAACCATTCCATTCCATGCATCACGACGAAACTGATCTCCCCCTCGGAATCCCGAACGACAAACCATACACCGAAAACAGGATGTATGATATTTAACTCCACCCGCTTCAATCGTTCGGGTGCCCAAAGCTTTTGAACAGGATGGACAACGCGGGGTCATTTTCCAACGACGAACATAATCCTGATCTGCCTGAATAAAGCGTGATAAAGAAAAATGATATTCCCTACCCTTAATCAAGAGACCGATCCGATCTCCTAAAACCTCAAATAATTCCCCCTCCGACTTGCTACCCGTATTGGTAGTCCAAACTTTCGACCATCCCAATGAAGATAAAAAAAGGAAACCGATTAAAAAACTGGTCCGAAAATAGACCATAATTTCCCTATGATAAAAGTAGTTTTTCCCAATGTTCAACCCTACCCTTAATTTGGTTGGGTCCAGGCATACCCGGCCTTTCTCTCATTTCAAAAGCTCGGGATAAATTGAAAACTTCTCGCCAATTTTCTCCCAATTCCGAACAAACCTCGAGAGCATCTCCCTGTTCCAAATCAGGAAGTGAAACTTTCTTCTTCTCCGCAAGCGCAACCAGTTCACCAATAAAATGATGAGCCGAGCGAAATGGTACGCCACGTTCAACAAGATAATCTGCCAAATCAGTCGCCAACAAAAGCGGATCCGAAGCTGCAGTGCGGCAATTTTCTTCATGAAATGTTGAATCAGATAAAGAACCCGCAACCACTGCTAAACACATACTTAACTGATCAAAAGAATCGAAAACAGGAGGTTTATCTTCCTGTAGATCGCGGTTATAGGTAAGGGGAAGCCCTTTAATTGCGACGCAAAGGTTTTGTAAATTCCCTACGATCCTTCCGGTTTTACCACGAATCAGCTCGAAGGAATCGGGGTTCTTCTTCTGGGGCATTAAAGAAGATCCCGTCGTGAAACTATCAGGCAATTGGATGAATCCAAACTCCGAGGAATTCCACAAAATCACATCTTCCGCTAACCTGGAAAGATGTAATGAACAATTCACGCATGCCATAGCAAATTCCAAAAAGATATCCCTGTCGGCAACCGCATCCATTCCGTTTGCAGTTATTCTTGGTTCGCCTGCCTGATCAACAAAACCCAAAACCTTCGCCGTATATGCCCGGTCAAGAGGCAAAGTAGATCCTGCAATAGCCCCGGATCCAAGCGGGCAAACATTGGCATGATCCGCAACCTGTGAAAGGCGCTCATGGTCACGTCCCAAAGCTTCGAGGTGAGCAAGCAAATGATGTCCAACTGTAACGGGTTGTGCTCGTTGCAAATGAGTATATCCGGGAATGGGAAGATTCGCGTACTTTTTGGCCAACCCAAGAATCGATTTCATCGCCAATTCAAGTTTTTCACTAAGTTGATTGCACGCGTCTTTGAAGAAGAGGCGCATATCAGTTGCAACCTGATCATTCCTACTTCTTCCAGTGTGTAATTTAGCTGCAGCACCCGTCTTTTCCAGAAGTGCCTGTTCCAGGTTCATATGGACATCCTCGAGCTCTAGCTTCCATGAAAAATCTGGAGATTTAATTTCCTCAATTAATACTTCAATCCCGGTTTTAATTTCGGAAAATTCATTTTCACTAAGTAAACCTACATGGGCTAACATAGAAGCATGCGCCAAGCTGCCTTGCAGGTCAAAAGGTGCAAGCCGTTTATCAAAGGAAACTGATTCTCCAAAAACCTGCATCAAAAGATCGGGCTGATCGGAAAACCGCCCACCCCATGTTACTTGTTTGTCTTCAACTGCCATAAATTGGAATCTTCCAAACGAAAGGATTCCCCGCAACCTTAATCAATCAAAAAGCGTAGCTCAACTAAGAGAATATTTTCTTAATCTTAGCTTTCGCGTGATCGCGATTTAACTTTGCGATATAATCCAGTGAGATATCTTTCGGACAAGCGGCTGAACATTCACCATAATTTCTGCAATTCCCGAAACCTGCTTCATCCATAGTTTTAACCATGTTCAAAGTGCGAGCATCTTTTTCAGCCTGTCCCTGTGGAAGCAAATTCAAATGTGCAGCCTTTGCTGAAGTGAACAACATGGCAGATGCATTTTTGCAGGACGCCACGCAGGCTCCGCACCCGATACATGCCGCAGCATCCATTGCTTGATCTGCATCAACCTTGGAAATAGGAATCGCATTACCGTCTGGAGCACTACCAGTACGAACGGATATAAAACCACCTGACTGTACAATTCGGTCAAATGCGGAGCGATCTACAATTAAATCGCGTACAACAGGAAAAGCTTTCGCTCTGAATGGTTCTATCGTAACAGTTTCTCCATCACGAAATTTGCGCATATGAAGTTGGCAGGTCGTGGTCGAATCCTCAGGACCATGTGCGTGTCCATTAATAGTTAACGAACAAGTACCACAAATTCCTTCACGGCAATCATGATCGAATGCAACGGGTTCTTTTCCTTCACCAAGCAATTGTTCATTCAGCTGATCGAGCATCTCTAAAAAAGAGGAATCTTCTGAAACTCCATCTAAAATGTGTGATTCAAAAGACCCTCGACCTTTTGGTCCATCCTGTCTCCAAATTTTTAAGGTAAGTTTCATATCAGGTTCCTATTTGTAACTTCTCACCGCAAGTTCGATGTTTTCATATTTAAGATCTTCCTTGTGACGTTTTGGTTCTTTTCCTTCGCCTTTATATTCCCATACCGCGGCATGAGCAAAATTTTCATCATCCCGTGTGGCTTCACCCTCTGCAGTTTGATGCTCTTCACGAAAATGCCCGCCACAGGATTCATTTCTTTCCAAAGCATCTCGACAAAGAAGTTCTCCAAAATCTATAAAATCGCGAACCCGACCGGCACGTTCAAGTTCAACATTCAAGCGGTCACCCTCTCCGGGAACAACCAGATTTTTGTTAAAATCATCACGCAAATCCTGAATTTGACCGATTGCTTTTTTTAAACCGGATTCATTACGTGCCATTCCTGCAAATTCCCACATAATTTGACCGAGTTCTTTGTGATACGACCTGGATGATCGTTTACCCTGTGGAGAAATCAATTGAGATGTTCTTTCTTTAACTGACTCCAATACTTCTTTCACTTCGGGGCCGTCGGGACTAATTGCACCTGCACCCGAACGGGCCAAGTAATTCCCTACCGTGTAAGGAATAACAAAATACCCATCACTTAAACCTTGCATCAATGCACTTGCACCCAATCGATTTGCACCATGATCAGAAAAATTGGCTTCACCCAAAACAAAGCAACCAGGAACTGTGCTTTGCAAGTTATAATCGACCCATAATCCACCCATGGTATAATGGATAGCGGGATAAATACGCATGGGGCGCTTGTAAGCATTTTCTCCGGTTATACGCTCATACATTTGGAAAAGATTTCCATATCTTTCACGAATTGCAGACTCCCCTAAGCGAGAAATTGAATCGGCAAAGTCCAAATAAACTCCACGACCACCAGGTCCAACGCCTCGTCCTTCATCGCATGCTTCTTTTGCTGACCTACTTGAAATATCACGAGGGGCAAGATTCCCAAAGCTTGGATACTTCCGTTCTAGAAAGTAATCTCTTAACTCCTCTTTAATATCGTTGGGATTTAGTCCACAATTTTCCTTGTCATTAGGAACCCAAACACGGCCATCATTCCTAAGCGATTCTGACATCAATGTAAGCTTGGATTGATGGTCCCCAGCAACTGGAATGCAAGTGGGATGAATCTGCGTAAAACAGGGGTTAGCAAAACCAGCACCACGACGGTGTGCCCGATAAGTTGCAGTTACATTACAACCCGCCGCATTAGTTGATAAGTAATAAACATTTCCATAACCACCCGTGCACAAAAGAACGGCATCAGCAGTCCAAGCATCTGTCGAACCTGTTACCAAGTTTCGAGTTATGATTCCCTTTGCATGCCCATCAACGGTGACTAAATCGAGCATTTCGTGCCGTGTGTGCATTTTGACCTGACCTGCAGCAATCTGGCGGCTCAAGGCACTGTATGCTCCAAGCAATAGTTGCTGGCCCGTTTGTCCCCGGGCATAAAAAGTTCGGCTTACCTGTGCTCCACCAAAAGAACGGTTAGCTAAGAGACCACCATATTCACGTGCAAACGGAACTCCTTGAGCAACACATTGATCGATAATATTAGTGCTATTCTGTGCTAATCGATAAACATTGGCTTCGCGGGAACGAAAATCTCCTCCTTTAACGGTGTCGTAAAATAATCGGTGAATGCTATCACCATCATTTTGATAATTCTTTGCCGCATTAATTCCACCCTGTGCAGCAATGGAGTGTGCCCGGCGCGGAGTATCCTGATAACAGAAACAATCAACTTGATAGCCAAGTTCTCCAAGGGTTGCTGCTGCTGAACCACCAGCTAATCCAGAACCGACAACAATAATTCGGTATTTTCTTTTGTTGGCCGGATTAACCAACTTGGACGAGAAACGATGGTTGTCCCACTTATCCGACAAGGGGCCTTCGGGAATTTGAGGATCAAGATTCATTATTCAATGGGTTTGTGGATAAAGCTTCATCATCTACTTCCTGTGAGAAAAAAGATGGATCATAAAATTCATAAATTCCATGCTTTTGCGCAAGCACACTAAGCGGAACAATGGAGAAACCTATAAAAATCAACCATGCGTAACCGACTCCAATCAAATCTAGCTTAGCTCGCCAAGATTCGGATCGGATTCCAATAGATTGAAAAACACTCGAAAAACCATGAGCTAAGTGTGCACAAAGCAAAGCCATAGCTACGACATAAAAGACTGAAATTATATCATGTTTAAATCCTGAAATGATCATTAAAAAAGCATCATGAATTTCTGATTCATTTGGCGATCCAACGGTGGTCATCATCTCCGCGTATTCAGGATAAATCGTGCGAACAGTAAAATGGAGGAGGTGGAAGACAATAAATGCCAGGATAATGGACCCGGTTAATCCCATACGCAGGGATGCAAGACCTGCTCGTTTGGTAACTTCAACTTCATTGGAGTCAGGTCGGGCCTTTCGGTTTTCCACGATTAATGAATATGCTGTCCAAGCATGAATTAAAACTGCAGCCAATAAAAAAAGCCGGGAACCCCATAATATAAACCAAGGCAAGCTTTGCAGGGAATGAGCGTATGCATTGATTTGAGCCTGACCAGCAAGAACCTGGAGATTACCTGCCATGTGAACAAATACGAAACCAATGAGCACTAAACCAGTCAGTGCCATGAGGTATTTTTTTCCGAGAGATGAACTAAACATAATATATTTTTATTCTAAATTGTATGGAGGACAAACATTTGACGAGTACAAACAGGGCATATTTAAAATTATAAGCATTCTCAATTAGAAGAATTAATATAATTACGGCAAGAATCTTTAAATTTTTCTTTGTTGGTAATAAATTAACAACTTTTAAAAATCTTTGTTGCAAGGAATATGTTCAGCGTGTCTTTTCAAAGAGAATGCAAATAATCAAATGAAATACATATTCATTACTGGTGGAGTAGTTTCCTCATTGGGCAAAGGCCTAACCGCGGCATCTTTAGGTGCACTTCTTGAACAAAGAGGATTAACCACTAGAATTCAAAAATTTGATCCATACCTCAATGTGGATCCCGGTACGATGAGCCCATTTCAACATGGAGAAGTATATGTTCTTGATGATGGGGCGGAAACGGATCTCGATCTTGGTCACTACGAGCGTTTCACATCGGGTAAACTTTCCCGCTTTAATAATTTAACCAGCGGGCAAATTTACGAATCTGTTATTAAAAAGGAAAGACGGGGCGATTATCTGGGTAAAACAGTTCAGGTGATTCCACATGTTACCAATGAAATCAAGGATCGAATTTACGCTGCTGGTGAAGGAGTAAATGTATTAATAACAGAAATTGGTGGAACAATTGGAGATATTGAAGGTTTACCTTTCACAGAAGCGATGCGCCAGTTTGCATCAGAAGTAGGGAAAGCAAATGTTCTGTTTCTTCATATGACCTTGCTGCCCTCCCTTCGTGCAGCGGGTGAATTAAAAACCAAGCCAACCCAGCAAAGTGTGGCAAAGCTAAGAGAAATCGGGATTCAACCCGATATTTTAGTCTGCCGAACTGAACAACCGATAACCGAAGAGATTCGGGAAAAAATCAGCCTCTTTTGTAGCGTTAAAAAAGAAGCTGTTATTGAGGAGCAAGATGTTAATCATTCCATTTACGAACTTCCACACATGCTTAAAAAGGAAAGACTGGATGAATTAGTCATTTCCATTTTGGGCCTTGATGCTCCTCCCCCTAAACAGGATGACTGGGAAGAAGTTGTTCATCGCCTCCTTAATCCAAAACATAAAATTAAGATTGGAATGGTGGGCAAGTACATGGATCTTCAGGATTCATACCTTTCTGTGAACGAATCTATTGTTCATGGAGGGATACGAAATGATTGTGAGGTCGAAGTTTCATATATTGATGCCGAAGATATTGAGAGGGATGGACCTGATGCACTCTTATCAGATTTGGATGGCATTTTAGTTCCGGGAGGTTTTGGGGACCGTGGAACCGAAGGAAAGATTATTGCTTCTCAATATGCCCGAGAAAATGATGTGCCCTATTTTGGACTATGCCTGGGCATGCAGATTGCCGTGATTGATTTTGCCCGAAACCAAGTCGGATTAACTGATGCAAATAGTACTGAATTTAATTCTGATACTCCGCATCCCGTAATTGATATTATGGGAGATCAAAAGGAAATAGAAGATAAAGGAGCAACCATGAGATTGGGTGCTTGTCCATGTGTCCTCAAAAAAGACAGCTTGGCTTCAATTTCTTACGGAAAAGAGGAGGTCACTGAAAGGCACAGGCATCGTTTCGAATTTAATAATGAGTATCGCCAGCAACTTGAAGAAGCGGGTCTTATTATTTCCGGAGTAAATCCTGATCGTGATCTTGTGGAAATTATTGAAGTCAAGGGACACCCCTGGTTTGTCGCCGTTCAATTTCACCCTGAATTTCAATCAAAACCCAACAAAGCACATCCACTCTTCGCTTCATTTATCGAAGCTGCTTTGGCTCGAAGACTTGAATCCTGCAACCAGCAGGCAGGCTCCGTTAATTAAGTTAGGCTTCTAGGCACCACCCCCCTTTGGGTGTATGAAGTTTTGGATGGTAAAGTTTGCCCTTTAATCTTTTACTTTGGATAAGTTAAATTGAACTTGGAAATGATTGATTCCCACACTCACCGATACCCACCAGAAGTTTATTCGAACCCAAAGAATTTTGCTCAAAAACAGGGTGAGTCCCATTGGCTCGAGTTAGTCGAACCCTCTCAGGGGGTAAAATTGCAGGGATGGGCATCAAGGGAGAAAATGATCGCAGACATGGATGCTGCATCGATAAGCCAGGCTGTTTTGCTTGGTTGGTACTGGGAAAATCCTAATTCATGTATTAAACATAACGATTGGCATTACAAATGGATCAAGGAAGACCCCGAAAGGTTTTATGCTTTTGCATCGATTCATCCTTTAATGTCCGACCCGGTCGAAGAGTTAAAAAAAAGACTGGATCAAGGGTTTGTGGGAATTGGAGAATGCCACCCTGGCGTGCAGGGATTCACCATGAAAAGTCCGTCCTTAATTAAATGCGTAGAATTTGCATGCGAAAACGACTGGCCAATTAACTTTCATGTCACTGAACCGGTCGGACATGATTATCCTGGACGCATCCCAACCCCCTTCGAGGATTTTCACTGGCTTGCCCGGAAATACCCAAAACTCAAAATTATTCTAGCCCATGCCGGTGGATTATTTCCCTTTTATGAACTTAATCCAAGAATTCAAAAAGAACTCAAAAATGTTTACTATGACCTGGCTGCATGCCCACTCCTTTATGATTCAACCCTTTACCGAAAATTGATAGATGTCGTGGGATATAAAAAGATTCTTTGGGGTTCGGATTATCCCTTACGAATTTACCCAAAAATTCAATCAACTCCTGAATTCTCGACTTTTCGAAATGAAATCCTTAGCGTTGCTAAACTGAATAAAAACGAAGAAGAAGCAATCTTCCATCAAAATATACTTTCCCTCCTTTCATGTTAATTGAACTAAACCAAGTGATCCCCGAACCGATCCCAAAAGAAATGATCGAACGCTCTGAGGTTTGGGGGACTCAGTTAAAAATCGAACCTAAAAGTTTCACCCTCATATCAGCACATTCAGGAAAAGGAAAATCTACCCTGCTCCATCTTTTGTACGGACTGAGAAAAGATTTTTCCGGGGAAGTGATTATGGACGGGGAAAATATTCAAAAACAAACTTCATCCGGTTGGACATCATTGAGAAGTTCTCAAATTGCTCTGCTCTTCCAGGAACTCAAACTCTTCCCCAAACTCTGCGCCCGTGAGAATATTGAATTAATTCCCCAGATTAACCATAATGTGCCTACTGGATTGGAAATGGCCAAGCAACTGGGCATGGGAAGATTTCTTACCAAACCAGTGGAAACCCTGTCTTTCGGACAGCGTCAACGGATTGCCTTGATCAGAACTTTACGCAAGCCCTTCAAGTTACTTCTTTTGGATGAACCCTTCAGTCACCTTGATCAGGAAAATATTGATTTGGCCTCTTCCTTAATCAATGAAATTGCCCGAGCCAATCAGGCCACCGTTCTTCTCACTTCTCTGGGAGAAACTCCTCCTCTTTCTTTTGATCGTATCCTATCCCTGTGAAGCATTCCTTTTCAAAATCTTCCTTGAGTTCCTGTCTCAATGTATCTGGCCCAAAACGTGAACTATGGATTGCTTCCCTTGGATGCCTAATTGGGTCTACTCTACTCATCATTGCCATTCAATTCTATCAGGATACTTCCTCTATCCTAAAAGATAGAGAGGTACCAAAGAATTACTTCACCCTAAATAAAAAAGTGGAAGGGGGTGCCTTGGTCAACCTCGGCAAAAATGAACGTACATTTACGAGTGATGAATTAGATAAGATAAAAGTGCTTGATGGCGTCAAAAGGATTGGTGGATTTATTCGTAATCAATTCCCCCTCACTTTATATATTTGGCCGTCTGGAAAAGTCGGGCTGGGGGCAGCCGCCAAGACCGATCTTTTTTTTGAATCCATCCCCGATGAGTTTCTCGACTTCATCCCCAAGGATTGGCATTGGAATGAAAACTCTGAAGTCGTCCCCATCATGGTTCCCAAGTTTTATCTAGATCTCTGGAATTTTGGTCTCGCTCCCTCGCGAGTTGAATACCCTGCCCTTTCAACTGATGCTGCTACCGGTATGCCCATCGAACTCTTTATTGGCAAAAACAGGGAAACCACCTTAAGTGGTCGATTTGTGGCTTTTAGCAAAAGAATCAACAGTGTATTAGTCCCGGCAAACTTTCTAGAATGGGCCAATGAAAAATTTGGCCAACCCGAAGCGAACGACTTTTTCTTTCTTTGGAAAAATGGTTCCATTGAAGGTCCACCTATTACCCGTTCCACCCTTGCCTCTCTCCGGGACGAACCTGAATTTAAAAACTGGGAAATTTCCCCACTCGAAAATCCCGCCGAGCGGAGCCCTGCCTCTCAAGTTCTTTCTGAAAAAAAGAAGAAGGCTGGACCATCTCGAATCATTTTGGAGATCGAAGATAACCCAAGTTCATCTCTTATATCTTATATTCAGCAAAATGGTCTTGAGATTAACCGTGAATTTCCCGAGCAGGATATAATTAAAAAAGCAACCCAAGCAATTTTCCTTGGAATTGCGGTTATAGGAGCACTTCTCTCGCTACTTTCTATTGCCACCTTCGCAACAAGTTTTCGTTTGGTGGTTGCTCAGGCAAGCGAACAGGCAAAAAATTTACTCCTTCTTGGCTTTTCCAACGGTCAGATATCCAATGTAATCTTTACTCGCTTCCTAACTCTCTTTCTTTTTATTCTGGCTGGTTCAGTTTTAGCTGGATACGGAATTAAATCTCTTTCGCTCAAGCTAGCTTATGAATATGGTATTACCTTACAATCGGGGCTCTCATTTGTAACCGTTGCGTATATCGTGCTCTATGGACTGATATATATTTTGATCAATCGGATCGTCATTAAAAACTCGGTAAACAAACTGCTTGATTAAACGAGCACCAACAAAATCAAGAAAATCTAAAAAGTTTTATTCCCCTTCCACTTCGGGAATATCTTCATCAATTTCAGTTTCAATTGGTTTCATCTCCCTAGGTTTCATGTTTTCAAAATAGTCAACACCTGCCTTAATCGATTCGAGGGGTATAAGAATCTCGGTAGACACTCTTCCGCCCCCCAAATATGCACTTCCAGTGACCGGAGGAATTTTTAACTCTTTCAAACCTTGAATGGCCTCTCCCATAATACCTCCTCCCAAATTGACCATACTCATAACCATTTCGGCATAGCCGGCTAGATTAAGACGCCAGGTCATAAACTGACCGGGCTCCAATGTCATCTTGGAGGCAAGATTCCCCTCAACTGGTTTTTTATTTTTAAAAGAATTATAAAGTTCTTTTAAATCACGCTTTGATGATGTCATGAAATAAAATCCGTCCCGAATCATATAGTAAGAAGTTGTATCAGTGTAGGAAGCAAGCAGAGTATCTAATTCACTATCGTCCGCATTCATTTTCATTCCGAAACGATACACCTGTGCTCCGTCAATTTCGGAATCTCCAGTCAAATTAATCTCATATTTTATATTAAAATCATTTCCTGAATCAATTATCGAAAACATGTCTTTTAATAAAACTACCCATTCGTTCATCACATTATTAAATTCTTCCTCACTTCCTTTCATTTCTCCGACTTGAACAAAACTAATTGGATTTTTCCCCTTAGCAGAATTTCGGTAACTCGTCGCAACCTGTCCTCCATATAATGGAATACTATTATCCATTAATGAAATAAATTTAGAGAAACCGTTCTTCCATTCCTCATTGTTAACACTCTCTTTAAGCAGACTGAACAAGTGATTAAAATAAATGGACATACTATCAGTATTGAGAGAAATTAGCATATCCATCCATCCATCTCCTGAGATATATTTGGAAACTTCCATGGATTGAGTTTCCGTCTTGGATGATAAAAATGTAAATAATGCTGTTTCTGTCTTTGCTGAAAGTGTACTTCTAAAACCAATTTCGCTTTCTGAAAGCATGAGTTCAAATTTAGTTGCCTCCGTTGTGGCCAATTCATCAAGTAACACCTCAACAACCTGACCTGCATCTACTTTTGAATCTGGTGAAAGGATAGAAAATTCAATTGCCTCTAATGCAGACTTTTTCATTTTGGTCAAATTTTCCCAAAAAACATTCATAGAAATTACCATTTCAATATCTTCCTCGGGGTTTTCTTTCGCAAAGGATAATAAGGATGACCAATCTTCCACTTCCTTAAATAATTGGGGGTTCATCGTCGCCAATGTCCAGCCATCAACTTCCATTGTTTGCATATTCATATTCTCAGCCTGCTTAATAACCGGACTTTCTGGGGATAATTTCATGGCCAAAACAAAACTGGGCAGGTGATTTGCTTGTCGACGAAAATCGTCAAATACCAAAGCAGTAACCGGTGCCTCCTGATCCAGCGAAGTGAGTGCAGGATCTCCTAGTGCTAATCCCGCCATCGCTGGAAGCATAGCCACTTGAGGTCCAGGCTTGATCGCCTGAGCAACACTCACTGCTTTTTGGATAAGTTTTGGAAGTGAAGTAGTTTTTATATAGCCAATTGCTTTTGCTTCTGTGCCAGAAAGTTCCATTTCAGGCATCAGGGGAGGTAATAGTGGTGTTTCTAATTCTTTTTCTTTTTTTGTGTCATCTTTGGCACAACCAAGGAAAAAAAGGGTGGAAAGAAGAAAGATAGGAAGATTTAATTTTTTCATTAAACAATTAAGTTTTTAAGCTCACAAATTCTACTACTTGTAAATCACTTTTACCATTACAAAATTTGACTCGAATTGTAATCAATTTTACAGCCGATCTACTATGATCCATAACTCATTAATAATGAGTAAAAATTTGGAATATGGAGAGTGGAAGAGAAATCTTGAGCCTATCCAATCTTGAAAGAATGAGAGGTGCTAAATTCTGTTTCAGCGAGAAGAATATTTTGGTAACCCACGATTGGGGTGGGGCTATACTAATTCATGCCTATGATTGGCAGAAGGTTGATATTGAAGAATATGAGAAGCTTAAAAACGAACGCTATTCCATCTTTATGGAAAATTGAATCAAGTTCGCTGAACCTAGCCCACTTTCATCACCAGTTCGTCATCCTTGACCGAAAAGGCAACCGCACTGCCCTCCTCCACCTCACCGGCAACCAGTGCACGGGCAAGTTGAGTCTCGACTTGTTTTTGCAAAAATCTCTTCAATGGACGGGCACCATAGGTTGGGTCATATCCTTTTTCGCCGATCCATTTTTTTGCCGCGTCTGTAAAGACAACGGACACCTTACGATCTTCAAGGCGCTTATTCAATGCGTTGACAAGCAAATCAACTATCTCAGTGATTTCCTCAAGAGAAAGAGGTTTAAAAAGAACAATATCATCAATTCGGTTGAGGAATTCCGGACGAAAATGATCCCGTAAGTCAGCCATCACTGACTCTCGGGCAGATTCTGAAATTTCATTATTAATAACATTATCCTGTAAATAACGACTACCCACATTTGAGGTCATGATGACCACCACATTCTTAAAGTCCACAGTACGACCCTGTGAATCAGTCAGGCGGCCGTCGTCCATCAATTGAAGTAAAACATTAAACACATCGGGATGAGCTTTTTCGATCTCATCAAAAAGAATTACAGAATATGGTTTACGCCGAACAGCTTCAGTGAGCTGTCCACCTTCTTCATATCCAACATACCCCGGGGGAGCACCAATCAAACGGGCTACGGAGTGTTTCTCCATGTACTCGGACATATCGATACGTATTACATTATTCTCACTGTCGAACAGACTCTCAGCTAAAGTCTTGGCCAACTCAGTCTTTCCGACTCCTGTTGGACCCAGAAAAAGAAAAGAGCCTATTGGACGATTGGGATCCTTGATCCCGGCCCGAGCTCGCATAATGGCTTCGGACACAGCATCAACAGCCTCTTCTTGTCCGATTACCCGTTCGTGTAAAATACTTTGCAGGCGAAGAATTTTCTCTCTCTCCCCTTCAATTAATTTGGTTACAGGTACCCCGGTCCAACGAGCAACGATATCAGCAATCTCCTCGGCCGTGACTTCCTCTTTAAGAATGGAATCGTCTTTCTTATCCACTTTTTCAAGGGCTTCCAATTCGGCTTCCAGCATCGGAAGCTTTCCATGTTTAAGCTCGGCAACCAGGTTCAAATCATAAGCTCGTTCAGCCCGTTCCATATCGGCCCGCATAGTTTCAATTTGCTCCCGTAGCACTCGCACATCGTCTATTCCTTTACGCTCGTTTTCCCATCTTCGCTTAATTGTTTCCATCTTGTCCCGGGCGTTGCCTAATTCCTGGCGAAGATTTTCCAAGCGTTCCTTACTGGATTTATCTTTCTCCTGTTTAAGAGCTGTTTCCTCGATTTCCAATTGAAGCACGCGACGACTAATTTCATCGAGCTCTGCAGGCATGCTGTCCAATTCAGTACGAATCATCGCACATGCCTCGTCAACCAAATCAATTGCTTTATCAGGTAGAAAACGGTCAGAAATATAGCGATTGGAAAGTACTGCGGCGTTAACCAATGCTTCATCGCGAATATTCACTCCATGGTGAATTTCAAAGCGCTCGCGTAAACCTCGAAGAATAGAGATCGTGTCATCCACATTAGGTTGCTCTACAAGTACTGTTTGAAAACGACGCTCGAGTGCTGCATCTTTTTCAATGTTCTGACGGTATTCATTAAGCGTGGTCGCTCCAATACAGTGGAGTTCACCTCGAGCGAGCATTGGTTTCAACATATTTCCCGCATCAATCGCACCCTCGGCTTTTCCCGCACCCACAATGGTATGCATCTCGTCGATGAAGAGAACGATTCTTCCCTCCGCCTTGCTGACCTCATTAAGGACTGCCTTTAAACGCTCCTCGAATTCCCCACGAAATTTTGCTCCGGCTAATAACGAACCCATTTCCAAAGTAAATATAGTTTTATCTTTTAACCCCTCGGGTACGTCTCCACGCACAATTCGCTGCGCCAAACCTTCAACAATCGCAGTCTTGCCCACCCCAGGTTCACCAATCAGGACAGGATTATTTTTAGTCTTGCGAGATAGAATACGAATAACCCTGCGTATCTCAGCATCACGACCGATCACCGGATCCAGTTTGCCAGCTTTTGCCTGCTCAACCAAATCAATTCCGTATTTCTTTAATGCCCGAAAAGAATTTTCGGGAGTCCTTGAAGTTACTTTTTGACCACCACGCAAATTTTGTAAAGTCTCTTTAATTTTCTTATCGGTAAGATCAAAGTTTTTAAGAAATTGTTTGAAAGTAGCTGGTTTTCCAATAGCCGATAAACCTAGCAATAGATGTTCGGTACTTATATAATCATCCTGCATCTCAGTGGAAATAGTCTGACTTTTCTCAACCGCTTCAGTTAAAGCTCCAGAAGCGTACGATCGGGAAGTATTTATATTTCCTGCAATCTTAGGTAAGTTTTTAAGTTCTCGTTGAACGCCTAATTGCACAGGTGCTGTCCCTACTTCCATTTCCTCAAGCAAAGCCGGCACAATTCCATTTTCCTGTCCTAGTAATGCAGAGAGCAAATGCCAAACTTCAACCTCCTGTTGACCATTGCGCTTCGCGACCTCTGACATTTCCTTAATTGCAGAAATTCCAAGTTCAGTAAATTTTTCAGGATCGATATTCATGGTTGTTGTTGTGCAAGTTGCGTTCCGATTCGTTAACAGGCTTCATTCAATCATAAAATCAAGGATTTATGGGAATATCCTCTTTATAATCAAATGGAAATACGGGACGTTGTAGAACTAAAACAACAAAAATAGGGACATATTGTCACAATATGTTCGATTGTCTTTAAAGATAATTTTTTCATACTGAATGAATGAAAATCAGAGAGAGAGCTGAACTTATCGATCGTAAATTGGCCAATCTATATCCCAATCCACCAATTCCCTTGGATCACACAAATTCCTATACTTTATTGATTGCAGTTTTACTCTCAGCACAGTGTACAGATGCACGTGTAAATAAAATCACCCCTGGGCTTTTCAAACTAGCTTCTGACCCACTCAGTATGTCAAAACTTTCTGTTGATGAAATAAATTCAATAGTCAGACCGTGTGGTCTAGCACCTCGAAAAGCTAAAGCCATCCATGGACTCTCTTTAATTCTATTACAAAAACACCGTGGTCAAGTGCCTCAAACCTTTGAAGAACTTGAAGAACTCCCAGGGGTTGGTCACAAAACAGCGTCCGTGGTAATGGCTCAGTCTTTTGGGCATCCATCCTTTCCAGTCGATACACATATTCACCGTCTCGCACAAAGATGGAAATTAACAAGTGGTAGAAGTGTGACCCAAACAGAGAGAGATTTAAAAAAACTTTTTCCGAAAAACAGATGGAATGAAATACATCTTCAGATCATTTTCTATGGACGAGAATATTGCCAAGCCAGAAATTGTTTTGGGCTGGAATGTCCAATTTGTAAAGCTATGTTTCCAACAAGAAAAACAAAAGTAGTGACCAATAAAGCCTAACCTCCATTTACAAAAACTTTAGGGCGAGCCTCAGTAAGCCTAGAAATGGCATCCTCATTCAAGCCAGTCTCATACAAATATATTTCCCTTAAATTTTCCATTGAAATTAAAAGATCTACTAATTGCTCATTTAACTCAATCCGAACAAGGTTTAGATAAGTGAGGTTTTTCAGATTTTTTAATTCGGCGAGGCCTTGAACAGTTACCTCCTTGTTTCCCTCAAGATACAATCGTTGCAAATTTTCGAATTTGGAAAGGACCGAAACTCCACCATCTGTGATTTCTGCATAAGTTAAGTCAAGAGACAAAATCTTCGATGAAATTGGGATTAATGCCTCCAGATCATTATCGTTAAGTCCCTGTTTTTTTTCAGGGGGAGAAATAACTCGAAAGCCGTCACCCTTATCCGTAGCTAATAAAATAACATTTGTTGAACGAAGCCTTTGCCAATCTTCATCGTTCAAAGTAATTTCTAATGGGTTGGATGGGATTTCCTTTGCAACCAAAGTTTCTTTAGTTATTTCGTGAACCGGTTCCTTGGTTAAAAAGCCAAACTTTTTCATGATCGGACCAACTTTACTAGGAAAAGCAAAATACAGGCCGGCAATTCCTCCGCAAACAACAATACAGGTGACAGAAAAAACGATAATGGTTGATAGGATACGGGAAACCAAACCTTTCTGCTTTGCAACTACAGCAGATTGAGCTTGGTTCATCTTTATCTTGGACCGCTGCTTTCTACCCGTTGGATTTGCTTTTGAATTTCTTAATGGTGTGTTTTGTTTAGACTGCTGAACTTGCCCAACCGGACTAACAATCGACTCCTCGGTAACACCCAATAAGCTACCTAAGGTTTTCCATTCTGATTCTCCCTCATAAAGAGCAAAATCAGAGACCAATAGTTGACCCAACTTTAAAAATTCTGTTGCCTGTTCTACGGTATAAGGACCAAAAGTCTGACCATCCCTTGAAACAAATACATTCATTATAAGTTTTTTAAGAATCTTCCTTTGGCGAGATAATAGATTGGATAAAATCTGAAGGTACTCCAATATTTCTTAAAATGGGAGAAACCTTATCAGGAGCAAAAATCAATCCTACAAAACCTAATATAGCGACTACTATAAAAAGGATTATAAAAAGTAATGAGGTAGAATAGATTTTAGACAGAATGCCTTCCCCTTTCACAACAATTACAGTTTGTTTTCTATTAAGACCCTTGATGTTATGGGAACCTAAGATACGATTCTTGCCGCTTCGAGAAAATGATTTTTCCTTGCCCTTATGCTCTCCGGAAGGCGGAACTTGAGGAGGCGGAACTTGAGGGGGCGGTGGCAATGGCAAAGAAGGAGAAGGTGGTGGAACATATTCTTCAGTTTCTACAGAAAAGCTTTCATCATTCGTTTGCTGTGAAATAGAATTTGTTAATTCTTCAGAAACTATAGATTCTTCCTCAAAAGGGGGTGGTAATGGAGGGGTTACAGCTTTTGGTGTATATGCAGAAGGTGGTTGAGAGTCTTCAACAGGATCGGAAACCAATGATGATGAATTTTGAGTCGGAAAATCATCATCATTTTCTTCTTCCTCTTCATCAACAAAAACATCTTCCCATTCCTTTAATTTTTCGTAATCAACTTCATCGTCTTCAAATTGATCATATACTGAAGAGTCTTTATCACTCACTTCAAGGGAAAGAACTGATCCTAATGTATCCCACTTTTCATCACCTTCAGGTGAAGCCAAATCTTCCTCACTCAACTCGCCATTCTTGATAAATTCGAGAATTTCATCGCGAGAATGAGGGCCAAATGTTTGGTTATCTTTTTTAATAAGGATATTCACAATTTCAGGTCATCTTTAATAACATTAAAGAAATAAAAAACCAAACAAAAGAAATACTGTGTAACAATCTTTAACTTAATTTAAAAAAATTTAACAAATTAGATTTAAATAAAAAAAAGCTAATTTTCTGCAGGCCTCGATCTAATCCACTCGACCACAATCTCGATTTCCTCAGTACTTAGTTTCTTATCACGTCCATAGGCAGGCATTCGGTCGTTTTTCTTTCCGTAAAATCTCTCATGTTCAGGATTAACGATGAAATCAACCATCCATTTTTTTGAACCATAACCAGTTAAATCAGGTGCAGAACCTTCACCTTCAGAGTCAATATCGTGACAGTCAATACAGGCAAGATCATCGTAAAAAATATCCATTAATTTTTCTTTTCTATCTTCTCCCAAAGATTCCTGATAAGGCAATTCAGCAAGATCAGATAAAAGAAGGGCAACTTCTGGAAGTAACTTTTTTTCCTCCTCATCAAACTTTTTCAGGACTTTTTTGGCCATAGTTCCATCTTTGAAGGCAGTTCCCCCAAAGTATTCGGCAGATACATAATGTTCGTAATTCAAAAGTTTGGTTGTCCAATCAACACTAGCAAAGCCGGCTAACTCAGGTGCGGATTGATCATCCTCAACTTGATAACCCCTACCATCATGCCCATTATATCGATGACAACTTGAACAATGAGCAGAAAATATTCGTCGCCCCCTATTTTCTCTATCACTCCTCAGTAGTGCAACCGCACCCGTTGGAGGAATTCCTTCTTCCTGAGCAATTTGCACAACTCTTTCAGCTTGCCATTCAGCTTCACGAACAGCGGCACCATGGTTAATATTTTCCCTATCCTCCGAAAAAGCTAAAAATGTAAGTCCTGCAGCTCCCGCTAGAAGGCACCACCAAAAACCTATATTAAATTGATGCCCTTTTCGAGAAGCCCCGATGAATGGTTGAAGAAAAATTAGAAGTCCAAAAACCAAGGGAATGATAACTGCTCCCCAAAATGCAGGAACATATTTCAGTAATTGAAATAGAAATAAAAAGTACCACTCGGGCCTTGCTGGAAACTCGTTTGAGGGATCTGCTGGTGGTCCTAGAGGTGCTCCCTTAAAATATAAAGTGAGAAAAACAACCGCTAATAATACTGCTAAACAAGCAACACCGTCCTTCAAAATTTGATCCGGCCAAAAATAGGAATCTCTCTTGGGTCGGGGTTCCTTAACATGGATACCATGTTTTCTGAAGAGGTAAATATGTCCTACCACAAGAGCAATTAATGCCGCAGGAAGAATACCTGCATGGAGGGCAAAAAAACGAGTTATTGTTTGATGTCCATATTCAACTCCCCCCACTACAATTTTTTGTAGCATTGGACCAATAATTGGAACTTCGGCGACAAGATTAGTGGCAACCGCGGTGGCCCAAAAGCCTTTTTGATCCCAGGGTAAGAGGTAGCCGGTAAGTGAAAGAGCCAACGTTACCCCCAAAAGGGCAATTCCGAACCAAAAATTTAGCTCTCTGGGTGCCTTATACGCTCCATCGATCATTACCTGCATTAAATGCAAAACCAACAACACAATCATTGCTTGTGCCATGTAATGGTGAACACCCCTTAAGAACCATCCTCCCCAAACCTGATACTGGATAAAATAAACACTTTCCCAAGCGGTTTGGGCACTCGGACTATATGACATCCATAAAAGCGTACCCGTTACAACCTGAGTAAAAAAAGCAAAAGTTAAGCAACTTCCCCAAACATAACGCCACCTTGCTCCCCCTGGAACTTTTTCGTAAAGTGCTTCTTTTACTAGACCTCGAATTCCTGAACGATCGTCCAACCAATCTAAAAACTTACTCATGCTAGAGGAATTTTTTCCACAATATTTGGACGAAAATGTTGAAAGCGAATCCATACAAATCCATCTTCAACTTTGGTATCCATTGTATCCAAACCTCTTGGACTCGGACTATTTGCATCGGTGACGGAACCATCAAGTCCAAATGTACTATTATGACAGGGACAAAAATAATCATCGGATTTTGATCGATAGTCAACCGCGCAACCCAAATGGGGGCACTTTAGATTGAATGCGGTTACTTCTTCACCCTTTCGACTCAAATAAACCGCTCCAGCAGGGACATTCTTGTAGGTTGTCCAAGCATCCTTAACTTTTTCCAAAATAATCTCGTATTTAGCAGGTTTTCCATCTTCCGAAAGATTTACTAAAGGTGCTACTTTGGTCCATGGAACTTTCTCTTTATTTCCCGCGCTTTTTTTAACCGGATCTAAAAGAGTGGTTATACCCGCAGCAAAAGGAAAAACGCCACAAACTGCAGAAACTGCCAAGGTTGATACAACTATAAATTTCCTCCTAGGACCCTCTTCGCTATAATTGTCTGAACTTGAATCGAAGGGTGCTTTGTTTTCTTCTGTCATGAACTTTTCGTGTCATAATTTACATCACACATAAATTTTTAAGTATAAACTTTGAAAGAACTTCTCCTACATTCACACATGAATTTTTCGTAATAATTTACAATGTTTAGGCTCAATTAAAAATATCTTTCAGGCACAACGAATGCCATTGATTTGTAAATTTAATTGAAATTATTCTGGAAATGCTGGAAGCGGAGGTAACCCACCATCGAATGAATCAGTCCCAGGTAAGGGAGGTAAGCCTCCACTACTATCTTCGCCAGGCAATCCCGGTAGAGGAGGAAGGTCATTACCACTTTCATCAGGAAGACCAGGTAGAGGAGGAAGGTCATTGCCACCTTCATCCGGGAAACCAGGTAAAGGAGGAAGGTCCCCTTCTGCAGTTGAAGAATCGGGAAAGTCAGGAAGATCACTTTCAACCGAATCTACACCAGGAAGGGCAGGAAGTCCGTCTTCAGCTGGAGGAAATTCAGGCAGGGAATTTGTAGGCGAGTCATTGGAGGCGGGTAATTCAGGAAATCCCGGATCGCCACCATCAGGAATAGCTGGCAAATCATCGGAGGAAGGTGCTTCTGCACTAGGAAGAGCCGGCAAACCATCATCCGTAGGGATGTCAGGGAAAGAAGGAAAACTGTCAGTTGAAGAAGGTACTTCTGTAACAACAGGTACAGCATCGGGAGTTGCAACCGCCTCAACTGCTGGAAGTGGAGGAAAAGAATCAATTGGATCACTAGGCGAGGGACTAATTTGCGGTTCATCCGTCGCAATAGGACTTGGCGAGGGGACAATCTCACTTGGAGTAGGAGCAAATTGGTTTGTCTCAGTAGGTTTTACTTTCGGAGGAGAAATAAAGGGTTTATCGGATAATTGAATTGGTGAACCATCAGAACGCCAAGTCGCTTCCTTGCCGTGCCTTGTTCCATTTGTGTATGCTCGTACATACATCTTTTGTCCGTTTGGCCACCACCTTGTAACAGTGCCATGCCAGCGACCTTCGCTGTAATTCCTCTCGTACATTTTTACACCATTTGAAAACCACCTTGAACTAATTCCGTCTTTTTTACCTTCTTTCCAAGATTCATCTGCGGATACATAATCCCCACCCTCTCCATTCTCTATGGTTAAGATTCTACCGGTAAATGGGCGATCGTTGAACTTTTGGTAAAGTAACCCATATCTCGACTCGAAGAAATCGCCATACTCCTCTGCAGTTACTTGATAGGCATCATCACTGACTCCGACTATCCCTTGCTTGGTAGGACTACCAGGTACATCCTGTCGGTAACTATTTTGGCAGGATGCAAAAAGTAAAAATATGGCAAAGAGAGGAAATGACAGCAGATTATTCATAAATAGTATGGTGTTCATTTTACAAAATAATGCAAGTTTGAAGGTCTCATTTAAACAATGTTATTGTCAAAAGTTTGTATTTATGTTTTAGGTCAAAATTACCATTTTGGTACTAACATCCCTCCCTTATTTATTATATGAATATAGACAATCTTGTTCTTATTATACCCGCCTTTGGTGTTTTGGCACTTGCTTTTACATGGTGGAAAACTAAACAAATTAACGCCCATTCCGAGGGAACGCCAAGAATGGCTAAAATTGCTGCCAGTATTCAAGAAGGAGCAATGGCATTTTTGAAGGCCGAATATAAAATATTATTTGTATTTGTCATCGCTGTCGCAGTCCTTCTTGGGTGGAGTGGATCTAATAATCCAAATAGTCATGCTTTTGTTGCTATTTCTTTTGTAGTTGGAGCCTTCTGCTCTGCACTCGCAGGCTACCTTGGAATGGTGGTTGCCACAAAGGCAAATGTTAGAACCACTAATGCAGCACGGGAAAGCCTTGGAAAAGCACTAGAGGTTGCCTTCGCAGGAGGTTCAGTGATGGGACTTGGCGTAGTTGGCTTAGGAATTCTTGGTTTAGGAGGCTTGTTCGCTTATTTTGCAGATGCATTTAATGGATTTGAAGGGGGAGAAGCTCTTAACACTACCCTATCTGTTTTGACTGGATTTTCTTTTGGAGCATCATCGATTGCCTTGTTTGCACGAGTTGGAGGTGGTATTTATACCAAAGCCGCTGATGTAGGAGCTGACCTTGTAGGAAAGGTGGAAGCCGGTATTCCCGAAGATCACCCTTTAAATCCAGCAACCATTGCGGATAATGTGGGAGATAATGTTGGCGATGTTGCCGGTATGGGTGCTGACCTGTTTGAATCCTATGTGGGTTCTATTATTGGTACTATGATTTTAGGAGCAGCTATGGTTGCAGGGGCAACTAATTTTCAAGATGAATTAAATGGCTTATCTCCTGTTTTCCTTCCTTTAATTTTGGGAGCTATCGGAATTGTCACATCAATTCTTGGAACATTTTTAGTTAAGGTTAAAGACGGTGGAGATCCACACAAAGCATTAAATCAAGGTGAATTAGCTTCCTCAATAGCAATGATCCTATGTTCTTACATTGCGATAAATCATTTCATGCCTGAAACATGGAATTACGAAGGTATTGAATACTCTTCAAATGGGGTCTTTTTTGCAATTATTATTGGATTAATTGCTGGACTCGCAATCGGGAAAATTACTGAACACTACACGGGTACAAATACGAAACCAGTGAAGTCAATTGTGGAACAATCTATAACAGGAAGTGCAACCAATATCATTGCCGGACTTGGCATTGGTATGATTTCAACCACTTTTCCGATTCTAATTTTAGCGGCAGCAGTGGTTGGTGCCTATGAATTGGCAGGGCTTTACGGAATTGCAATTGCGGCTGTAGGAATGCTCTCAAATACCGGGATTCAGTTGGCTGTTGATGCATATGGACCCATTTCAGATAACGCTGGAGGTATTGCAGAAATGTCTGAACTCCCAAGCGAAGTTCGCCAAAGAACTGACAAACTAGATGCAGTGGGAAATACAACTGCTGCTATTGGTAAAGGATTTGCCATCGGTTCTGCTGCTCTTACTGCATTGGCACTTTTCGCTGCTTTTAAAGAGACTGCTGGTATTGATGTAATCGATGTATCCACTCCAAAAGTAATGGCGGGGTTATTTATAGGTTCAATGCTACCCTTTCTTTTTAGTGCCTTGGCGATGGGTGCTGTGGGGCGAGCAGCAATGGCAATGATTCAGGAAGTTCGCAGGCAATTTAAAGAAATACCCGCTTTAAAAAGTGCTCTTGTTATTATGAACAAAAATGAAGGTAAACCTTCTAATGAATGGTCAGAAGAAGAGAGAAATAAATTTGATGAAGCTATTGATTCAGCTGAGTATGGGAAATGCGTCGAAATTTCAACTCAATCAGCTATCAAAGAAATGGTTGCACCAGGATTGGTCGCAATTCTCACCCCCGTTGCCATTGGTTTCGGAGGAGGAGCAGTTATGCTTGGTGGTCTACTTGCCGGGGTAACCGCCTCTGGTGTCCTAATGGCACTCTTCCAGTCCAATGCTGGCGGAGCATGGGACAATGCAAAAAAGATGGTGGAAGAAGGATATGAAATGGGTGGTGTAAAGTACGGCAAAGGTACTGAAGTTCATAAGGCAACAGTAGTTGGAGATACTGTTGGTGATCCACTCAAAGATACCTCTGGTCCATCCCTTAATATTTTACTCAAATTAATGTCCGTGGTGGCTTTGGTTATGGCTCCATTTATTAAAGTTTAAATATTCTCTCCTACAGACTCGGCAAATGCCCTGCGTTCGGATTCACTTCTTTTAAAGTAAGCGGTTCCAGCAACAAAAACGTCTACACCCGAGTCTAAACATAACTGTACATGCTCAGGACCAACGCCCCCATCTACTTCAATCATGTAATTGTTTGATATTTCATCTCGTATAGCAGCAAGTTTTTCAACTTTCTCTAGCACATCATGAATAAAACTTTGCCCACCAAAACCTGGGTTAACAGTCATACATAAAACTAAGTCAAGTTTTACAGAATTAATAATATTTAAAATATCGTCAACTGGCGTACTAGGATTTATGGCGACACCCACTTTTTTATCTAAAGAGCGAATATGATTGATAGCTTCCAAATGATCATATGAAGGTTCGATATGGATGGTTATAAGGTCGGCTCCTGCCTTGGAAAAGGCATCTATATAAAGATGGGGATTATCCAACATCAAATGAACATCAAAAAAAAGTTCGGACCCTTCTCTTAAATCAGCAACTGTTTGCGGGCCAAAACTCAAATTAGGGACAAAATGCCCGTCCATAATATCCAAGTGTATCCACTTGCGCTGATCTGTTTCAGCAATTTTGAGGGCGTTTTTTAAATTAGCATGGTTACCAGCTAATATTGAAGGGGCTAGTATTTTTTCCATAATTATATTTCAGTAGTCACCACTTGAAATTTTCTATAAGTTGTGAAATTTGTTTACCCAAGGATTCAGATAATGATAGGAGTGCCTGCCTATCTAAAGGTTTTGTTAGTGAATCTTTTCTTAAAACGGAAACTTTTTCATTTACTAAAGCTTTATCAATTAAAAGCTTTCCATTACGATTTGAAAGTGAAACCTCTGCATTAATATTTAAACGAAAACCGGCAGCTATTATCGTGTCTTTGGGGTCATAAATTTCAGAACTTTTGGTATAATTCCTTAAAGCAACCTGAATAAATAAGTCTCCTTTACTAGGATTCGATGTAATGTCAAAGTGACCTCTACGAACAATATGTTCTCGTAATTTATGCGCTAATAAAGGCCCGATTTGAGGTGCTAATGTGTCATTTTGAACAACCTCAATATAAATACTTTTCTCTCCACTAAATCTTGGATTGGAGCTTTTATATTTACATCCTGAGAAAAAAAGATAGACCAAAAAAAATTTTAACCAAAAAAATTTATTCATCGCCGCTTCGTAATTTTGCTACTTTACTTTCGGCTTCTCTTGCAGCTTTTGATTCGGGGGCAATAGTTATTGCTTCATTATAAAATTGTAAGGCCGGGCGATCGCCTAATTCTTTCCAATTTACAAGGTAATATTTTCCATACTTCTCTATATATTCTCCAACTACAACCTTACTTGCTGCAAGTGTCTCGCGCATTTTTTTTCGACTTTCCTCAGCAAGCAAAACACGCTCCTTTGCATCTGCTAACCGAACTTTATAATCTTCCAATTCTTCGTGTTTACTTTGCGGGGGAGATTCAGCGAAGAGTATCAAATAATCCTCATAAAAATTTAGCGCTTTTAAAGTTGCCCCCTGATCATAAGAAGGGCCGGCAACTCGATCCTCAAATATTTTAGCTAAAATAAAATAGGCTTCCTCACAAAGGTAATTATCAGGATATAAATTAGTCAATCTCTCCAGCGCATCGACTGCCTCTTCTTCTTTATTATCTTTTAAAGCAATTTCAGACAATGCCATAAGTGCTCTTGGTGCAAATCTTGGCCCCCTAGCAAGACCCGCAATTTGATTGAGCCTCAATCGATCCTGGCTTCCGGACCGGAATCGAGGAAGCACTCCCCATTTACGAGGTAATTTTTCTTTAGCTAATCGTTCTGCGATCCTCATCAATGATTCAGCAACCCTTTCAAAATCGTAATCTGTATAAGCTTCGGCAATCAGTCGAAGGTGTTCAAAAGCTTTTTGCCAATCACCCCTTTTTTCCCGCAGATTTGATGCTCGGTAAAGAGATTCAGGTCCGATCTGAATTTCCTCGTTATTTCTTACTATCCGAAAATCAGATCTTCTCTTAGAAAACTTCTCATACAAAGAAAGTGCGTTTCCAAAATCACCAGAAGAGTCAGCAGCTTCAGCATCTAGAAACCATTCTTGTGCTTGAGCATTATCTAAAGGATCTCGATTCTTTTTAAAAAATCCAGTACCAGGAAACAAATGTACTTTATCATCAGATAAAGAATTGCGGTTATTTCTATTGTCACCAGGAGAAACAGACCAAAGAGGGCTAAATGACAAGATAAGTGAAATGCAGATAAGTATATTAAGTTGTTTCATTAAATTTATAATATTATTAAAAACGAACAAGAACGGCGGACCAAGTCAAGCCTGCTCCAAATGCCACAAATAAACCCAATTGTCCCTGCTTAAAAATAGATGCCTTTGTTGCTTCATCAAAAGCAATTGGAATAGATGCAGCTGAGGTATTTCCATATTTATCAAGATTACAAAAAAACTTGTCCAATGGAATAGCTAGTCTTTGAGACAGACTTTCGACTATTCTTGCATTTGCTTGGTGAGGAATTATGTGATCAACATCATCTACACTAAAACCATTTTCAGATAAAAGTTCTCGTGCAGCTGTACTCATTACACGAACAGCAGATTTAAAAATTTCACGACCATTCATTTTTAAAAAATGACCCCTTGCATCAAGGCTTTTCATAGATGCAGGCTCTAGAGAACCACCCGCAGGTTGATGCAAAAGAGTTGGATTCGAACCGTCTGCCCCACTCTTAAAGCCAATAAGCTGAGGACCTTCGCCGGAATTTGTCAAAACTGCTGCACCGGCACCATCTCCAAATAAAACGCATGTTGTTCGGTCCTCCCAATCCATTATACTTGAAAGTTTTTCCGCACCAACCACCAAAGCACATTTGAAACGACCGCTACTAAGCATACCATCAGCAATGTCCAAAGCATATAGAAATCCTGAACAGGCTGCCTCAATATCAAAACAAGCAACTTTTGGTATACCTAATCTATGCTGAATAAGACAAGCGGTTGAAGGAAATGCCATATCTGGAGTGATAGTGGCAACAATAACTAAATCAATATCGTTGGGCTTCTTTCCTGCATCACTTAACGCATTTTGAGATGCAATAAAAGCGAGGTCACTAGTTGCCTCTTTCTCGGTTGCAAATCTTCTCTGCTTTATCCCCGTTCGTGATCTTATCCATTCATCACTCGTATCAACTTTTTTACTTAAGGTAACATTATCTACCACCTGAGATGGTACATATGAACCAACACCACTTATGATACTTGTAGGTTTATGTGATTCAATCGACATGTTAATCTCTATTTAAAAGCGGTTCAGGTCGAAGGATTTCATTCGCTTCATGTACATCATCAAGAACCTGTGTTAACATATCATGCTGCACAAGATCTAAAGCAATTTTAATAGCTCCACTTACATGATTACGGTTTGAAGATCCATGAGCTTTTATAACATTTTTTGTAAGCCCAAGCAAGGGTGCTCCGCCAAATTGTTCGGGGTTTATTCTTTGTTTTAAACTTCTAAATGCACCCTTGGACAAAAGTGCTCCCGTTTTCCTCAATGCATTTCGCCTAAGTTCCTCATCAAGAAAACTTCCGATTAATTTACTCAATGACTCACAGGCTTTGAGTACAATATTACCAACAAAACCATCACAGACTACGACATCGACCACATTTTCAAAAATTTGAAATCCTTCAATTAATCCCGCATAATTTATGATACTCCCATCAATATCCTTTAACATCTCGTGTGTTTCATGGATAACCTCATTTCCCTTACCCTCTTCGGTTCCAATGGTAAGAAGCCCAACCTTAGGTCTTACTAACCCAAGAGCTACCCTTGCATAATTTGAACCAAGCACTGCACTTTGAGCAATATGGAATGGTTTGGCATGTGGGTTGGCACCAGCATCCAAGAGAGTAAAGTATCTTTCTCGACCGGGCCATATAGTACATAAGGCTGGTCTCTCAACCCCATCAAGTGTTCTTAATTTTATAGCTCCACCTGCCATTAAACACCCGGTATTACCGCAACTTAACAACGCATCAGCTTCACCATCTTTCAAAGCCTGCAATGCTAAGCTCATGGAAGATTTTTTCTTTCCCTTAATGCCGGCTATAGGCTTTTCCTCCATTCCAACAACCTCCGGGGAATGTACAAATTCAATCTTTGAACGGGATAATATAGGATGGGAAGCAATAATAGGCTCAACTACCTCTTCTCTCCCGAACAACATAAACTCAGTATTCCAAGGAGAGCGATCAACAGCCTGAGCAACTCCTTCTAAAATTTCAGAAGGTCCTAAGTCGCTTCCCATAGCATCTATGGCAAGCTTTATTCGAGCCTCGGTCTTATCCATGCCGAAGCACTAAAAAATTATACCTCTACATCAAGAACCTGCCTGCCACGGTACTGACCAGTCTCAGGATTGACGCGATGTGGGCGAATCAAAGTTCCATCGGGTTCTTTGGCAAGTTGAGGTTCTTGGAAGCGGTTCGCACCACGACGCTTTCTGCTTCGCTGTTTAGAATGTTTTCTTTTTGGCTGTCCCATAACTTATAAAATAAAGAATCATCCAAGCATGATTAATAAAATTGGTCAAGCTAAGGAAATTAAGAATGAGAATTAAAATAAATGGTAAAAAGAACTAGGGAAAGAACAATTCTATACCAAACAAAAATCCCCAATCCACGCCTAGACAGATAGCCAACCAACCAAAATACAGAGAGTGCTGCTGATATACCCGCAACTAAACAACCAAAAAAAATAGGTCCAATGGATAAATATTCTTCCATGACTTCCCACTTAGTAAGAATTTTATACCCTGCCGCTGCACTTAAAGTTACCAAACCTAAAAGAAAACTAAATTCAGCAGCCTTTTTTCTTTGTAACCCAACTAAATAACCACCCACAATAGTCATCATTGACCTACTAGTCCCCGGACACATTGCTACGCATTGCATGAAACCAATAAATAATGATTGGGGTAAAGTTAAATCGTCTAATGTTCGTCCATGTTCAACCATGATTCCCGCATCCTTTGTTTTTTTTCTTCTTTCCGCCCAATGCATAAAAATTGCACCAATAAATAAAGCAACCGCGATTGGTAAGAGCCCAAAAAGAAATTTTTCTATTTTATCATCCAATAATGGTCCAAGAATAGCAGCAGGTATAAAAGCTATAATCACATGCATTGCTAATCTTTTACCTCGCGGATCCATTCCCAATAAACCTAATATCATCGACCAGACATCTTTTCGATAAAGCAAAGCAACTGCCATAATTGCACCCGCCTGAATGACAATCAAATAAGCATTTAAAGCTTCCTGATTACCCTCTTTTGAAGAAAGAAATTCGCTGACGACAACCAGATGACCCGTTGATGATATTGGAAGAAATTCGGTAACACCTTCAACCAATCCATAAATGAGGGCATCGGTGTAACTCATGGTATGGTTGGAATCTAGTTGTTCATTTGATTCTTCGGTTAAGCTACTAATTATTGGCTGACTTAGCACAGCTCCTCCAGAAAGTAAGAACAACACAACCACAGTAATAAAAAAATGTTGGCGAATAAGCATTAAAAGCTCTACAAACTTTGTTTCCCAAAAGAGCAAGAATATCTTTTGGACTAATTATTAAAAATATTCCTCACATTTATTTATGGACACCTTAAAAAACCTAACGGCTATTTTAAAAAGGAGAGAAAATTTAACTAAAGAACAAATCAAACTTTCTATTGATATGCTTGTTTCGGAACAGATTGATTTTTCTGATAAGGAAAGCTTTTTAATTTCTTTTTCCCAAAAAGGAGAAACCATATCTGAAATTGCTTCTTTTATTCATTACTTCCTTAAACTCTCTACGGATCCAGAACTTTCGGATTTTTCAGAAAACGCAATCGACCTATGCGGCACAGGTGGAGACAAGGCAGGGAGTTTTAATATTTCAACTTTTGTTTCATTTATTTTAGCTGCTGCTGGGATCCCTGTAATTAAACATGGCAATCGGTCAATCAGTTCAAAATGCGGTAGTGCAGATCTCTTAGAGGCAATTGGTATCCCTCTTGAGGTAGAAAAGAATAAAAGGCAAGAAGGCGTAAAATTTTTAAATTACGCTTTTCTTTTCGCACCTGCATTTCATCCTGCATTTAAACACATTGCCCCCGTTCGAAAAGAACTAGCGAAAAAAGGGATTATATCAATTTTTAATATACTTGGACCAATGATCAACCCCGCTCGACCAGGATATCAATTACTTGGAGTATATTCAGAAAAACTAGTTTCCAAAATAAGTGAATCTCTAGATCAATCAGGTAAAAAAGGTGGTTTTGTCATTCACGGAATCATAAAAGGAAACCCCACTGTTCAAGGCATTGATGAATTAAGTTCTTGCGGGGAAAATATAGTGCAGGGCTTCGGTCAAAACTCATCTACTAAAAAGACTATTTGGGGGCTTGAACAATTTGGTTTTGAACCAGCTCCCATTGAACACATTGCAGGAGGAGATTTATCTAAAAACCTACAAATAATGGAACAACTCTTAAATGGTAATGCCTCAACAGGACTTACAGATTCCATACTAATGAATGCATCTTTGGCGTTTCTTACCACCGGGAGAACTGATAATTTAGAGGAAGGAGTGGAGTTAGCCAAAAAATTACTACAAGACGGTACTGTTAAAACATGGGTGGAAAAAGTTACTGCTTTTTTTAAATAATTTAACATGAAATACTTTGGAACGGATGGAATTCGCTCAACTTTTGAGAAAACTTTTTTGAATGAAAACTTCTCATTTGCATTAGGGGAAGCACTTGGAAAATTTATGAAAGAAAAGAATATCCAAGGTAATAAAGTGCTCATTGGGAGAGATACACGCCCGTCTGGCAAAATTCTCTTAAGCTCATTTAATCAAGGATTAAAAGAAAATGGCTTTTACGGGATTTCCGCTGGAGTTTTACCTACGCCAGCTTTGGCATTTGGAGTAATGGAGAAAAAAATGTCCATGGGCGTTATGATTACTGCATCACATAACCCCGCTAAGGATAATGGCTTTAAATTTTTCTCAGCAGAAGGTAAAAAGTTAAGCAATTCTGAGGAAGAAAGTATCGAGAAGAAAATTTACATTAAAAAAAGAAAATTACAGGTTATCGAAACTGAATCCATTGAAATTATAGATTCATACATAAAATATATTTTAGGCCTATTCCCCGCAAATATGCTTAAGCAAAAAAAGATCGTTATTGATTTATCAAATGGAGCGACTCAGCAAACTACCCCAATTGTGCTTAGAGAGTTGGGTGCTGAAATACATACAATTAATTTAAATTCTGGAGAAATTAATGAAAAAGCGGGATCAGAACACCCGAAAATAATGTCACAAAAAGTGAAAGAATTAAACGCTGACTTTGGTTTCGCACATGATGGGGATGGCGATCGAGTTATTTTCTGCAATTCAAATGGCAAGGTAATTCCCGGTGACAAAATTCTCGGCCTACTCGCAATTAATGAAGATAAACATAACCGTCTTCCTCAAAAAGGTTTTGTCGCAACCGTTCATAGCAACTCGGGGCTTGATGCAAGTCTAAAGAAAAAAGGAATAAATTTACATAGAGCAGATGTGGGCGACCGAAAAGTTGCCGAAATGATGAGAGAAAAATGCCTTAATTTAGGGGGAGAATCATCCGGTCATGTTGTTGCCAGTCAATATCTGCCTACAGGAGATGGATTATTAACAGCTTTAATGGTTACTCGAGCATCCTATGAATCGAAACAAAGCATTCATTCATTGAGCAATCAAATTATACTTTGGCCGAGCGTAGAAGGTTCGTTTTTAGTTAAACAAAAAATTCCAATCAAAGATTGTGAAGAATTACATTCAATTTTTCAAAAAGCTAAAGTTTCTCTTGGCGAACATGGTAGAATCTTACTTCGATACTCTGGAACTGAACCAAAAATAAGATTGCTCGTTGAAGCCGTTGACTCCGAGAAAGCGAATAATGCCTATCAAGCAATTGCTGAAATAATTGAAAAAACATTGTAAAAATTTTACAATTTAATAGATTGAATATTACTCTCCCGACTTTTTACACCCAATAATATTATACTAATGATTCAGGAGATCCCGATTGCCCAATTAGATCCTCGCCAAGTTAAGCAACTTTTAGCTGCTGATGCTGCAATGCAAACAAACTTGTCCTACACATTGGAAATATATGGTTCTATTTTAAAGCAATCACAAGGTTGTCTTGAATTGCGTAAAAAACTTCGTGCACTTCAAATAAAAAGTGTTCAAGGATCAACAAAAGGGCTCAATAATCTTTTAGGAAAAGTAACCTCAGTCCCTTTTATGTTCGGAGGAAAAAGCGAAAAGGATCCGGAAGGCACGCTGGTAAAAGCCGAAGCTCTTATTGAAAAAAATCCAGGTAATGTTGTTGCACATGAAATGCTTGCCGAAGCAGCTAACCTTCTGGGAATGAGGGAAACAGTAGTTTTTGCTTATGAAACTATTCGTAAAATTCACCCGACCAATATTAAAAACCTAAAGGAACTTGGAAATGCATATCTAGATTCCGGTAATACCGAAAAGGCAATTGAGACAGGTAACGCGATTTTAAAAATCCAACCTACTGACGGTGACGCAGTAGATTTAATGAAAAGAGCATCTGTTGCGGTTGCAATGAATAAAGGGAAATGGGAGGAATCGGAAGATTTTAGGACTCAACTAAAAGATGAATCGGAAACTCAGGCTCTTGAACAGCAGGCAAAAGCGGTAACCGATTCCAAAGGACTTGAAGAGCTAATTAGGCAAACTTACGAAAAACTCGAACAAGAGCCTGGGATACTCAATAATTACCTCCTTTTAAGTGAGTACTATCATCGTTATGGAGACTTGGAAAATTCTATTGCTTGGCTTCAGGAAGCAAGAAAACAACCAGCAGGACAGGGGGATGTATCACTTGAAGAAAAAGAAAGAGTCTTAACCCTGGAATATTTTGATAATTCCATTCAGGAATGGGAGAAAGCCCATGTTGCCAATCCTGATGATTCAGAAACAAAAGAATCCTGGAAAAATGCGATTTCTCAAAAAAAGCTTTATGAAAAAAGTCAGTTGGAATCACTTGTACAACGATACCCTAACGACTACGGATACCGATATGAACTTGGCATAAACCTTTTTGAAAATGAAGATTATGATAATTGCCTCTCTCATTTTCAACTTGCCCAAAGAAATGCTAAAGTTCGATTGGATTCAATTCTATACCTCGGACGAGCTTACAGTAGAAAAAATTTCCACGATCTTGCTATTGAGCAATTTTCTCTCTTAAAAAATGAGATTCAAGTAATGGATGAAAGAAAAAAAGATGCAATTTATGAATTGGGTTGTTGTTTTGAATCAATGGGAGACCAAGATAAAGCTATTGAAGAATTTAAAGTTGTTTATTCTGCTGACATATCATTTCGAGATGTTGCCGATAAGATCAATGCATTTTATTCAAAAAATGCTTAACATATTGCTTGATAAACTTGGCGGAGAGGGAGGGATTCGAACCCCCGGTACCTTGCGGCACACCCGATTTCGAGTCGGGCACATTCGACCACTCTGCCACCTCTCCAATCTGTCATAATGAATTAATCTACATTCTTATGGCAACGTAATTTGCCAAATTTTTGGATCCCACAAATTTTATTTACACGCTTGCCCGAAATGCACACCATCTCTTGGATACATTCATGAAAAAACTTTTTGTTCAAACTTTCATTATTTCTTTTACTTTTTCCTTTTTGTCATGCCAATCGTCCAAAATGACTTCGATTGATTTTTCAGATGGTTCTTACAAGGGAGAAATAGATAAGAAAGGGAAAAAAAATGGAAAGGGCTTTTATGTCTGGCATGATGGATCAACATATGAAGGAGATTTTAGGGATGATCTCCGACATGGAAATGGCTTATTTAATTGGAGCAATGGTGAGTCCTACAAGGGTGATTATCTAGAAGACGAAAGAACAGGTTTAGGCATATATCGTTGGCCAGATGGTTCATTTTATGAAGGATCTTTCCTCAAAGGAAAAAGACATGGTTCCGGAGTTTACCAATCCATGAATGGTGCCATTTATGATGGGGAATGGTTCGATGATATGCAACATGGAGAAGGCAAACTTACCGATCCCGATAAAGGTTTAATTCGAGGGGTGTGGAGAAATGGTAAGATTACAACAAAACCCTCCATCCTTCCCTCAACTGCATCCAAACCAAAATTAGAAATAATCGAATTACAACCGACGAAACCAACGACTACAATTAACAGAGGCATGCCGGAAACTTCTCCTTTGAGCTCAACCGCTTCTCCAAAGAGTCAATTTCCCCCTTCACCTGAAAAAATTAATAAAGTCATTACAGAAAAGAACCCGGACAATTTCCAAGTTATCCCCCCTAAAGAAGCAAAGTTAAATCAAGCTGCTCAACAAAACTCCGATTTAATTGTTAATGAATCAAAATCTATTCTTCCAGATATTACTGCTCGCTCCCCCATAATTAAATCCAAAGAAACAACTCCAACAAATAGTAGTAATTCAAATATTTGGACAGGTACGGTTAACGAGGCAGAAAATCAATTTGTTACAGATTTGATAAATGGCATTGATACTGTCAGTGATGCTAATACAAAAATTCCTTTTACAGGAAAAATGCAAATATTAGATCTGGAAGGATCTTTAGTTGGCGAAGTTAATTTGGTTGATGGAAAACTCCACGGAGAAGAAGTTTTCATGGATGAATCTGGTACCATAACTGAGAGAAATATTTGGGAAAACGGCGTTCTTGAAAAGGAATAAACATACTTGATATTAACTAAACTAGATTAATTCTAGTTTTCTTTTTCAAATCATAAGTTTGCCAAATTATTTGGCGCAGGTGGATATATCGATATTATTTACTAACGTTAAAACAATATATTTCACACTTTATATATTACTAATAGTTTCAAATAATGGAAACTTCAAATCCGAGTATCACCAAAACAAAAATTAATTTACCTTACGAACCAAGTGAGTTCCCAAGAGAACTTTCTAGGCATTATATTTCAGCAAGCGATGATGACATTGCTAAAATGCTTAATTTCATCGGACTGAATTCCACGGATGAACTCTTTGAGCATATCCCTAATTCCCTCCATTTTAAAATGGGGGGCGAAATACCGGAGGAACTCAATTACGAGGATGCGGTTTCAATACTTTCCGAAATTGGAAATAAAACGAATTTAAAAACATCATTTATCGGTGACATTTTACCTTTTTGGAAAATTCACCCCATTGTCGACTTCGTATCTAATCTCCGATCACTGAGTACATCCTACACTCCCTACCAACCAGAGAGAAGTCAAGGCACTCTCGTAACTCACTGGATTTATCAGTGTGTAATGTCCACTTTAACCGGATTTGAAGCCATCAACACCTCTCTTTACGACAGGTCGGCAGCAATTTACGAAGCAATTACCTGTGCTACTAGAACAAATAAACGCGGTGGCAAGATTTTATTGTCCGCCTCTTTATTCGAGTCTGAACTTGAAGTTATTAATACACTTTCAGAAGAAACCGATCTACAGTTTATATCTGTTCCAATAGATCCAGAATCAGGTTTACTTAATTATATTTGGCTTAATGATTTACCCTTGGAAGATACTCAGGAAATATCGGCTTTTGTATTCCCCCAAGTGAATTCCCTCGGATTACTTGAAGATGTTAATTTTCTTAGTGATTTCTCAAATTTACGCGGAATTCGATCGATTGCATGCATTGATCCTATGCTATTAGGTACAGGGGGGCTTAAACCCCCTACTGACTTTGGCGAAAACGGGGCTGACTTTATTGTTGGGGAAGCACAGCACCTAGCAATTGCTCCCAATTTCGGCGGTCCGGGACTTGGGATCTTTGGATGCAGGCACAACGAATCAAATAAAAAAGATCTCCGCTCTACTCCCGGGAGATATATTGGCAAGGCCAAAGACTTCAACGGAAGAGATTGTTTTGTTATGGTTTTATCGACTAGGGAGCAACATATCCGAAAAGAAAAAGCCACATCCAATGTATGCTCGAACCAAGCTTTTTTAGCAACTTTGGCTGGCGCATCACTCTTAGCAAAGGGAGAAAACGGTCTCTCTGCCTCAATCTTAAAAGCTAAACAAGCAAAGGAGAGAATACTCCAAGAAATCAACAATCTCGAAGGAATCTATCCAGCTTTTAAGAATTCAACAAGTTTTAATGAATTACTTCTCCAAACAGATGTACCAATACAAGAATTGGAAAAAAAAGCAGCACAAGAAAACCTGCAACTTGGAGTTAATGTAACCGGACGAATCAATAATAACGATAAAAGAAACCTTTTAAAATTAACTTTCACCGATGTACATGAAGAAAAGTGCCTCTGTAAATTAGTTGAATTTTTTAAGAAGAATTTCTCGCCTGCATCAACTAAGGATACAGCCCATTATGAAAGTCAAATAAACTCTAATTTACTCCGTACAAATTCTGTTAATCTAGCAAGTTTCTCTGTTGATGAGCTTTCCCAGTACTATGAAAAATTAGCGGATCTAAATGTTAGTCCAGATGATGGTTGCTACCCGCTTGGTTCTTGTACAATGAAGTACAATCCATTGCTCAATGATTGGGCAGCATCTTTACCAGGTTTTGCTCATGCCCACCCGCAGTCTCCGGAGGGGGATGTGCAAGGGCCTTTACAAGTCTTATATGAAATTCAAGAATGGTTCAAAAATATTACTGGTTTACCTGGTGTTACAACACAACCCGTAGCAGGAGCGCAGGGTGAATTGGTTGGATTAAAACTATTCCAAGCATATCATCGTTCTAGAGGTGAATCCTCAAGGGATATTGTATTTATTCCCAAATCAGCACATGGAACAAATTTTGCAACCGCAACCATGGCTGGTTTTACCAATAAAGATGGAATTGTCTACCTCCAAGCCACAACGGACGGATTGATTGATCTGGATGACTTTGAGGAAAAGCTTCAAAAATACGCAAATCGCCTATGTGGTGTTATGATAACAAATCCAAACACTTCAGGAATTTTTGAAAACCAATTTCATATCATATCCAAAGCAGTGCGACAAGCGGGCGGGTTGGTTTATATGGATGGAGCGAACATGAATGCGATTGCCGGTAAAATAGACCTAGGCAAGCTTGGAGTGGATGCAGTGCACAATAATTTACACAAAACCTGGACAATTCCTCATGGAGGCGGAGGTCCTGGCGACGCAATCGTCGCCGTTTCCCAAAAATTAATTGATTTCCTCCCTGGTTCACAAATTAAGAAAGATGCTGATGGAATTTTTCGATCTGAAAAACCTGCTAATAGTATTGGTTCATTTCATCGAAATTGGGGGAACTTTGGACACAAAGTCAGAGCTTATTCCTACCTCCTTAGATTAGGCAAAGAAGGTGTACCAAGAATGTCTTCCATCGCTGTACTATCTGCTCGCTACCTCTATGAACGCTTAAAAGGGTACTTTCCGACACTGCCATCCAACGCGGATTCCATTCCTCGTATGCACGAATTTATTTTAACCTTAAGTGATGAAGACTTTTCATGCCTCGAAACTGTGGGCATTTCAAAAAGTCAAGCCATTCCACAAGTAGGAAAATTATTTCTTGATTTTGGGTTCCATGCTCCGACCGTCGCATTTCCAGAAGTTTTCGGATTAATGATTGAACCCACAGAAAGTTACACAAAAGCTGAATTAGATCGTTTTATTGAAGCCGTAATTTGTATTAAAGAAATTATTTCGGATTGCCCAGAGGCTGTAAAATCTGCACCTCACTTCACTCCCATTGATCGGGTCGACGAAGTTGCCGCAAATCGAAATTTGATTCTTCAAGAAAATCTAGATCATCTGCCATCTCTTCATTTAAATAGAATTAAGCCCAGCGTTCTCAAAAATTTAGACATAAGTGAAATTAAATCTCGTATTATTGACTGTGTGAAAAATTGAGGAAAGATTTGACGATTAGTTTGATATTAACATAATAATATCCATGTCTGACGAAAATAAAGATAAACCCCTCATTTCCTTTTATGGCTTCATTTTCGACGCGTTATTGTCGATTGCTTTCTTTATTTTTATGACATATGTCTTAATGCCACATGTTCCTTCAGAAGATACAAATGTAATTTTATTCATTGCGGGCATGACTTCTTTTTGCATGACAGGAGTTTTTTGGCTAGCCGCCAATATGTTTAGGGTTACTTTAGTCGATTTCCAGCGAAATAAAGAACAAGACTGAAACTACATTACCCTCAATTAATATAGTCTTTTAAAAGGCTTTTAAGTTTACCCCTTGGTGATGCTTCTATCACAATCCCACTTTCATCAGTAAGTTCTGATGACACGCATCCCTGTTCGCGCAGTTTTGCGACAAGTTCGTACCTATGGTGAGGAATTTTATATCTCCATGTTTCGTGTCTTCTATTAAGTTCCTGCTCGACCAAGGATAATAATTCGGTCATTCCTTCTCCTGTCTTGCAACTTACAAATACACATTGCGGTGTAAGAGATTGTGCTCTCAAACGAGACATTACTAATTCACCTTGATCAATTTTATTGTATACAGTAATTACCTCTTTATCCGCAGCACCCAACTCATTAAGTACTTCGATCGTTGTATTTAAATGAGCTTCAAATTCAGGGCATGAAAAATCAACCACATGAAGAAGCAGGTCAGCAACAAGAGCCTCTTCCAAAGTTGCCTTAAACGCATCAATTAATCGGTGCGGGAGTTTTCGGATAAACCCAACAGTATCAGTTAAAATTATGGTGCGACCACCCGGAAGATTTGCTTTTCGACTAGTAGGGTCCAGTGTCGCAAATAATTTATTCTCTGAAAGTACATTCGATCCAGTAATTTGATTTAAAAGGGTTGATTTACCCGCATTGGTATAACCAACTATCGCAACAGTTGCTAAGGGTATACGTTTCCTCTTCTTTCGACTGGTTAGCCGTCGACTTGAGACCTGAATAATTTCTTTCTTAGTTGAGGATATTTTATCTCTTAACATTCGCTGGTCTAGCTCAATTTGAGCTTCGCCTTCGCCTCTTTGAGTAACGCCACCACCTCTTTGCCGGTCTAGGTGTGTCCATGCCCTTCGTAATCTTGGTAAAGAATACTCAAGCCTTGCTAAGCGAACTTGTAAAACGGCCTCCTTGGTCTGAGCGCGATCAGCAAACACATCTAAAATTACTTCATGACGATCGATGACCAAAACTTTTGTCAATTCCTCCCAGTTTCTTTGCTGACCTGGAGTAATTTCATTGTCAAAGATAATGACATCACAGCCCAAATCCTGAACCTGCTGATAAATTTGCTCACATTTACCTTTGCCCAAAATATGACCCGGAAAAGTTTTTCGGGTACGAACAATGGTTTTCGCTTTTACAACAATAGATAAATTTTCAACTAATTCAGAAAGCTCATCAAGTAAAGATTCTGCTTCTGGTTCATCTTCTTTTCTTTGAATAACAGAAAGCAAAAAGGCCCGCTCTACTTTTTTCGGCT
>JAOHKZ010000069.1 GCA_028101545.1 Opitutales bacterium | reverse complement strand
CATGGGCTAATGAGTGCTTCGGGTGTTGTTGCAATTAGAATTTGGCTGTCTTGTTCTGAACCATTTCGCAGAAGGGCGGACAGAATTGTCAAGCGGTCGCAAATTTTCTCAAATGCATCTGGGTGATTGTTTTCGGGAGGGCAATCAAAGATAAAGAATTCAATTTTTTTCTGAGGATTAAAGCTTTCAAGGAAAGCCGCAATATCTTCTCCCCATTCTTCTGCCTTGGGGATGCTTTCTTCTATTAAAATAGCAACTTTATGCCCCTTGCTGGCTAGGAAATTAGCTGCCAGAGCTGGAGTGGCTGATTCAGGCAATGAGTGAATGAAAGTTGCAGTCGCTCCCTTGGGGATTACTACTTTTTTCACTGTCTCGGTTTTAGGTTAATTAGTGCTTGTTTTGCGGCTTCCTCTTCTGCCTCTTTTTTAGTACTTCCGACTCCTGAACCAAGAGTTTTTTTTCCGACAATAAGATCAATTTCAAAATGTTTCTTATGGGGTGGTCCTTCCTCCTTTGAAATCCGATATTGAATTTTATTCGATATTGATTTTTCGTGAAAGAATTCCTGTAGTTGTCCTTTGGGGTTGTAGCTATGTTGCTCTTGAACAAGCTTATTAGGTAAATCACCAAACCAATTTAAGATGCACTTTTTTGCTTCACCAATGCCTCCATCAAGAAAAACAGCTCCAATAATGGCCTCAGTTGCATCTTCAAGTGTTGAACTTCGTTGATTCCCTCTGTTTTTCAACTCCGCTGTACTCAAGAGTAAAAAATTATCAACCTTTAGCTCTTTGGCAATTTTCGCCAATGAACTTCCTCTAATAAAAACAGCTCTTTTACGACTTAATGATCCTTCGTCCTCCTCGGGAAAGGCAATGTAAAGTGCTTCAGATAAAATAGCACTGAGGATAGAATCTCCAAGGAATTCCATCCTCTGGTTGTCCGGTTTACTTTGATCGTGTTCGTTGAAAGAAGGATGGGTTAATGCTTGGGTAAGTAGATCTTTATTTTGGAATGAATATCCAATATTTTTCTCCAATTCATTTAGTTTTGCATTCATGAACTTTCAAATTTGATAAATTTTGAATTTTTCAATCATAGGAGGCGAAAAAGCATTAAGAGAAAAATCGAGCCCTGACCTCCTTGGCTAGGGCTAGGTAAGCCTTTGAGCCAACACCATTGGGGTCGTATTGAAAAATAGTTTTCCCAAAACTTGGTGCCTCACTCAAACGCACTGTACGTGGAATAGCTGTGCGAAAAATTTCTGCAGGGTAATGTTTGTTTACCTCCTGCCAAACCTCATAGGAAAGTCTCGTTCGGTTATCGTACATAGTCATTGCGATTCCACCCAACTGAATTCCTGAGTTTGCTCCCGTTTCTTTCAGTTGTTCGATAACTTTTGTTATCTGGCTTAATCCCTCGAGTGCCAAATATTCTGATTGGAGGGTAATGAGCAAAAAATCTGCTGCACAAAGAGAATTCATGGAAAGTAAACCCAGAGTAGGGGGGCAATCAATCAAGATTGCCTGTAAACCATAGTTATTGGCGAGGTTGTGAAGCGAGTTTCGTAAATTAATCAAGTAATTATCTTGGCTGCTTAACTCGAGTTCAGCCGCCGCAAGATCGAGTTCCGAGGGAATAATCCAGAGATTTTTTTCATTTGTCGCGACAACCCTACTTGATAAATCTGCTCCAGATAGTAGTGGTTCATATACACCTGCACCTGCTTTTTTTTCTATTCCCAATGAACTTGTGGCATTTCCCTGCGGGTCCATATCGACGAGAAGGGTTCGGATACCAAAGGAAGCGAGGGCAGCACCCAAATTAATTGTGGTGGTGGTTTTTCCAACGCCTCCTTTTTGATTGGCGATTGCAATAGTTGTCGCAGGCATAATTACAATTTTTTTAAGAGGGAATCATTAAGTGTCGAGGCGGAAATTTTATTGAATTCGAACATAACCATCTTTTTTAATTAATTGGAGTCCATTTTTAAAGACTGGTTCGAGTGGAATCTGATTAGAAAGTTCAAGAAACTCAAGGATTGCCCACTTAACTGAATGTAACCCTGATGCAAGGGCAAGTGGACTTGCTCCGCCTAATCGCGGATTAATTTCGACCAAGTGTAACTTATCATGTTGATCAACTATAACCTGTGCTAAAATATGACCTCTCAACCCTTCGATCCTGTTGAATGTTGCAATTAATTTTTCTTCCCATTCTGAATTTTTGAAAGTTATAGATTTATGAGATTCACCATTAACCACAAGTGTGCGCCATCTCAAAATCACTCCATGGCATCTATTATTTTTATCAATCCAAGTCTCTGCACTAAATTCCCTTCCATTAATTTGTGGTTGGAAAACGGGTTCTTTTAGTTTTTGGGAATGTTTTTGAAGCTCTCCTTGTCTTAAGTTTATTCCGATCGAGGATGAAGCGGTTCCTGTTCTCTCCTTCGCAACAAAGCGATCATATTCTGCAGGTAATGTCGTACTTGAAAGGCTCGTTTGGATAGCTCGAACGGGAGCCTTTTCTAAATGTTTTGCAAACAAATATTTATCCTCGCAAATTTGAACCGCAGATTGAGTTGAGATCATTACTCCAATCTGATTAGAGAGCAAAAAATCCTGATGTTCGGCCCAGAATGGTAATTCTCCATCCCTAGTCGGCACAACAAATTGTACATTATTTTTTTTGCAAAAATGCAAAAGAGATTCTCTGTTCAGTTCATCAATAGGGGGGATAGTGCTAAATTGCTGTACCTTTTCTGAACCGATACAGGATTTGTCAGAATCCGCACCCAATAAACCAAAATCGAGTGAAATTGAATCTACTTCTTTCTTTACCCATTTATAAAGAGCAATTTTTGCGGAAAGACTGGAAAAGAGTATGTTAATAAGTTGAAAGAACGACTTATTGAGGGGGGGGGAATTGTTTAAGATATTCAGATTTTAAACAAGATGCAATAATCGCATCCACCCATTCACCGTTTACCTTAGTATCCTCTCTGAATACTCCTTCTCTCCTGAAACCTGAGGCTTCTACGGCATTAATATGGTAAGACCTGTGTGCATAGGAATAGGTATTTATTTTATTTAACCCCAAAGTATCAAAGGCACATTTCATTAATAAATTTAGAAATATGCTACAATCCCTGCCATATTGAAAAGTATCTTTTCCACGCTCTGTATCTAGTAGGAAAGATACCTCTGCTTTGAGGTCAGTCCAATTAATGTGCACCAATCCTCCATAACCGATAAGGACATTTTCGTATGTTAATCGCAGAAGGACTAAGTCGGGTTTTTTTTGTGAAAAACTTGGCTTAACAATATCCGTAAAATATTTTTTTTGATCATTCGCTGTAAGCGGTTCTGATTGCCTTAACGCGGAAATTTGATCATTTCTCCACTCCATGATTTTCTCTGAATCCTCCATTCGAATTGAGCTTAATGTGTAATCACGAAACTGTGCGTTAAATCCCTTGAGAATGATATAACCTGAGGACGAAGAAGAAAAAGATGTATTAGGACTGGTAAACTTTTTAAAATCCATTATTTTCTATTTAAAAATTGTTCTAGTGTATCCATTACTCGATTTTGTTCAATTTCGGTTAATTCTGGATACAACGGAATACTAAGGCAACACTTGAAAAATGATTCAGCACCGGGCAGGTTTAATTCTCCAAGATCCTTGGAGTAATATGGATGTTTATAAAGAGGGATATAATGTATTTGAGTTAGTATATTTTTACTTTTAAAGAATTTATACGCCAAATCTCTTAGTTTATAATCCTTAAATTTGATCACATAGAGATGCCAAGCGTGCCCCTTCTCCAAGGCGGGTCTGGTTATGTGTTCCTCGAAAGGCGATTGAGCAAGGGCTTGATCGTACCTTTGGGCCAAATATCTTCGAGTTTCTAGGGAACTAGCAAGTCTTTGAAGTTGAGACATCCCCAATGTTGCCTGTATGTCAGTCAACCGATAATTCCATCCCAAATCCTCCTGTTCATAGTACCATGGTTTTTCGTGGCTGTCATTATATGGTCTATTAATTCCATGGTTGCGCAATTTTTTTGCTTTTTCGGCAACTTTAGGGTCATTAGTTAGGACAGCCCCTCCTTCACCTGCACAAATATGCTTAACGGGGTGAAAGCTTAGAGTGGATGCGATAGTATTTATGCATGCCCCACTTTTTATAATTTTTTTTTGATGATTTTCCTTCCATGCTCCTGGAGAATGGCATCCATCTTCAACGACAAAGAAATTATTTTTTTCGGCTATATTACGGCATTTGTCTAATGGAGCAACAGAACCAGCAAAGGATACGGGTGCGATAACATTGCATTCTTCTTTTTGTTTTTCTGATACATTAGCCATACATTCTTCTAGCGAGTCTAGTAAAATAAGACCTGTTTCAGGATCGACATCACAAAATTGTACATCAGCTCTTTGATAACGGAAAGCGTTTGCAGTAGCTGCGAAGGTAATTGCGGGAACAATTCCTAAGCTATTATGATTCACACCTAATGCAGCATAAGCAAGATGAAGAGCCGCTGTTCCGCTTGAACACACCACCGAGTACTTAACATTAAAAAAATTGGCTATACTGTTTTCAAAGTCTCCAATTTTAGGGCCTTGGGTCAACAAATCGGATTTAATTGTTTCAATTAGAAGAGATATATCTTCCTCGCTGATACTTTGCCTTGAATAAGGAATTAAATCCATTATTTAAAATAATCAAATAACAAGTAAAATTCCAAGCGGAATCGGACTTATCACATGAGACTTGCCCCTAGGGAAATAGATGATAAGGAGGATGA
>JAOHKZ010000068.1 GCA_028101545.1 Opitutales bacterium | reverse complement strand
TTAGATTCAAAATTATTCTATCAGCTAAATTTTTTTAAATAGAAAAAGCAAAGATTCGGATACAGTCATTGTTCTTGTTTATGCACAATCCGTATAATGAGACTTGCTGACACAACCGAAGTTGGCCTGCGCAACAGTTGCACTAAAATCCGCCAAATAACCACGCCGCTCAAAATTTGGTTTTTGAGAAACCCAATGTTTTCGACGGTTAATAATTTCTTTCTCGCTAACAATCCAAGATATTTCACCTGCTAAAAGATCGAAAAATATTTCATCACCATCTTCAACTAATGCGATCGGACCACCCACTGCAGCTTCTGGTGAACAATGAACTCCGATTGCTCCATGCGAAACACCAGAAACTCTGGTGTCGGATAGAAACGCAACTTTACCATCCAGTGCGGGAACTGAAAGAGCCGCTGTGGCAACTAGAACTTCAGGCATACCACATGCAACCGGACCTTGATAACGTAGAACTATGATCATGCCTGGTTTAATCTGCCTGCTCTCCACCGCTTTTACTACTTCCCGGGCATCATTAAAACAAAGTGCCTTGCCTCTGAAAGTAGTGTCTTTAAAACTAGAAACCTTAAAAACAATGCCATCAGGAGCAATATTTCCAAAGCATACCTGAATATCAGCATACGGCTTGAATGGCTCATTTACATTGGCAAGAAGATTCTTGTTGTCAGGCATACTGGAAATTTCAATTAAATTTTCGCTTATGGTTTTTCCAGTAACCGTAATACAATCTCCATGTAATAGACCCGAATCAGAAAGGAGTTTCAAAAATACAGGAGTACCCCCCATATTATGTAAATCGATCATTGTCCCACGCCCTCGGGGAGCAAAATTGGCAAACACAGGAGTTTTTCTTAAGATTACTTGAATATCCGATAGCTTAAATTCGACTCCAGCCTCTTTTGCTAATGCAAGCAAATGAAGAATCCCATTAGTGGAACCTCCAGAAGCTGCTATCGCAACTGTAGCATTTTCAAAAGCATCCCTAGTTAAGATATCCCGGGGACGCAAGCCACTGGCAAGCATACTCTTAACGAGTTTACCTACGGCAAAGCATTCGTTTCGCTTTTCCTCGGCTTCTGCCGGGATTGAGCTGCTGTAAGGAGGCATCAGCCCAATTGCCTCCATAGCTATGCCCCAAGTGTTGAACGAAGCTGCAATCCCACAACCACCTACCCCAGGGCAGGCCTTTCTTAGAATCTGGTTGGCCTCGTCTTCTGATATATCCCCCACCCTTGCAGACGCCTATGAATCGTAAACATCGAGAATGGTTATATCTCTACCGGCATGACAACCCGGCTTTATACTCCCTCCTGAAATAATTAAACCTGGATAATTTGTGCGGGCCAAAGCCATCGCAAATCCAGGGCCATTTTTATCACAATGATGAAGTCCCACCATTGCATCATAAGCATGAGCTGTAATTACACACTCGGCCGAATTCGCAATTAAATTACGCGAAGGTAAACTTCCATTCCCGCCCTCATGTCCCTGGGAAATGTTATCACTCACTCCAGGAGTCCCAAATGGAAAGCCCATCAGACCTACTGCCTTACACCCCTTAGTAATTTCCTGAGCTAATTCATAAGCATGAAGATTACACAAATTCCCCTCTAAGAGAGGGGTACCAATCCCAACCTGCGGACTTTTTAAATCACTATCATCGAAACCAAGCCCATAATAAAACGAATTAACACCTTTCTGCCAACCCTGAGTGAGATTTTTACTGTTCCAATTTAGATCAATTTTCAAATCTTACTCTTCAAAATTATGATCGAATCGTCAAACTCACAGTAGTTACAGAGAATTAATATTTTGAGCTTTTATCAATGCTAGTCTTGTAAAAAAGAGATTTGCTTGCGGGCTTTGATTGATTTACGCATTGGGAATGAAAGAAAAAAAACTGCAAGATACGGCATTATCACAGTTTTATTTATCTGTGCTTGTGCTGGCTTAAGCGTGGGTTGTCAAACGCATAGCCAACAAGTTTATTCTTCACAACTCAATGAAATTGAAGCTGCTAAAAGTAGAGGAGAACTTTCTGGTGCAGAATACTTACAATTAAAGAATCAGGCTCAGAATGCCCATAAACAGAGAGAGGCGTATAATCGAGCGGGCTTGCGCGCGAGATTCGAGAGGCTTGAGGAGAGTGACTAACCATGAGAAAATGAGTAGTAAACGAAAAATAAACCAATGACGGGGCAAAAACCTAATAACTACCTCGATTTTACAGGCATTTCCATATTTTGCATGGAAATAAAAATGGCACGGAAGCTGGGATTCGAACCCAGGACCCTCGGTTTAGAAGACCGATGCTCTATCCAGCTGAGCTACTCCCGCACAAAATTCCACCAAAATAAATAATGAAATGAAGAATATTTATAAGTTAAAATGCCCTGCAATCGCAAGGTCAAAGACGACTTAATTTAGGATGATCTGAAATAAAATGTAAAAATTCCGTCAGTTTTGCTTGGCAGATTGATAAGCTATGATTTGATTATCACCTTACCTTTTTTTATCTAATAACCATAAACCTTATGAAAAATTTATTTTTATCCATCCTTCTCTTTTTTACTGCCTGTGCATCGAAAGACATATTTGCACATTGCCAGGTTCCTTGCGGGATTTATGGTGATCAAAATCGTTTTGAACAAATGCTTGAGGATCAGTCAACTATTGAAAAAGCAAGTAAGTTAATCCATGAATTATCCGGAAAAAAAGACGCTCAATCCATGAATCAAATTGCTCGTTGGGTAGCGACAAAAGAATCACATGCATCCGCGATTCAAAATACAATTGCAGACTATTTTATGGCCCAAAGGATTAAATCCTCTGATTCAAAGTATGAGAATAAACTAACTAAAGCACATGCAGTCATAGTGGCAGCAATGAAGTGCAAGCAGAGTCTGGATCCTAAAAACGCATCCGCTTTAAAGGAAACTATTCTATCCTTTCATAAGTCTTACGAAGAAAAGAAGAAGTAAAACTTCTCTCAATGACTTCCTCCCTTAATTTGTATGTCACCTCAAACGGGGTGGATCACGGCCCCTTGTCTATTGAAGAAGCAACTGAAAGAGTAGGAAGTGGTGAATTCAAGCCCGATGACCTGTCTTGGCACCAAGGTGTTTCAGGTTGGGTTCCATTGAAACAATTGCCTGAATGGACTCAAATCAATAAGATTACACTACCCCCTTTAACTTCAAAAAATATACCTGATAAAGCTTCGCTTGAAAAAAAGCCGAACCTTCAAGCTACTCGAGATCGTTCCGTTTCAAACAAGCCAAAAATCCAATCAGGCAAGGCGGCATCGGATCAATCTTCAACTTTTACTGAACAGTCCGTAGCAAAAACGGGAATGGGTTTGATCGGTAAACTTATGGTAACGATTGCTATATTGGTTTTCATATCAACATTAGGTGTAGTTGGATTTCTAATATACAAAAATATTGATAAATTTATTCCACCAAGTACAGAATCTGATCCCCAAGTTGTGCCAGAACCCGAGGCTGATGAACTCGAGCAAAAGGAAAAAGAAACTGAAACTTTGGATCTACTTGATCCATTCGGACCTCCAGAATAAATGTTACTCTAGGTTGGCTTTCCAGATAGATCTACCAGTGGGTTTCCAAATATAATTATCAGATCTGACCGTTTTCCCGGAATTCAATTCTTTCAAACGAATTGGCGAAACCAGTTTTTTCATTTATAGAAAGAATACATCCCTGCATCCCCACATCGGCAGATGCAACTGGACACTTTCTTGGCATTCCATCAATAAACCGGCCTAAGCAGGCGTCAATATCACGGCCAAGAACAGACTCCCTAGGGCCGGTCATTCCTAAATCGGACTGATAAGCAGTTCCGAGCTTCAAAATCCTTCCATCCGCGGTGGGCACATGAGTATGAGTACCAAAAACAACCCCAACTTTCCCGTCTAAGTGCCAGCCCATCGCCTCTTTTTCGGAAGTTGTTTCCGCATGAATTTCTGCGATAATAATATCTGTTTTGGCGTCCAGATCCTGAACCATCTTGGAAGCAGTTTGAAAGGGACAGCTTACTTTTGGCCCCATAAAAGTTCTGCCCAAAATTGTGAATATACCGATTTTCAGTCCGCCTTTTTCAATAATTAACCGGTCACGACCGGGATTTGAATCAGGAAGGTTTGCCGGTCTGCACACATATTGTAGGTCATCAATTTCCCGGTTGAAGTTCATTTGGTCCCAGACATGATCACCGAGCGTAATTGCATCCACACCACTACCCAAAATTTCGTTGGCCGTTTTTGCAGTTATCCCTGCTCCACCAGCCGCATTTTCACCATTGGCTATTACGCAATCAATTCCATTTTTTAATTTATAATTACCAAGATGAGTCTTCAGAAAGGCTCGACCAGGACGCCCAACAATATCTCCAAGAATGAGAATTTTCATTTTCCTGGAAAGGCTTCCTGATAATAGCAAAGATATCGATCATGAACTAATAACACCAAGTCATCTAACCCGTCTCCATTAAGATCAGTAATGATACCATCTCGCGGTTCTAGTGCCCCACCCTTTTTACCTCGATAGTGAAGGTCTTCTTCAAATACTTTAAAATGGAGGACCGAGTCCCATTTATTTTGGTCAGAATATTTCAAAAATTCCAGGGTATGACTGCGTCCATCCATACAAACTAAATCCGGCAAACCATCATTATTAAAATCTCCCCAATCCACACCAGTGTGAAAAACTTTGGGTAAATCAGTCAGGTATCGAGATTGAATATTAATCTGCAAACTTTTATCACCCACAGACCGGCTAATCATTTGTATGGAACTTGAGCCTAAAGATAAAAGGCTATTTGAACCTTTCGATTTTTTTATCCCCACTTGTAAAGGAGTGAGGCT
>JAOHKZ010000067.1 GCA_028101545.1 Opitutales bacterium | reverse complement strand
GTTCGAAAAGAATTCCCGACTTTCAATCAGGCGGAGGGCCAGGTGTATGAGGTAGTATTCCTGATTCTCAATACTTGCTGCAAGTTGTTCGAGGATTGCATTCTCCAGTTGCCCGTCAGATTCAAGAAGTTCAATAACCAAGGCCGCGTTGTATCCATTGAGCTCCGGCAGAGTGCCAATGAGTTTCCGGTAACAGGTATTTTTGTCAGGGCTCGCCTTGCGAAGATATTCAATCGCCAGGTCAATATGATCAATCCCAGCCAAGGGCATCAGTGCCGCTATTTCATCGAGGTATTGAGGGGCAACCGGTTTTTGTCGTAATAGATGGTTGATCACGAATGCAACTCTCCGCCAGTCCTTACTATCGAGGAGGTGCATCAGGAAATCAGGAGAAAATTGGGATTTGGTCATTCTCTGCATGATAGGTACCAGCTCGGTATTGGCATATTTCCACAACACCCAGGTGGTCCACGCCGCATCCTTGACCACGGCTTCTTTGACCGCACCCGGGGTAGCCTTGGACACGCCATCAACCTCCTGATATTCATCGTCGTCCTCTCCTTCAGGGCTCTTGTCATCTTTTTCAGAGGCAAGAAAGCCAAGCTCATGGTCATCCAAAATCGATTCTAGGTCTTTCAATATTGAATCAAGCTTCTCATAATCCGCAGGAACAAAGGGCTCGTGCTCAACCTTGGTCAGTGGTTTTCCTTCGGGATATTCCAAACTTTGATAGAATCCAAGGGCATCCCAATACATCGTGACCTCCACGAGTTTACAAACCCCATCCAGGCAGACCTCATTAATGAGTTCCATACTGTACCCCGAGGGAAATCCCTCGTCATTGAAATAAGCAGTGAGACTGTGTTCCTTTTTCGGTTTCTTTGGATAAACCGGATCGGTCAGTTGGATGGTGGTTGTCTCTTTTGCATCAACAGGGGATAGCCATCCGATCAAGAAGCAAATTGATAATAAGGGTATCCAAGCGGTTGATTGAAAAACGGGGAGAAAAGATAACTTGCTCATTGGGCAACCCATTTTCCTAAACAAGCGGGAATCCATCCGTTGCTGTGATATCGCCCGATTTGCTGACAAACAAGGCATCCACCAAATCCATGGATCCCACCATTTCTTTTGCTTTCTCAGGACCGAGAACAAACAGGGCGGTTGACAGAGAATCGGCCTCAAGCGCCGTGGGTGCTGCTACTGATAGTGCTGACAGCTTGACCGGCGAAAGACCGGTCCGGGGATCAAATAAATGATGATACCGATAATCATCGGAAAATTTTATACCATAATCCCCGGAAGTGGAAAGACAGCGATCCTGCAATCCAATTTTGGCAATATTACCCTCCTGCCTGGGGTGTTGGACAGCGATTTGCCAAGCATCTTTTCTTCTGGGAGAACCAATTGCATTAAACTCCCCGGCATCAATAAGGGCATCCCTAATGCCTCTCTCTTCCAAAGCCTGCCTTGCAAAATCAGCAGCCATTCCCTGGGCCACTCCGTTTAGAGTGACCTGCATACCGGGCCGGTCAAAAAAGATAATATCTTCTTCAATGCGAACATGCTCCCAACCGATTCTTCTTCGAACCTTTGCAATTTCATTTTCAGAAGGAAGAGATCCGAATTGAGCATGACGGGTATAAAGATTCCATAGCGGTTGGACCGTGACATCAAAAGCCCCTTCTGTGAGCTTGGACAACCCCATTGATTTCCTAATAACCGCCACCAAGTCCGGATTGGGATTTCGTAAAACACCCTTGCGGTTAAGCAGACTTAGTTGACTGTCCGGACGGTACAGACTCATCAATTGTTCGACATGCTCAATTTTATTCAGAGCCGAATCGATTCCCTTTCTGGCAATCTCCTCATCCCGATGCAAAACCGTGATCTTGACATCCGTCCCCAGCGCCTTGGCCTTACGGAAATATTTTTTTACGGCGGAATCGCTTCCCCAGGAAGTACCATGTGCCATCAGGGCGGCCATCCCTGTACCAAGACTCAGGAAATTTCGTCGATTCAAGATTGAACTACTCATTTGTGCGGCAATGCTACCTGAATCCTCTTTAAGCCCCCAACCTTTTCTCATGGTTTTCTCTATCCCCCGGTTCTACTGATTGCGGTCCCATTACTCAATACGCGATAGGCATACTCAGCGAAATGACCATTCACATCTTTGGTATAGACCTCAAGAATTTCGCGCCCCTGATTTTTGTGATCCCCACATTCGAAAAGAAGTGCCGCAACTAAAAGCTCTTTAAATTTATTATTCACCATGGATCCGCCCTTAGTATTAACACCCTGACGAACATAGTCGTTTTTTTCCTTTTTCTGGGTATTGTAATAGCCAAGGGCTTGCGTGTGCCCTTTCAACTTTTTCTCTACAAGAAATCGAGCTAAGGGTTCGGCAAGAGAGTCATCCTTATTCATTCTCAATGCCAAGCAAACCGCCTTATAGTGAGAGAGCGGACTATTTAGCGTCAATTGATCCAGCTTTTCCAGTAAAGGGGCATGGACATCTGTTGAGTTCAAGAAACCCAGGGCAATCACTATACGATCTACCGGACCAAAGGTATTGGCATATTTACGCTGATTACTGTAATCCCAGCCTTTACCCCAATTAGGTGCTTTTTTTACGGCGTCCACGAGTGTCTCTTTTCCTGCCTGATCTCCAAGGATGGCCAAAATACGGGCATAATTTAATTTCGCTGCAGGCTTCGAAATTTGGGTGTAAGCCTTCTTTAATAAGGGGATGGATTCCTGTGGATGGCTGATAACAACTGCTAACGCTTTATGCGTGTCGTCATGTTCAGGCTTTTGATGGACATCTATCGTCAAACCTTCAAGAGTTTTGACTGCCTCTTGGATCGAATTCTCACTCAAAGGAAAGGAATCCACATCTTCTAGAACACGCTTTTCGAGACAGTTCTTCCTAACCAGTTCTCTCTGTAGAGCCTTGATATCAACTTCGCGAACTTTCCCCCGTGCCCTGAGGACTGCCATTGCAGCGGCCGTACCCACCGCGTATCCCTGATTTTGGAGGTCGGGTTGCATGCGCACTAAAGTCATGGCATCACGGTCTGCACTGGCACCTAAGCCAATCACCAAAATTCCTTCCAAGCCCTGTGGGATGACACATCGGTAAGGCATGTCACAGCTAAAAACAGGACCCTTCATATCTTTGATCAAAAACATTTCAGTATCCGGATGAGCACCAGCATCAAAGTTACTTCTATGGTGGCTGATCGTATCCGGGAAGGTGCGTTTTGTAAGAATATCTTCGGTCGTTAAATTGTACTCACCAATGATGCGACGACGGTCACGGGAAGGGATGAGCTGCCCCATATCGTGAACTCCTGCCGTGCCCGCATTTTTAGTCTTACCATAAATCTCCTGCCTGGCAGATAGCTTAAGGTGCCAGCGGTCAAAGATATCGTTATCATTGAGCATATACCTTGCTGGGTTATGTGTACCTCCACCAAGTCTCCTGGGTGCATAATTGGATATCTGCACGGATAAATCTCCGTGTTTGGAAATGCTGTAATGCGTATTTGCATTGGCAGCTGCAGCGATATCTGCGTTGCCTGTACCATCAACAACCACATCGGCTAAAACAATCCCACGGCCAAAAGGAGTTGCCACAACTACTCCGACAACTTTATTGCCCTTCGTAACAGTGCCACACCCAAAGCTGGCAAACCAAAGCTCGGCACCGCTTTTTAGGATTTGCTGACGCAGCCACTCAGACTTTTGGATTTGATTCCAGCTCTCTTTGGTTCCAAGAGCCTTATCGACCTCTGCGGTATACCCGTTTCGAAAACCGTACCAATAAGTTGATATCATCCCTGCGGTTCCCACTCCGCCCAACTCATCCATATACTCAATCGCCAAAGTTCTGGCACCTGCTCTGGCAGAAGCCAAGGCAGCCGGGGCTCCCGATGTGCCACCACCCACAACCACGACATCCCATCTACCCAAAATGGGAAGCTGATTCCCTGAAAGCTTCAATTCTGGGCGATCATTAAAACGAAAGCTTTTAGCAGATTCAGAGACGGCGAACTTCGCCTCATCAGCGGTGGATGCTAAATAATCAATATCTTTAGGTACCTCAGTTTTAGTGGCAAGCTCAGCCGCCGCTTTTCCGATTTCCTTACCAATCGGAGCAAGCCTGTAGGGGCTGTTTATAAGTTGATGACGGGTGGTCTCATTTTTAATTCCCGCGTATGCGTTTAATACGAAAAGATTTCCAAATCCCTGGGGAAGATAGTTTTCCAATGCAGCAGGATCATCATTGTTCGATTCAGTTTTAATCATGTGCTCAGGGAAGACCAGGAGTCCTTCTGAATGATCAGCCATGTCTGGATCGGAAACCATGGACCGGATCTGATGGATCGCTTTGCTGTGGGCACGATAAGTATCTTCCTTCAGATCAATCTTTGCGTCGTACTGATATACTGGGTAATCTTTCGAGATCCATTCCTGTTTCTTATTTTTCTTAACTGGAAATTTAACGGAAAACATGACATCCGGGACTTGCTTACCCTGGATGGTGTCATTTGCTTTCTTTAAATCACCTCCAATAACCGTAAACGATGCCTGCTTCTTTTCTGCATTAAAGTCCGTTAAAATATCGGGTAATTGACGTACTAAGGCGGCATATGGAGTTGCATCTATAATGACTTTAGCACGGATAGCCTGACGCCCACTTCGGTTCACCATGGTCATACCCGCGGGCTTTCCTTTTGGATCAACCAATAACTCTGCCGGGAAACTACCGGTCAGAAATTGAATATTTCTTTTTAATAACACCCGGTCCAAAAGGCCCTTGACCTTCATGGGAGTTTGTTGCCTCTTACCATCAAAGATCCATCTGCTAATGTCAGTTTGTGGCTTTTCCCCAGATTCGAGCCATAATTTCTGATTGGCACAGATGTCGTAACCGAGATAGGGACGGGATTCAATAACTAGTACGGATGCACCCTTATCTGAAGCGGCACAGGCGGCTTCCACTCCTGCCA